>CAZBPR010000065.1:0-15823 GCA_964493825.1 uncultured Dactylococcopsis sp.
CATTTTACCGATATTTAACTCTTAATAATACCCTATTTAGATGACGAACAGCTTAGGGTAATAAAAGTAAATTAAAGGTATCTTAACCTCAAGTCAGTAATCTTTAGGATGGATGTAAATTTAACTCAATTTTACTGATTATGGTAGTACCTAAAAATAAACTTGCGCTTAAACGTTTTTCTATTGCAGGAGCCGTTGCTATTGCCACCGCAACTCTCGGATTAACTGTTTCTGAAGTTCGTTCCCAGGGCAATCTGGTTGCTATTGACGGTTCTAGCACCGTTTACCCGATTCAGGAAGGGCTTGCCGAAGAATTCCAAAAAGATAATCCTGACTACAGAGTAACCGTTGGTGTTTCTGGCAGTGGCGGTGGTTTTGAAAAATTCTGTCGGGGTGAAACCGATATTTCCAACGCGTCTCGTCCCATTAAAGACTCAGAAGCCCAAAGATGTGCCGACAATGGGATTGAATTTGTTGAACTCCAAGTTGCGTTTGACGGCATTACTGTTGTCGTTAACCCCGAAAATAACTGGGTAGACACCATGACCGTTGAGCAATTACAAACCATTTGGGAACCTGAAGCTCAAGGAAGCGTCACTCGTTGGAGCGATGTTAACTCCAGCTGGCCCAATGCAGAAATGAGCTTGTATGGGCCTGGTTCTGACTCTGGTACATTTGACTATTTCACCGAAGTGATTGTTGGCGAAGAAGGGGCAAGTCGAGGCGACTATACGGCTAGTGAAGATGACAATGTTCTTGTCACTGGTGTTGAAAGAGATCAAAATGCTTTAGGCTATTTCGGTTATGCTTACTACGTTGAAAACCAAGATACTCTCAAAGCAGTCGGGATTGATAATGGTAACGGACCGGTTAAGCCTAGCCAAGAAACCATTGAAAGTGGACAGTATGCGCCTTTATCTCGTCCTCTATTCGTGTACGTGAAAAAATCTGCAATGGATAAACCCCAAGTCGACGCTTATGTTGAATATTTTCTGAGCGCTGAAAATATCACTCCCATTGTGAATGAAATCGGTTATGTTCCTCTTTCCCGTCGCGGTTACCTCAATCAAAAAGCTAAAATCCGCTAAATTTGGGTGATGTTTCCTTAGATTAACTTGAGAATGAATTTGAAGATGCAGAGCGCTTTCGTTTCTGCATCTTTTTTCATGAAAAAATAACAAGCTTCCCGAGAAGTGAAAAGTGAAACTTTTAATCCCCAATGATACAACCCTTGCGAGGCGGTAACTGTAACGAAAGCTGACTCTGGTTAATTTCCCATTGCAACTTCGCTTCTCCACAGAGTAAACGATGGGGTTGAGTTTGGAGTTTCTCTGTTGGAACTGTCGCAGATGCTGGATCAGTACCTGAATTCACCGCAATAATTAATTCGGATGCGGCTAAAGTACGGGCAAATATATAAACTAAGTCTTTGGCATACAGTATTTGATAGTCTCCAGTTCGTAATGCAGGATAACTGTGGCGTAAACGAATCAAGTTTTGATGCCATTGTAAGAGGTCTTTGTCCCACTGTTTTTCGGGAGGAAAACTCCTGCGAGAATCGGGATCAAGTCCGCCGGGTAAGCCCACTTCATCGCCATAGTAGATACAGGGGGCGCCAGGGAAAGTTAATAATAATAAAGTTGCCAGTTCAACACTGGCGCGATCGCGCTGGGCAATACTGAGCAAGCGAGCGGTATCATGACTGGCTAACAGATTGAGTTGGGTTTGTTGAATCTCCCAAGGATATAAATCTAATAACGTTTGCATCTGTTGGGCATATTCGCTGGCATCTTGAGGGGGATAGGGCTTATACTCCGGTTGTTCTACTAAGGATCGATCCACGCGATCGCCGGCGGTAAAGGCAATGGTGGGACCGGTAAACACATAATTCATTACGCCATCAAACTGGGTTCCATCAAGCCAGGATCGAGAATCCCCCCAAACTTCACCCACAATATAGGCTTCTGAGTTAATTTTCTTCACTCTATCTCGAAATTCTTGCCAAAATCCGGGGATTTCAATTTCATAGGGAACATCTAATCGCCAACCATCAATTCCTTGCTGGAGCCAATACTCTCCCACCCGCATAATATACTCTCTTACATCCGGGTTTTCGTGATTGAATTCCGGTAATGCCCGGTTGCCCACCCAACTGGCATAGTTTGCCGGTAAATCGCCATTATACGCGGAAACGGGCCAGTCTTTAATCTTAAACCAATCCACCCAGGGGGAGTAGGGACCATTTTCTAAAATGTCATTAAAGTAGAAAAAACCGCGACTCGCGTGATTAAAAACCCCATCCAAAATTACCTTCACATTCCGTTGATGGGCTGCACTTAAAAGGGCTTGGAGGGCTTCATTGCCTCCTAAAATCGGATCAACCTGATAATAATCATGAGTGTGATAACGGTGGTTAGAAGCTGATTGAAAAACCGGCGTTAGATATAAAGCAGTTATTCCCAAATCTTGCAAATAATCGAGCTGCTCAATCACACCCCACAAATTTCCTCCTTTGTACCCTTGCAGGGTCGGTGGGTCTTCCCAAGGTTCAAATTTGACGTGCTGAAAAATCGATGATGTCCCTTTTGGGGGTTGGGCTTTGGCAAACCGATCCGGGAAAATTTGATAAAATACGGCATTTTTAACCCAGTTAGGGGTTTGAATTGACATGAGCGCCTGTTGATTCCGACTTCTCTCATATTGTACTGGTCTATTCTTCTTCTTTTTGTTACAAATTATTTAGAGTATCTTGACAAAAACTATGACATCTTCATCAGACTTAAAAACAGAAGTTAAAACCTGGACCTGGCGCGGTTATCCCATTACTTACCGTAGTTGTGGAGAGCAAGGGAGCGCAATTGTTTGTATTCATGGCTTTGGCGCTTCTTCTGGGCACTGGCGAAAAAATTTACCGGTACTCGGACAATCCTTTCGCTGCTATGCCTTAGACTTAATTGGCTTTGGTGGTTCCGCTAAACCTCAACCCGGAACCGAAATGGATTATACGTTTGAGACGTGGGGGGAACAAATTGCTGATTTTTGCCAGGAAGTGGTGGGAACCCCAGTTTTTTTGGTGGGAAATTCGATTGGTTGTATCGCCGCGATGCAAGCGGCGGTGATGCGCCCAGAAATCAGTTTAGGGGTAATTAACCTGAATATTTCTTTGCGACTCTTGCATGAGCGGAAGCGACAAGCCTTACCGTGGCATCGTCGTTTTGGTGCACCCATTGCCCAAAAAATCTTAAGCTATCCTCCCATCGGGAAATGGTTTTTCCATCAAATTGCCAAACCGAAGACTGTACGCAACGTTTTATTACAAGCTTATCAACGTCCAGAAGCAGTGACTGATGACTTAGTAGAGATGTTACTTGCCCCCGCTCAAGAGCCAGGGGCAGCAGAGGTTTTTATGGCGTTTACCAATTATTCTCAAGGTCCCCTCGCAGAAGATTTATTACCTCAACTGAAGTGTCCAGCGCTCATTTTGTGGGGAACTAATGATCCTTGGGAGCCGATTGCTTTAGGTAAAGAATTAGCCAATTATCCAACGGTAGAAGAGTTTATCCCTTTGGCCGGATTGGGACATTGTCCTCAAGATGAAGCCCCAGAAGAAGTCAATCCTCTGCTGGCGCGTTGGATCACAGCTGATCGCAAAAACTTCAACTTTTCTTAAAACTGTGTAAAGTTATATAAAACACAGTCTCAAAAAACTAGAGCCTCTGTTTGACCTTACTTTCACCCTTACGATTGAGTCAAAAAACAATGTGTTAAAGTTAATATAAATACATAAAGACAAGCGGAGTTACCGGATCATTCTTAATCTGGTTAGTTAAAATAGTTTATAGATACACTTAAGCTATCTCCGTTGTTACGCTAAGAGCGTGGTGCCATTTCTGGATAAAAATCACCTCTTAGTAGTTAGTTGAAATGAGGTCTCACAGGAGCCATCTGTTCAATGGAATCTATAGAAAGAGCATTAGAAAAACTGAAAGATTGGGGTCGCAAATTGATTGAGCTTTTACTTGGACCCGAAATGGAGCCAGAAGCAGAGCCAATTCCAGTCCCTGTCGAAGACCGAGTTTCCCGCTATTATCGCTAAGGGAAGCATGGTTAAAAACTAGTGCAGCAACTACAAATTCTGGTGTTACACGGCCCTAATCTCAATCTACTGGGTGTTCGTGAACGCTCTATTTACGGAGCTTTAAGTCTAGAGCAAATTAATGCAGCTCTGAAAAACTATAGCGCAGAGCTGCATAGCTATGTTGAATGTCAACAGCATAACTCGGAAGGTGCAATGGTTGATGCCATTCACAATGCACTAGGAACCAAAGATGGCATCCTCATTAATGCCGGGGCATATACCCATACCAGTGTTGCGATCCGAGACGCTTTATCCGGAGTCAATCTCCCAGTGGTAGAGGTTCATTTGAGCAACATATACCAAAGAGAATCTTTCCGTCACCATTCTTACATTGCACCAGTTGCGATTGGTCAAATCAGCGGTTTTGGTGCCGATAGTTATCGCTTGGGGTTAGAAGCCCTTGTGCGCTATTTACATGGTGAAAAAGAGAGTTAAATGATGCGTCAGACTCTTCTATCCCGTTGGGAAGGGGCGTTAGTGGGGAGTGCTCTTGCCAAAATTGACAAAGTTTCGGGTTCAGCAAAGGTCGAGTCTTGGTCTAAGATACAAGCTCAAGGCGTCAGGGCATTAGCCGAAACGGGACAATGGCAACCAATTTTTCGAGAGCAGGACTATACAGTAAGTGAAACAATACTTCTGTGCTTACCCCTGATGCTCTTTTTCAGTGACCAACCAGAGGTATTAAGGGCACAATTAAGCGCGATCGCGCAACAACAAGGTCATTCCTCTTTGGAAACATCAGTGCTACTGGCTTATAGTACTATCCTCGCCTGGGCCATTAGTGAACAGTTACCCAAAAAGGCGCTTTTTCACCAGCTACAAATATCTCTAAATCGGGAAAGCAGTTACAAAGTTTTAGAAACGCTACAAGACAGCTTTCACAAAGAAACAACGCTACAGGAAACCCGGGCAAAATTGCCGCTGCCTTGCCAAGACATTGGGTTGGCTTTATACTGTTTTGCGACGACCTCAGAAGATTTAACCCTAAGTGTGAGGAGGGTAAAGACGAGTCAGGGGTCGCAGCCAATCAATTTAGCTTTAGTGGGCGCTTTATCGGGAGTCCATAATGGGGTAAGTGCGATTCCCATCTCTTGGCGTTTTTTATTGCAAAAAGAGAGGAGACAATGGAAACAAAGATTGAAATTAATGTGGGCAACTTGGTCAGGGAGCTATCACTTTGCTCGGTTTGAACCGCACCAAGAACTGAATGCGACGATTATCGCGCCCTCTGGAGTCATGCAACCCCGTCGGCAAACCCGTTAAAATTCAAATTTATTAACTGATGGAGTAGTGCCAAGCTTGATTAAACAACTGCTTCAGCTCGGTAAGGCGATTGAATGCTGATGAAACATTTTTCTAGTATTACTCATCGACTCGCTGATCATCCTCCAAATCGGCTTTCTCTGTGGCAACGGTTAGGCAAAGAGCTGACTGCTATCTTTAGGTCTGGCTCGTGGTTGATCTTTCTCCTCGCTTTACTCACTTTAACCGGAGTGGTCGGGAATCGATTGTATAATCAGCCCCAACTCGGGATTGGAACCCGAGCACCAGAAACGATTATTGCCCCTTCTAATATCAACATTAAAGATGATTTAAAAACGGTTCAAAAGCAGGAAGCAGCGCGATCGCGCTTAACGCCTGTTTTAAAGGTTGATTCTGCACAAAACGAAGCCATTCTCGACACCCTTACCACTCGCTTAGACGCTTTATCCGCACTACGCGCAGCAGCAGGAAGCGAACTCTTTGCCCCAACTAAGCAACTCTCCGAACCAGTACAGGTTTATCTTCGGACTTGTTCTTACTCAGCATGGGAAAAAGTTTCGACTCGTTTCGACCCTTCGATTCAACCTGAATCTCTTTCTGAACAAGCGCAATTGCAACTGGCACAATTATCAAAAAATTTACCCTCGTCAGAATTTGATCAGTTATTAACCACAATTGAGCAGGTGCGCCAGCAATATATTGCCACTTTGTATCGAACACCGACTGCTCAAAATGACGAAATTAGCTGGCTGAGTGCAACACAGCGTCGAGTTTTATTAGAGTTATCTCCTTCGGATTGGCAAGCCACTCGCACTGCGATTGCAAAAACAGCGCAGCAAATGCTCGCCCAAGGGATTCCTCCCGGCTTACCCCAGTCAGTTTTGAGAGCAGCAATTCCCCTCCATCTTGAGGAAAAAATTCCAGAAACCACCCTGGATCTCGCGAGTGAAGTTTTAAGAGAAACCCTTGCTCCCAATTTGGTAGAAGATACTACCCAAACCGAACGCCGGGCAGAAGCTGTTGTCTCTGCGATTCCTCCCGTCATGCTGAGTTTAGAAGCAGGAGAGGCAATTGTGTCCTCGGGAGAAATCATTAGTCGGGAGCAGTTTTTACTCCTCGATGCTTTAGGGCTGAGTCAACGAGGAATTAGTTGGGAGGGATTGTTACTCTGCGCTCTGTTAGTCACCAGCGCGATCGCGCTATTTTGGTGGGTCAAGCGCTTAGTGAAACGGCAACTGCGTCGGCGAGATCAGGTTTTAATGATTTTGCTCAGTGTTGCCAGTCCGCTTTTATTAATGCTGGGAGTGCCTTACTCCTGTTTACCGGCGGTAGGGTTACTGGTGAGTAGCTTTTATGGACCGAGCTTAGCCTTAACCCAAGTAAGTCTTGTCACCGGATTAGAAGTGTATACCTTCTGGAGTGGACAAGAGATTTCTGTGGCGTGGGAAGCCCTAATTACCGGGGCGATTGGCGGTTTACTGGCAGCAGCTATTGCCGGACGGCTGCGATCGCGGGAGGAGTTAGCGATTTTAGGGGGAGCAATCGGTTTAGTAGAAGGAGCAGTCTATCTGCTGCTGAGCTTAATTTTAAATACAACTGGAGAAACCATTTGGTATGCAATGCTACCCGATGCTGTGATTTATGGGCTATCCGGATTGGTTTGGAGTATTGTCGCCTTTGGTGTTTCTCCTTACTTAGAACGTTTCTTTGATCTAGTCACGCCCATTCGTTTAGCAGAATTAGCCAATCCCAATCGCCCCTTATTACAACGCTTAGCCATTGAAGCGCCAGGAACGTTTCAGCATACTTTATTTGTTGCCTCTTTAGCGGAAGCAGCAGCCCGAGAATTGAATTGTAATGTCGAATTAGTGCGGGCGGGCACTCTCTATCATGACATTGGCAAAATGCATGATCCTTTAGGGTTTATTGAAAATCAAATGGGATGTAAAAATAAGCATGATGAGCTCAATGATCCCTATACAAGTGCCAAAATTATTAAGAAGCACGTTAGTGAAGGCTTAGTAATGGCTCGTCGTTGCGGTTTGCCAAAAGTCATTCAAGATTTCATCCCCGAACATCAAGGAACCTTGCTGATTTCTTACTTTTATTTTCAAGCCCAAAAAGAAGAAAAAGGAACCGTTTCTGAAGCTGATTTTCGCTATGATGGACCGATTCCTCAATCGCGAGAAACTGGGATTGTGATGCTAGCGGACGGTTGTGAAGCAGCGCTGCGATCGCTGAATGATGTTTCTCCGGATCAGGCGTTGGCGATGGTGAATAAAATTATTCGCTCGCGCTGGCAAGATCAACAATTAAAAGATGCCAATTTAACGCGCACCGAACTGAAACAAATTGCACAAGTTTTCGTAAGAGTTTGGCAACAAACCAATCATAAACGGATTGCTTACCCGAAAGCGGCTTTAGATGCCAAATATGCGTCTTCCTTGAAACAATAAGCGGGAGTTTGGATTGCAGGAGAGGGGATGCTCCAAGAAGGCAAAACTAATAGTGACCCACTTACAGCAAGGATTCTAACTCCGAACTAAGTTGTTCACTACTTCGCATCCCTTCAAAGCGTTGTGCCGGTTTACCATCCTTAAATAAAATTAAAGTCGGTAAGGCAAGAATATGATATTCAGAGGCAATATCGGCATATTTGTCGGTATCAATTTTGACCACGGTTAAACGGTCATGAAACTGCTTTTTCACAGCATCTAACACCGGGGACATCATTTGACAGGGTCCGCACCAAACGGCATAAAAATCAACTAAAACTGGGGTGGAAGACTCTGTTATGAGTTCCGAAAAGCTCTTGTATTGTTTTTTAACTGCCATCAACGATTGCACTCCTTAATTTTGAGGCTTGCTCCTTAATTTTAAACCGAAACGGAAAGCGCGATCGACGCTTGGTTCCTTAGGCTTGTGTGGAAAATTATTGGTTAAATATTGCTGCCCTTAAAAATCCCCAACTCAATCAGATCAGTGATGAGTCGGGGAAAGTGCTTTTTATCACTTTTTTAAGAAGGAAATAGAACGGTTCAAAAAAGAGGGGGCATTAATTGTCTCGAGACGACTTAAAGTTATTAATCCATTCCCGTACTTGTTCAGCAGCAATGTCGCGCGATCCTAACCCGAAGGCGAGCGCGATCGCGACGGCAATAGAACCTAAAAGTAAACCAAACGCTAAATTGACGATATTGGGAGCAATGCCCATTTGTTGGAGGCCCATTGCTAAACTAAAGGCAATAATGACAATGCGAGCCGTTTGTCCCAGGGTGCGACTTTGTTGGACACCTGAACTAACAATGAGATTAAAGGCAAGATTAGCAAAATATAAGCCCACCGCAAAAATAATTAAGCCAGCAATGATTTTACCGGAAACAAGGACAATCCCACTGACTAACTCTGTCAACGCCGGAATATCTAGAATATTGACCGCGGCAAGGGTTGCAAACAGCATAATTCCGACTAAAGTAATAATCCCCATCAGTTCTGAGGGAGTACGCCGTTGGATGGGTGATTCAGCACCTCGTTGTTGAGTTTCTTGCGTGAGGACAGTTTCTGCTTCCCCTTCCTCTCGAGACCACTGTAAGCCAAGCCAACTAAAGAGATTATCAAAACCAACGTTCGACAAAATGTTACTCACAAATTCACAAACGTACTGGGCGAGAAAATAGGAAATAATCAACACTAACGCTGCAGTAAAGATTTTGGGGAAAGCGTTGAGAATTTGATCTAACATCGCAATGGCGGGTTCGGAAATTGCTTGCACTTTCAGTGCTTCTAGCCCCGCAATTACGACCGGAATCAGAATCAGCACATAGACTAAAGTGCCAATAATCCAAGATAAAGATTGCGTTTCACTGGTTCCTGATAAACCAAAGCGAGTGCCTAACTGATCCGAACCTGTACTCGCTAAAAGGTTAGTCACTACTCTTCTCACTACTTGCGCAATCAGCCAACCAATAAAGACAATTAGGAAGGCCGCAAGAATGTTGGGGAGAATAGAGAGAATCCGGTTCACTAATTCTTGAACCGGGCGTAGGGTTCCTTCTAGTTGTAAAGTACTGAGAATTGAGGGCAGGAACAGCAGGAAAATAAACCAATAAAGGGTATTACCAATGGTTTCACTCAGGGTCATTTCACTATCAGGGGTGCCCAGCTGTTCGCCAAAACGCTGATCAATATCAAACGTTCTTAAAATGCGAACCACTACAATTCTGACCAAGGTCGCTAATAACCAAGCAATACCGAGGAGAATGATTGCCGCACCGACTTGGGGTAAGAAACCCGTGATTTCATTGAGCAGTGTATTTAAAGGTTCTGAAACCGCTTCCAGTTGTAAGCGTTGCAGAGCGGCAACTACTACAAATAGCAGAATTAGCCAATACACTACATCTGCTGTCCATTTTTCAATGGGAATGGGCTCATCTCCTTGTTGTCCGGTGAGCCAGGTGGCAATGCGGTTATCGAGTTCAGTCCGTTTGAGGAGACCACGCACAATGCCAGCGACGCCCCAAGCGACAATCCAGCCCACAACTAGAATTAGGATCGCATAAACAAAACTTCTAGAATCTTGTAAGACCTGCGAGAGCAAATCACCAATACTGTTTTGAGCTAGTAATAGGGGCGGTCGTGTTAATACCGTTATTGCATTAGAGAGAATCATCTTTCTGATTTAGGTTAAAGGTTGTACAGTTGCTTTGAGATTAAGACTCTATTCATAGAATGATTCAGATGAGTTCAGCTAAAAAAGCCATTCCTCAATGAATTGGCTTTATTTTAGTATGAAAATCTCATTCTCCAACATTAAACCAAAGAAATACGAGGTCTAAAATTAATTTCCTTATCGTCTTGGTTCAGGAAATATAAAAATTCTTATAGGTATTGTTTTCATCATCAAAAATTAACAAAGCGTAAATTAAGATTTTTTAGAATTGATGGGAAGTGAGAAAATTCTGCTCTCTTAGAATTAGAGTTAATGAAAGACTACAAAGTATTTGAACAATCGATTCAGATTAATGCCAGTGCCGTTACAGTGGAACAATGTATCAGTGATCGCGAGTTAATGCATCGTTGGTTGAATCCTCGTTTACGTTGTGAACCCATTGGAGAGTGGGATACCAAACTCGGCAGTCGCAGCCGTTTTATTATTGATTTACCAGGCATCCAACCCACCCTCAAAAATACGGTGGTGGAACGAGAACCGGGGTTGATTGTCTGGGAATTTGTGGGCTTTTTTCAGGGGCGCGATCGCTGGGAATGCCAGCCGAATCGGGATGGCACTAAACTGATTAATCGCTTTGAATTCAAAATTCCGAATCCGCTGATCAAAATTGGCTTTGACCTCTTTGCTGCTCGTTTAACTGAACAAGATATGGCTGCGCAGTTGCGTCGCTTGAAACGAGTGGCAGAAGCCCTTTATATTCAAAGTGGGTTTCAATGATTAGTCATCCTTGGACAGACTCAGGAACATAGTCATTGGTTATTAACTCGCTTGTAACGACCAAGAGGCTTAGCCCGTGCGAAGCAGAACAAACTGATTCCTGCTTACTCCTCCTCACCGGGGGTGATTTGGCGCAGTAGCAGTTGAATCATGCCAGCATCCGAGGCTTCTGGAAAATGAGCCAGATAGGTTTTGAGATCAGCAATGGCTTGAGGAAGACGTCCTAACTGATAGGATAAGAGCCCGCGATCGCGCTGTTCAGTAATAGCATCCGGAAAGACTAGTAATAAGCGTTCAATGATGCTTAAGGCACGCTCTAAATCTTGGCGGTTAATATAAATGATTTTGAGATTAGTCAGCATCCGAGCAATCAATTCCCGTTTGCTAACCGCTTCTAAAAATTCGGGTTCCAGCGCGATCGGTTGCTGATAAATTTGTTGTAATCGTTCCTCACAATCTTGTGGAAACAGCACCTCTCCTTTATGAAACGCATCCACAAAAATACCAGCATCTTTAAACTCGGGACGAATTAAAAAATGTCCGGGCATCCCGATTCCCACCATCGGAAAATCAATGCGACGCGCCACTTCTAAATAAATCAGGGCGAGTGTAATCGGAATCCCGGTGCGACGTTCAATAACCTCATTTAAAAAACTGTTGCGGGGATCATAATAATCGGCTTCATTGCCGTAAAAGCCCAAATTTTCATATAAAACCTCGTTTAGGGCTTGAATCACACGCAAGGGATACCGTTCTACTGGAAGCAACGCCTGCACTTGTTGGGCCCATTCGTCCAGTTGTATCAAATAAAAATCAATGTCTAAACTGGGCGTTTCCTCTTGTCCAATATAGAGTGCAACTTTTGCCAAATCAATCTCATGATCGGGCAGTGTCATTTCCTGAGTAAACTTTTCCCTTGCTAATGACATTACTCTAACTCTCGTCGTCCTTCTAACGCCCGTGCAAGCGTAACTTCATCAGCATATTCTAAATCACCCCCCATTGGCAAACCAAATGCGATGCGTGTGACTCGAGTAAACGGTTTTAACAATTGACCAAGATACAAGGTCGTTGTGTCTCCTTCTACACTGGGGCTAATGGCAAGAATCACCTCTTTGACTTTCTCTTGATTCACCCGTTCTACTAAGGATTGAATATGTAACTGTTCGGGACCAATGCCATCCATTGGCGAAATGATACCGCCAAGCACATGGTATTTCCCGGAATACTCTCTTGTTTTTTCCAAGGCAATCACATCACGAGACTCAGGAACCACACAAATGGTACTGTCATCGCGGTTGGGATTCCGGCAAATTTCACAAACGGAGTCAGCACTCAGGTGAAAGCAAACCCGACACAATCCAATTTGTTTTTTGGCTTCAATGAGGGCATTGGCAAGGGCTTCAACTTCTTTATCCGGTCGCTTGAGAATATGAAAGGCTAGACGTTGAGCAGTTTTCGGTCCGACACCAGGTAAACTTTGTAATTGTTCAATTAAACGTGCTAGGGGTGGGGTATAGTTCGTTGCTTTCTCTCCAATTCATCTGGTTTAATGTTAACAATCGCTTGGCTCAGGGACGGGTTTCTCTTTCGTTTTGACTGAAGACTCCACAGATAAAATCTTGATTCGTGCAAGGTGAGAATCCTGAGAGTCTAATGCTGTAGCCTCAATATTGCTTTTAGAGAGCATCCCGAAAAGCTAGCACTAGAAGACAAACCCATTGCAATGATGATTTGCAGTGAGGCTTTTGTTTAAGGTAAGTTTCTTTCCTCTGTTTGACCTCCGCAACCGATTTAAGATCAAAGTAGAGCGTTTCTGTGGGAGGGCGGGGATGACACACCGTATTGTTCTGATTGCTGGCTTTGAATCGTTCAATGCAAACTTGTATCGGGAAGCTGCAAAAGTTGCTCAGCAGCAGTGTCCCGAGTTAGAGATTTTTGTCTTTAGTCATCGTGATTTAGCGAATTCTCCTGAGAAGATAGAGACTGCTTTACAAGAGGCGCAAGTCTTCTTTGCCAGTTTACTCTTCGACTACGACCAGGTAATGTGGTTGCGGGAACGGATCCAGAATATTCCGATTCGCTTGGTGTTTGAATCTGCACTGGAACTGATGGCGCTGACAAAGGTGGGAACGTTTACCCTCAGCGAAAAACCTAAGGGAATGCCAAAACCGGTTAAATTTATCCTCAGCAAGTTCGGCAATAGTCGGGAAGAGGACAAGTTAGCGGGCTATCTAAGCTTTTTGAAAGTGGGACCGAAGTTGTTGAAGTATCTTCCCGGTCGGAAGGTGCAAGATTTACGCCACTGGCTGACGATTTATAGTTATTGGAATGCCGGGGGTGCCGAAAACGTTGCCACGCTGTTTATCTATATCGCGAAAACTTATCTTGATTTACCCGTCGGTGAGATTCCGTCGCCTAGAGAAACACCCAACATGGGTCTGTTACATCCTGATTATGAGGGTTATTTCACTTCCCCTCAAGATTATTTGCAGTGGTATCAGCAGCAGAAACCAGAAGCAAGCGATCGCGCTGTGGTTGCCATCCTCCTTTATCGGAAGCACGTCCTGACCCAGCAACCTTACATTCCCCAACTGATTCGCGCCTTTGAAAGTGCAGACCTGTTACCGGTTCCCCTCTTTATTACGGGGGTGGAAGGTCATATTGCGGTCCGAGATTGGGTGACAACGGCTTATGAACAACAGCAGCGGGAGTTAGGCAATATTGCCACGCGATCGCTGAAAAAAGAGGCGGTAAAAGTGGATGCGATTGTTTCTACCCTTGGTTTCCCGCTAGTGGGCGGTCCCGCTGGATCCATGGAAGCCGGGCGACAAGTGGCAGTCGCCACACGCATTCTCAAAGCCAAAAATGTCCCCTATATCGTCGCGGCACCGCTTTTAATCCAAGATATTCACTCTTGGACCAGACAGGGAATTGGTGGACTGCAAAGTGTAGTTTTGTATGCGTTACCGGAGTTAGATGGCGCGATCGAGCCAGTGCCTTTAGGCGGTTTAGTCGGAGATGATATCTATCTGGTTCCCGAACGGGTGCGACGGTTAACGGGACGGGTCAAACGGTGGATTGCCTTACGGGAGAAACATCCGCGCGATCGCAAAATCGCAATTGTCCTCTATGGCTTTCCCCCCGGCTATGGGGCAACGGGAACCGCTGCACTGCTCAATGTTCCTCAATCTTTAATGCGCTTATTACGAGAACTGCAAGCGCAAGGATATAACGTCGGTGAACTGCCAGAAAGTGGAGAAGCGTTGATTCAGCAAGTACGAAAAGCAGATGAGGCTTATTCCGGTCAACTCCCGCACACATCAGATTTGAGTGCCAGTGGGATGACAACGGTTAAAGCTAAAGCCCTTCATAAATGGCTGAAACCAATTCAACGCCGACGGATTGAGAAGCAGTGGAAATCGTTAACCGGGAGTGGAATTCGGACATTGGGCGATCACTTCTTACTGGGTGGGGTACAACTGGGGAACATCTGGATTGGTGTACAACCGCCTTTAGGCTTATCTGGCGACCCGATGCGCTTGATGTTTGAACGGGATCTTACCCCGCATCCCCAATACGCAGCGTTTTATAAATGGCTACAGGAAGCATTCCAAGCCGATGCTGTGGTTCATTTCGGGATGCACGGCACCGTGGAATGGTTGCCGGGTTCTCCCTTGGGCAATACCGCTTATTCTTGGCCCGATACCTTATTGGGAAATCTCCCCCATCTCTATATTTATGCTGCCAATAATCCGTCTGAGTCCATGTTGGCTAAACGGCGAGGCTATGGGGTTTTAATTTCTCATAATGTCCCGCCTTACGGTCGCGCTGGCTTGTATAAAGAACTGGTGACGCTACGGGATTTAATTACCGAGTATCGCGAAGATCCAGAGAAGAATTTCCCGTTGAAAGAAGCAATTTGTACTAAGGTCGTTGATACGGGCTTAGATGCAGATTGTCCGTTACCTGCGCTACAAGAGCCAAATCTCCCGTTTTCTTATGAAACTGTCAGCCAACTGGAACCTCAAATTTTTGATGCTTATCTCAAAGATCTCTATGACTATCTGCAAGTGTTAGAAAATCGTCTTTTCTCTTCTGGGTTGCACGTTTTCGGCCAACCTCCCAATGTGGAACAATTGGCGAGTTACTTGCACGCCTATTTTGATGGGCAATTGCCAGAAGACGTTTTAGACGAAATCGCGCACGGCGAAACGCCCTCTGATCTTTCTGATGAACCCCTTTTAGAAGAAGCCTTAGAAATTCGCGATCGCCTGAGTCAGACAACGGATGAAATCACTAATTTATTGCGAGGTCTCAATGGCGAATACATTCCCCCTGCGCCCGGTGGCGACTTGTTGCGAGATGGTCCGGGTGTGTTACCCACTGGGCGCAATATCCATGCCCTTGATCCCTATCGGATGCCCTCTCCTGCTGCCTTTGAACGGGGAAGCGCGATCGCGCAACAAATTCTCGATCAACATCTCGAAGAAAATGGCACATATCCGGAAACCGTCGCGGTAATGCTATGGGGCTTAGATACGATTAAAACCAAAGGGGAATCCCTAGGCATTGTCCTCAGCTTAGTCGGTGCCAAACCGGTCAAAGAAGGCACCGGGCGCATTGTTCGCTATGAGTTAGAACCGTTAGAGCGCCTCAATCATCCGCGCATTGATGTCCTGGGCAATCTCTCCGGGATTTTCCGCGATAGCTTTGTTAATGTCATAGAATTGTTGGATGATTTGTTTCTACGGGCAGCAACCGCAGATGAACCGCGCGATCGCAACTTTATTCGCAAGCACGCTTTAGAATTGCAAGCGCAAGGAGTGGAAAATCCCTCGGCACGACTCTTTTCTAATCCAGCGGGTGATTTTGGCTCGCTAGTCAATGATCGCGTTTCTGATGGTAACTGGGATACAGCAGAACAACTCGCAGACACTTGGCAAGGGCGCAATGCCTTTAGTTACGGTCGCAAC
>CAZBPR010000066.1:0-258 GCA_964493825.1 uncultured Dactylococcopsis sp.
CCTCACTAAAATAAGTGCCTATGCCTCCATTTGAAGCAATTATTGATGGTATCTGGCTTTGATCGTTACTATCAAATCGCCCGCTGTTTCCGAGATGAAGATTTACGGGCGGATCGGCAACCGGAGTTTACGCAGCTAGACATGGAAATGAGTTTCCTCTCCGAAGACGAAATCCTTGACCTTAATGAACGGTTGATTTGTCACATCTTCAAAACCGTCAAAGGAATCGACCTTCCCCGGCCCTTCCCCCGACTCACC
>CAZBPR010000066.1:268-6874 GCA_964493825.1 uncultured Dactylococcopsis sp.
TACAATGAAGCCATGAGTCGTTATGGCAGCGATCGCCCCGATACCCGTTTCGGCCTAGAATTAGTCGATGTCTCCGATATTGTCCAAGATTCTGGCTTCAAAGTCTTTTCCGGTGCCGTGAAAAGTGGCGGTTTAGTGAAAGTTTTACCCATTCCCGAGGGGAACGATCAAATTTCCAATGTCCGTATCAAACCCGGTGGTGACTTGTTCAAAGAAGCAGCAACTGCTGGCGCGAAAGGCTTGGCTTATGTGCGGGTGCGGGAAGGGATGGAAATTGACACCATTGGTGCCATTAAAGACAATCTCAGTGAGGAACAAAAACAGGAATTATTGCAACGAACCGGTGCCCAACCGGGACATCTCTTACTCTTTGGCGCAGGAGATACCGTCACCGTAAATAAATCGTTAGATCGCGTGCGCCAAGCCTTAGGAGAAGAACTCGGTTTAATTGATGAAAATGCCATTAACCTGCTGTGGGTTACCGAGTTCCCAATGTTTGAATGGAACCCGGATGAGAAACGCTTAGAAGCCCTGCATCACCCCTTTACTGCACCCCATCCTGATGACTTAAACGATATCAAAACCGCACGGGCTCAAGCCTATGATTTAGTCTATAACGGCGTTGAAATTGGTGGGGGCAGTCTCCGCATTTATCAGCGAGAGATTCAACAACAGGTGTTTGAAGCCATTGGTTTATCTCCAGAAGCCGCCGATGAAAAATTTGGTTTCCTTCTCGAAGCCTTTGATTATGGAACACCGCCCCACGGCGGGATTGCTTACGGTTTAGATCGCTTGGTTATGCTACTCGCCGGCGAAGAATCCATTCGCGATGTGATTGCGTTTCCCAAGACCCAGCAAGCCAGTTGCTTGTTAACTGAAGCCCCTGGCGCAGTAGATGAAAAGCAACTGAAAGAACTCTATGTTGCTTCAACATACGATCCGGAGATGGAATAATGGCAAAAAACTAACAAAGTACTACAATTGAATGCTGTCTTTAAGCTGAACTAAGTTATAAAACTGCATCTTAAATCTGTAGTACTACGTTAGGCTTAAGAGAAAGACGGAGAAGTTATTTCATGTCACTTGCACCGGCTGAAAAACAAATGTGGGAGAAGTCTCAATCTCCCTTAAAATCTCAGGCTGCTCTATCTAATGCTGAGGAAAGATACGAGTCAAGAGAAAAAAGAATACTAACAGAAATCAATCGTGAAAGGCTTCCCAGTTTTGCCGAATCCCTAAAAAAACAAAAGTATATGGATTTACAACCTTTTTATCAAAGAAGGTCACGCTGGGATGCTAAGAAACAATCGCGACTCATTGAATCATTTTTAATTAATATTCCAGTTCCTCCTATTCTTCTTTTTGAAAGAGACTATAATTACTATGAAGTAATGGATGGTCAACAAAGGATTACTGCTATTTCTAATTTTTATGAAAATCATTTAAAATTGGAAGATTTAACAATATGGCCAGAACTAAATGGTTTAAAGTATGGGGAGTTACCTGGGAAAATAAAAGCAGGGATTGATCGTCGTTCTATTTCTTCTATAGTAATTGTTACAGAATCAACATCTGATGATGAAGAAGCATTATTCCTTAAGCAAGAAACATTTGAGCGACTTAATACTGGAGGAATAGATTTAAGTCGTCAAGAAGTGCGTAATTGCTTGTATTATGGAAAATTTAATGAACTATTGCTTGAATTATCACGCCATCCTATCTTTGCTGAAGCATGGGAAATTCCAATAGATAACGATAGTCCAGAACTTGAGACAAATAATCTATATAAAAAAATGGAAGATGTAGAATTAGTACTACGTTTCTTTGCTCTTAGAAATGTGGAACAATTTCGTAATGGCATGAAAGGTTTTCTAGATTTATATATGATGAAGAGCTTAAGTTTCTCTATCGAAGATATCAAGTTTTTAAAAACGATATTTCTTGAAACAATTCAACTAGCTTATCAAGTTTATAAAGAGTACTTGTTTAAACCCTTTGATCCACAAACCGGAACTTGGAAAGATAAATCATATAAAGATTATTATGATGCTGTTATGGTTGGAGTGAGTGAACACTTAGAATATTCAGGCAATTTAATAAACAAAAAATCTAGAGTTATAGAAGAGACTAAAAAGCTATTTGAGGGAAATAAAGGTCGCCTATTTACTGGAAGTGGAAAAACCAAGAAAGATATTCAAGAAAGAATTAGATTATTTAGCAACATGCTTTCGCAAGTTGTTAAAGAATAACTTGCAATGTTTGAACAGCTTTTTCAAGAAACTCGAACGAACATTAATACTGTTCGTGCAATGATTCAAACAAATGAAAAATTTAGAAAAATTATATTTACAGAAGATGCTATTAGAGAAAAACTAGAAAGTAATTTTGAATTTTCTAATTTAGTTAAAGTTACACCTAATGAAACTAATTGGAAAATTTATGATCATTGCGCTACTGTAACTCGCTTATACGCAATTTATGAGCGTTTTGTTGAAGATATTATCTCTGATTGGTTATCAACTTTACCAGAGTTAGTCTCACAATATTCAGATTTAGACGAAAAGATACAAGTAGCTCATCGGGAGGGAATAGGACGTTTACTACTAGACTTAAAAAAGAATAGATTTCAACATCTTTCAGCAGAGAAAGTTCTGCAAGGTTTATTTTCTGGCGTGACTAATAATGAAAAGTACGAGTTACTACCAGATGCTTTTTTAATCTATGAACAAAATTTACGTAAGGAGCAGCTAGAAAAAATATTTAATAATACGGGAATCGAAAATACTTGGAAATGGATCAAAAATCATAGAAAGATTAAATATTTTGTTGAGGAAATTGCAGGAGGTCAGAGTACCGCAGAAGCTGAGTTAAGACAACTTGTTGACTATCGAAATGAAGCTGCCCATGGTGCTGTAGGGATAGATCAAATATTAGGTACTCAAGAATTACTAGATTTAACTGATTTTGTTACAGCTTTGTGTGAAGCTTTAGTTGAATTAGTAAGTTATAAGATAATTTGTCGAAAGGAATTAATCGGCAAAGTAAGAAAAATTGGTCAAATAACAGAATGGTTTCAAAAACCACAAGCAGGCATTGCAAAACTAACAAATATTTCTCTCTGCGTTGAAGAATATCTTTGGCTAGTTAACGAACAATCTTCATACTGTAAATTAGTTAAACTTAAAAGTATTAAAATTGATGATACTGATAAAAGTAAAATCACCGTTGATTCTGAATCTGAAACTGAGGTAGGGTTAAATTTTGATACAGATGCTAAAAAAGGATTGAGCGTTTATGCAATAAAATAGACTCACTTTATTGATTTTTTTTTGATTTTAGGGAGTGAACAATTACAGTCAGTATTAATTATAATAAGTGGGTTAGTGATCAAACTAAGGAAGAATTTTATGATCTAAAACAACTTATTGAATTTCTAGCAGATGCCTTGAAGATTGAGATTTAATATGAAATTCCTTCCAGGAAAATGAAGCATCATCAAAGATTTCAAAGTAAGCGTAACTTTAACCAGAAGGCGAAAAACGGTAAGGCAATCCGATAGGAATAGTTTGCCCCGTAGATTAGTCCTTTTTGTTCCAAACTATTTAATGCTCCCTGTAAGCCTCCCCCACGCGACAGTTGATGCTTTTTAATGTAGTGTCGAGATTGAGGACGGTCGGTGGGATCGAGGGCAAGGCTTTCCAAAATTCGGACTTGGTTAGAAGGAAGTAAGGTTAGCAATGTCTCGAAGGTAACTGACATATCCGCTACCAGTGCCAGCAAACTCCGATGAACATGATGAGCAGAAAGGGTAGCATCTGCGTAACCATTGGCTTTGTGATCTAGCCAAATGCGTCGGGCAAGGGTTATCGCATCGCCAAAATGTCCTTGCACATAGCTTAAAAATAGCTCAATTGCCTGATCTTCGCTGTTAAATTGTAGTCCTTGTCGGGTCATGGTTTTCACTAACCAGGCTTTGATAACTGCATTTTCTAGGGGAAAAAGCTGAATCACTGCCAGGTTACTTTGAGTTACCCAAGGTTCCACAACTTTAGTTACTAGAACATAACTAACGCGACTATGCTCTTGAATAACTTGCCTTAAGTAAGTTTCCCACTTTCCTTGCCGATCCCAAGACCGAATATGAGGAAAGTTTTGAAACATCATCACCACCCGACAATCGAGTTTCTCTGAAAGAAATTGAGGCAAAGTTAATAGTGCGATAAAGAGTTGCCATTCTTGACTAGCAGGGAGATGCCAAACCATTTGCACGCCCTTACTGAGAGAAGATTCAATCGTTATTGGATACGGCAGTACCCACTGTTGTAACAATTGAATTTCTTCTGGGCTAGAAAAACAGTCTGTGATGCTGTTGGCAACGAGCCTTAAAAACTGCTTAGCATAGGTGCTGCGGAGACAATCAATTTCTAATAGTCTCCCTTTCGTAGCACAGGTTGCTTCCCGTAAGAGAGTGCGACGCCCCATCCCTGGAATGCCGACCAGGACAAAATCCTTGTCTTGTAAAAGTAGTTCACAGATCTGGTGGAATTCTGTTTCACGGCTAATCAGGGTTGAGGGTAGAAAAGGGTTACTATTCATCAAGATTCTTGATTGGCACTAAAAAATAGTGTCAATTTATTTAATATGGCTCTATGATTAAGTGTATAACTTCATTTATTTCGGAGTTTCAACAATGTCGTTCCCTTCACTCTCGACTGATTTATCGGCAACTGCTCGCTGGCATACTCTTTCGCCAGAAGATGCAATCAGCCATCTCAGCAGCGATCGCGCAACCGGGTTAACCCAAGAGCAAGTGACAGAACGCTTACAAACCGTTGGTCCCAACGAATTAAAGGAAACCGCCGGACGCCGCACTTGGGAAATTGTCCTTGACCAGTTCAAGAACATCATGCTGATTATGCTGATTGTAGTCGCCTTTGTGTCTGCTGGCTTAGACCTTATGGATCGTTCGTTTCCTAAAGACGCGATCGCGATTTTTGCGATTGTTCTCCTCAATGGGCTTCTCGGGTATCTCCAAGAAAGTCGCGCCGAAAAAGCCCTCGCTGCCCTGAAGCGGATGTCATCGCCTCGGATTCGCACCATTCGCGACGGACGAGAACAGGAAGTGTCAGCAAAGGAGTTAGTGCCTGGGGATTTAATGCTACTGGAAGCGGGAGGACAAGTGGCAGCAGATGGGCTGTTAGTGAATGCCTCGAACCTACAAGTGCGAGAATCAGCGCTCACTGGAGAAGCGGTGGGTGTCAGCAAACGAGCGGGCATTGTATTAGCCGAGGATACGGTTTTAGGCGATCGCGTAAACCAAGTTTTCCAGGGAACGGAAGTGCTACAAGGACGCGCGACTGTGCTGGTTACCAATACGGGCATGCAAACGGAACTGGGACGGATTGCTCAATTACTGCAAACCGTTGAAACTGAACCCACTCCCCTCCAACAGCGCATGGCACAACTGGGAAACGTGCTCGTATCAGGGGCTTTAATTCTCGTTGGCTTCGTCGTCTTAGGAGGATTATTACGTACAGGGAATCTCAGCTTATTTGATGAATTATTAGAAGTGTCGCTGAGTATGGCAGTGGCCGTGGTACCGGAAGGTTTACCCGCCGTCATTACCGTGACCTTGGCATTAGGCACGCAGCGCATGGTCCGTCGTCAAGCACTGATTCGCAAACTGCCTGCGGTGGAAACATTGGGTTCGGTGACCACCATTTGCTCCGATAAAACGGGTACCTTGACCCAAAATAAGATGGTGGTGCCAGAAATTCATACCGGGGAACACTCTTTTCAAGTCACTGGAGAAGGCTATCGTCCGCTCGGTGAATTTTACCTAGGTAAACAGCCGATTATCCCCTATACCTACCCGGATCTCATAAATTTACTCCAGGCAAGCACCCTTTGCAATGATGCTACGCTTCAGCATGAGGGGAGTTTGTGGACAATTTTAGGCGATCCCACTGAGGGAGCACTGCTCACCCTAGCCGCAAAAGGAAGTTTTTATAAAACCACGCTCGCTGAAACCTATCCTCGCCTTGCTGAAATCCCCTTTTCCTCTGAGCGGAAACGGATGAGTGTCCTCTGTGGTTCTTCCGATTCATCTTATTTCCTATTCACGAAAGGCTCACCCGAACTAGTGCTAGAGCAATGTACCCACATCCAACAAGGGGAATCGACCTGCTCAATTAGTTCAGATCAGCGCGATCGCGTTCTAGAACAAAATAATGAAATGGCACAACGGGGATTACGAGTTTTAGGGGTCGCCATGCGTCAATTGTCCCAACAGCCTGCAGAGGATCATCTTGCTGAGAAAGAGCAAGACTTAACCTGGTTAGGACTAGTCGGAATGCTCGATGCCCCTCGTCCAGAAGTGCGGACAGCAGTTGCTCAATGTCGGCAAGCGGGAATTCGTCCCGTGATGATTACGGGGGATCATCCCCTCACGGCTCGCGCGATCGCGCAAGATTTAGGCATTAGCACAACCGAAGAAAGCTATCTCACCGGGAAAGAATTAGAACATCTTAGTGTAGAAGACCTGGAGGAAAAAGTTCTGCAAGTGAGTGTTTATGCCCGAGTTGCCCCAGAACACAAACTAAGGAT
>CAZBPR010000066.1:6884-10176 GCA_964493825.1 uncultured Dactylococcopsis sp.
AAGGATTGTGCAGGCGCTACAACGACGGGGCGAATTTGTTGCGATGACTGGAGATGGGGTGAATGATGCTCCCGCCCTGAAACAAGCCGATATTGGCATTGCCATGGGCATTACTGGCACTGATGTCAGTAAAGAAGCCAGCGACATGGTCTTGCTCGATGATAACTTTGCCACGATTGTTGCTGCGACCGAAGAAGGACGAGTGGTTTATGACAATATTCGGCGCTTTATTAAATACATCCTCGGTAGCAATATTGGCGAAGTTTTGACGATCGCTGCCTCGCCCTTAATCGGACTCGGTGGCGTTCCCCTTACCCCCCTACAAATTCTCTGGATGAACTTGGTTACTGATGGACTCCCAGCCCTCGCCTTAGCCATGGAACCCGCTGAACCGAATGTCATGCAGCGTCCTCCCTACAACCCCCGAGAAAGTATTTTTGCCCGTGGTCTGGGATCCTATATGATTCGTGTTGGCTTAGTGCTTGCTATTATCACTATTGCGCTTATGGTTTGGGCATATTCCTACACTCATGGTGCGGACTATCCCCGTAATCCAGAAACCTGGAAAACTATGGTCTTTACTACGCTCTGTCTGGCTCAGATGGGTCATGCCTTAGCGATACGGTCTGACACGCAATTAACATGGGAACTGAATCCGATTTCTAATCCCTATGTTTTAGGGTCGGTACTCCTCACGACTGTTTTGCAACTATTACTGATTTATGTGCCTGCTTTGCAAACCTTTTTTGGCTTGCATCCCCTCAGCGCGATCGAATTACTGATCTGCTTTGGCTTTAGCACTCTGATGTTTGTTTGGATCGAAGCGGAAAAATTCTTTATCCGCACGGTGATGTCTCGTCATTCCTAAAACCATGATGGAAAGCATTTTTCATCCCCTCTCGTCTTAGCGATTGGCATTTCCATTTATCAAGGAGAACTTTCCTGGCTGAGTTTATCGATTCAACTGGGATCCTTGGCGATCTATCTTTCCTTTTTCTTTTCAGGAAAATCAACATAATTCTATGAGAAATATCATTAAGCTGGTTATGCAATGGTTTCAAACCCCTTGGCCCTTCTTTCTTTCCATGGCTGTTTCTGGTGTTGGTGCCTTATTGATCAGCTTTCTTTGGATGCACAATCTTGAATCAGAACAAATCCCTCCTGTGCCTCTTATTTCCAGCATTTCCGATAATTTGAATGAACGCCAACCATGACGTTCTTATCCTCAGCATTTCCGATTGTGAAAATAGAATAGCTAAAGCAAATTAAGTTGGGTTCATATAAATAGAGCCCAACTTAAATGAATCATTGGAGTGTTATAGCCATGCACCAATGCTAAGCAGCTTTTAGGTCTTCTTGACGTTCTTCTAAAAATTTAGCAATTCCAGACTTTTCGATTAATCCAAAGACAACGCCATTATCGCCGATGACTGCAACTTCATTTTGCTTGTTCTTTTCAAACATCATCACGACTTCTAACAATGATTGTTTCGGCTTCACTGAATCAACGTCCTGAGATTTTGCTAACTCACGAACGGTGCGTTGATTCCATTCGGAAGTAGAAATAATTTTCAAGTCATCAACATTGAGTTGACCAATTAGTTTTCCTTCCTCGTCAGTAACAATAAATTTACGCCATTCGCCTTTGCCAATGACATATTCATTCACAAACTCACGTAAGGTTAAATCAGCAGAAACAACCGGGCTATTTTTACTCACTGCTTCTTCAGCGGTGAATCGACTCAGCTTATCTTGCAGGGTTGCTGATTGAGCAGAACGACCCGCATTTTGTAGTAAGAAAAAGCCAATTAATGCTGTCCAGATGCTACCAAATTCTGTGATTCCAAAGACAGAAAAGACACCTAAGATAATCGCAATCCAGCCAAGAAACTGACCGACGATACTCGCAATCCAAATTCCCCGATACTGATTGCCAGTGATTTTCCAAACTAAAGATTTCAAGACGTTCCCTCCATCAAGCGGTAAGCCCGGAATCATGTTAAATAGGGCAAGGATGAGGTTAACGGTAGCGAGTAATCCAACTACTGCTGTTAAGGGGTCAGGTAGAGGAAGTGACAGGTTAATGATCGTGAAAACTCCGAATAACATGAGGCTAACAACCGGTCCCGCGATCGCGACCAGGAAAGCATCTCCAGGACTTTTAGAGTCTTCTTCTAAACTGGCTAATCCCCCAAAAATAAATAGGGTAATAGAGTTAACTTTAATGCCTTGATTAATCGCAACTAAACTATGTCCTAGTTCGTGGGCTAATACCGAAGAAAACAATAATAGTGCTGCAACCAGCCCTAATAGCCACGGTGTTAATCCTGTTAATGGTAGGATTTGTGATAAGTAGCCACCGTAACTCCAAGTGACTAGGAGTAGGACTAAAAACCAAGAGGGATTGACATAAAAGGGAATTCCAAATAGATTTCCGACACGGATATTATTATTCATTGTTGATTCCTTGCTTTCTCATGCAATTACCTATAGCGTAACAAAATGTTAAGAATCAAAAGATTAGACCTTTGGTGTAAAAGCCGTATGCGTCTGTTCGGTCAACTGCTAGAATTTAGTGACTTTTCGTTATATTTATCTCAAAAGATAGAGATACCACTCACTTTCAGTTAGTTGAGTCTAACTATTAATCTATCTTAAATCTGATCAAAAATCTATCATGGAAAATAGTGCTGAATTTGTTTGTGCCTTTTGTGGTGAAACCAATCCGACATTTATTGATATTAGTGCTGGCAGCCAACAAAGTTATGTTGAAGATTGTCAAGTTTGCTGCAATCCCAATGTTCTCTATATCAGTGTTGATGAAACTACCTTAGAAGTGGATATACAAAGTGACTGTGAAAGTTAATGGAAAAACAATATTATAAACTGGTGCGCGATCAAATTCCTGAAATTATTAAAAACTCAGGCAATCAGTGTGAAACAACAATTCTCTCCGATCACGAATATCAAAAAGCGCTACGTCAAAAACTCATTGAAGAAGCAACAGAAGCAGCAACCGCTTCTCCCGAAAAATTAGTGCAAGAACTCGCTGATTTATACGAAGTTATCGATGCGCTGATTGCTGTAACAGAAATTGATAAGGCAGCAATTCTTTCCCAGCAGAGAAAACGACGAGAAGAACGAGGAGGATTTTCAGCAAAAATTCAACTGATCTCAACATTTATTAATGACTAACTGCTTATTTTCATTATCCATGTGATGTGATCCTTTCTAGAATTAGAAATTGAATTCCTAATAATGATACCAAGCAGTGAGAGCAACCGCTAAGGCA
>CAZBPR010000066.1:10186-15725 GCA_964493825.1 uncultured Dactylococcopsis sp.
GCGGAGAAGAGAGATTGAATTCGCGAGTAATGGCAGTTTGCACTTCTTGTTTGTCTGCTTTGCCGTAGCCAGTGAGGGTTTGTTTGATTTCCGGGGGACTATATTCCAAATAGGGAATCTCATTTTGTCCAATGACCAATAAAATGACACCTCTGGCTTGGGCAACAGCAATGGTGTTTCCCATCCGGTAGAAAAATAACTTTTCAATGGCAACCAGATCTGGTTTGAATTCAGCCATCACACTCTGTAAGTCTTCATAAATGGTTGCTAATCGCCTTTCCAGAGGTTGCTTAGCAGGGGTTTCAATTACACCAAAGTCAATGAGTTGCACTGAGTGATCACTGTAACAATTATTCTCCCTAAGTTTCTTACTTCCTGTGGCCACTGATGTTGTCATTTTTGCAGCTTTAAAGCAACCAAACCCCAAAGTTGCTAGCCCTGGATCAAGTCCGAGAATTGTTAATGAAGTCATAACTTGATTCTAATTCTCTAATTCCGCTTCCTTTTATGGCTCTCTCATTCTTTGAAAAAGATATGCAATAAATTTGCCAAAGCAAAGTTAAAATGCGATAATTTTTCAGCAATTAACTTTTTGAAAACTTTTCTTAATTAAGGAGATATAATAATGAACCAAAAAATTAAACTCTGGGTTGGTGTTGGGGCCTATGTTTTAGCGGGAACTTGTGCTGTCACTGCGCCGGGTCATGCTACAGAAGCAGTTTCTTCTTCCTCGACTGAAGAAATGACCCAATTCATTGCTCAGAGTAGTGAAGAAAGTGAAGGTGGCGAAGGCTTTACCCCCTATGATCCTTATGGCGGTGAAGGTGGTGAAGCCAGTGAAGGCGGCGAAGCTAGTGAGGGTGGTGAAGCCAGTGAAGGTGGTGAAGCCAGTGAAGGTGGTGAAGGCGGTGAAGTTAGCACCAATGCTGACTATATGACGAATATTCGCTTAATGAAAGGTCATTTGATCGCTGGACTTGATTTGTATATGCGCGGTGAAGCGGAAATGGCACAGACTCACCTTGACCATCCCGCAGAGGAAATTTTAAGTTCCCTGACTCCGAGTTTAGAAGAAAAAGGACTGTATCGCCCAGTTGATGAAGCTCTCACCCGCCTCAGTGAACTGGCAGCTAGTGGTGCTTCAGAAAGAGAAATTAAAAAAGCTTATGAGGAAGCAATGGGCGTCCTTACCGCAGCGGAAAATGTGGTTCCGGCGAGTGAACGTCAGTCACCCGAGTTTTTAGGAGAAGTGATTTCAACTCTCATTTCTACGGCAGCTGCAGAATATAAAATTGCCTTACAAGGAGAGACGTTTACCGATATTCCTGAGTATCAAGATGGGAGAGGCTTTGTTGCCACAGCGCGAGAGTTACTTTACAATAGCGCTGAAGAAATGGTGCAAATGAATCCAGAAGGATACGCAAAATTATCAACGATGGTGGGAGAGATTTCTGCGGCTTGGCCAACGATTATGCCACCCTCTCAACCTGTGTTTAGTGCGGAAGAAGTGACTCAGATGGCACAAGAGATTGAAGCAATGACGAAATAAAGATTTCTGCTTCATTATTGAAGGTCAGTCTTTGTTTGTCTGAATAATTTCTCGGTTGGGTTAAAATCAGTGTAACCCAGCCGATTTTTAAGCTTTGTCAACTACTTGGAAATATCCCATACAACCTCGTTCGGCAATCCAGTCTTGATGGGGATGAAACATATATTTTCCAGGATACTGATAGGAAAATTCGAGAATATGACGTTCTGAAGGACCCATGGTTACGGCATCTGTGACTTCATGAGGGCTCAGAGTGGAACCAGTGCGGTATAGCTTGAACATATTGGCATGAAGATGGAAAGTTGCTGCGGAAGCAAATTCCATCATGTTCAAGAGATAAACCCGGATCAATTGGTCTTTTTGGATGGGAATGGGATAGTCATCATAGTAGTTCGGGATACCATTAAAAGCATAAAATTCATTGGTTTCATCTTCATTGGTATCGTAAGCGCCCATAATCAGAACCATTTCATCTGCTTTTGGACGGGGTTCTGGGGGATCAACAATAAACATCCCATAAAGTCCTTTCCCGATGTGGCGGGTGACAGGCTCAACGTGACAATGATAGAGGTGAACGCCATAGGGTTGAGCATCAAACTCATAGACGACTTGTTGATCATGGCGCACGGAACGAATCCCATCTTCTGAAGCAGGGTGAATCCCATGGAAATGAACTGTATGAAAGCGTCCGGCTTGGTTATTAAAGATGACCCGCACGCGATCGCCGCTTTTGGCTCTTAAAGTCGGACCGGGAACGCGATCGTTGTAAGTCCAAGTGCGAAAGGAAACCACAGTATTCAGTTCAATAATGCCGGATGTGGCTTCCAGATAAAACTCGCGCACGGTACGCCCATTTTCTCGTTTAACCGTTCCGTAATCGAAGTCTCGCAGAAAGGTAAAGGGATTAATGCCATTTCCCTGCAATGGGGTATCTTCAGGGGGAGAAGGAATCATTGGTTGATTTTTACTTTGAGCAACTGGGTTAAACAAGAGACTGGTTCCCAAAATGCCAATGCTAGCCGCTCCCCATTTCAGGAGTTGTCGGCGTTTCCAAAAGGGCTGACCTTGATTTTGATGAGCAGAATTCATCGCAACTTATTAAGAATTACTTTCAGTACTCCTAGTTTACTACCGTGAATTGGCGTTAAGGGAGGTTGCTACCACTGACTGAAAAAAGTTTCTTCTGGATTTAACGCAAGTTTACTCTAGTCAAGTATGATGACAGATTGAATCGTTAGTAAACAGGTTAGGAAATTCATTGATGAAACATCGTGGTGTCACCATTTGGTTAACGGGTTTAAGTGGTGCGGGCAAAACAACCATTACAAAAGCTTTAGAACAAGAGCTGCGATCACGCAATTGTGAAAAACTAGAAGTGTTAGATGGCGATATTGTTCGTCAAAACCTGACTAAGGGTTTAGGGTTTAGCAAAGAAGATCGGGATACTAATATCCGTCGCATTGGCTTTGTTGCGCACCTTCTCACGCGTAATGGGGTGATTGTGATTGTGTCAGCCATTTCTCCCTATCGGGAAATCAGAGAGGAAGTCCGTCAACAAATTGGGAGTTTTGTGGAAATTTTTGTTAACGCCCCTCTCAACGTTTGCGAAGAACGAGATGTTAAAGGGTTGTATAAAAGAGCACGAGCCGGAGAAATCGAAAAATTTACTGGAATTGATGATCCCTATGAACCCCCGACGAATCCAGAAGTGGAATGTCGCACTGACTTAGAATCCTTAGAGGAAAGTGTTGCGAAAATATTAGGAAAACTAGAAGCATTAGACTATCTTTCTAATTAATTGATACTGATTGTTTGGGGTGAACCTGTGTTTGCCCCGAAGCTACGTATCTAAATTCTGAAAAACCCCAATTAACTATTCCGAGATTGAGCAATTTTAAAGCTTAAGAAGATCACCGGAATTATGCCAACTAAGATAATGGTTAAAGCCGGTGCAGCAGCTTCGATCAACCGTTCATCAGAGGCATATTGATACACTTGTACTGCTAGGGTGTCAAAATTAAAGGGACGAATCAGAAGGGTTGCCGGAAGTTCTTTCATCACATCCACAAACACTAACATCACAGCGGTTAAAATTCCGCCCCACATTAACGGTGTATGAACGCGCAACAAGGTACTGCTCACATTATGTCCTAAACTTCTGGATGCCTCATCCAAGCTGGGTTTAATTTTCTGTAAACTCGATTCCACCGCATTGAAAGAAACCGCAAGAAAACGCACGAGATAGGCAAAAATCAAGGCGATAATCGTGCCACTCAGCAGTAAGCCTGGGGAGACATCAAATGTCGCTCGCATCCAGTTATCAATGGCTTTATCAAGGCGCGTCACCGGGATTAACACCCCCACTGCAATGACAGTTCCGGGAATGGCGTAACCCATAGCGGAGATACGAACACCAACATTGAGTAACCAGGACTTACCTTGACGTTGTCCGTAAGCTAAAAAGAGCGCGATCGCGCTGGCTAACAGGGCACTAATCACCGCTAAAATCAGGCTATTTTGAGCAATATCCCAGAAACTTTGATTCAGGGTATATTCGGCATTGGCAAACGTTAAATAGACCAGATAAATCCCAGGAACCATAAATCCGAAAGCAATGGGAAACAGGCAAGCTAGAATTGCGAAAAAAGCGCGGCTTCCAGACAGTTGGTGTTTCGGTGGGGCTTGAAAACTCCCGCCAGCTTGATAATAGCGGGCTTGGCTACGAGATAAACGTTCCAGGAGAATTAAAACGGCAATAAATAGCATTAATACCGCTGCCAGTTGCGCTGCTGCTAGGCGTTCGCCCATACCAAACCACGTGCGATAAATTCCCGTGGTAAAGGTAGTCACCCCAAAATATTGCACGGTGCCAAAATCCCCCAAGGTTTCCATTAAAACTAGGGCGATTCCCGACGCGATCGCGGGACGGGCTAAGGGTAGGGCAACAGTAAAGAAACTGCGCCAGGGATTACAGCCCAAAGAACGGCTGGCTTCTAACATTCCGGTGGCTTGTTCGAGAAACGCCACCCGCACCAACAGATAAACATAAGGGTATAAAACCAAAATCAGCATCGCGATCGCGCCCCAAATGTTGCGAATTTCGGGGAACCAGTAATCATTCACACTTACCCAGCCAAAAATAGATCGCAGTGCAGTTTGAACGGGACCAAAAAAGTCCAGGAGATGCGTATAGGTATAAGCCAAGAGATACGCTGGTGCAGCCAGAGGGAGTAACAATGCCCATTCCAACATCCGACTTCCCGGAAAGCGACACATCGTCACTAACCACGCCGTTCCCACCCCAATGATCGCGACTCCCAGACCAACCCCAACCATCAGGATCAAAGAGTGTTGGAGATACTCCGGAAGCACTGTTGTCGCTAAATGTTGCCAAATCTCTCCTGTCTCAGCGAAGACACTAACAACAATGAATAAAATCGGGATAGCGATTAAAAGTGCAACCAGTAACACGCCCACTGTCCAAGAATTGAACAAAGTTTGACGGACTTGTTGGCTGGTTTGGGAAATCACAGAGAACACAGGCAAAGTTTCCGAGATTAGAATGACGGTTCATTGCCAGTTTAGCAAGGGAGACTGAAAGACTAGGCTTAAAAGTTATGAAGCAATTTATGAAAATGGAAAATTAAAATAGCTCCCATGAAGAACCACCGATCAAATCAGCACGAATGATTGTATAGCGCTCAAGATTTTTATTGATCGCATTATCATAGCAACAGCTTTAGAGTGTCATGCTGAGTTAGCAAGTATTGATATAGCAATTTTTTAATTAAACGAGAAGTCTTTGGTTTCTCTCCCCTGGCTTATCTCAAAGTGTTGCGAGTGCGCGCCTCATAATAATTATAATGTCAGGCTAGGTCATGGCGAATCTTTTTAATCGCTTGCTTCAAAATAACAATGTCACTCGCGCAAATTTTATAGACCTCATCCGGGTCAATATCAAATATAGTCATGGGCCAGGATGTTTCTAAT
>CAZBPR010000067.1:0-15452 GCA_964493825.1 uncultured Dactylococcopsis sp.
CCTCCATTCACTTCACATTAGTTATTACTTAAGTGCTAGGCTTTGACAAACTTCATGCTTATAAAAAATATCTCTTGTTTTTCTTGATCATATCGCGCCTCTCTCTCCTTCCAAAGACAGCGAGGCTCTACAGATCGATCTCGGACTTATCCCGCATTTCTCACAAATGGCGTGACGCAAACGTCAGAAGCCTGATCTGATGAGAGTTTGAGGTCAACGATCATACAATCAAAAAAACGACAGTGTGTTTCCCGTCTCGCCAAAATTTTGAAGAAAGCTTAGACCTTGAGCAAAAAAAATAAATTTCCGTCTTTATTTAGGAAATTGGCTACTAAATATTTAGAAGTTAAAAACTAGCTTTCGTTGTGTTATTATTAGCTAATGTTAAAGTAAAAATTTGATTTTTATGAGGGAAAATTCTCAATATCAGTTCTTCCTTGGCAAGCATCAAAAAAAGAAATAATTGCCAACTTTGAAGGAGGTAAAATCACTTCAGATGCTGGAATTATTTGGCTAGCAGAGTTAGATCAAAAATTAAAGATTACAGAACAGTTTGCTCACTGTTTTCAAGATTATCGGCATTCGTCTTATGTCGATTATTCAGTTCATCAATTACTTGCACAAAGAATTTATGGAATTGTCTTGGGTTATCAAGATGTTAACGATCATGACCAAATTCGGGACGATCCCGCTCTGGAAATGGCTTTATCAAAACTTAATTTGATGAAATTAAATGAGGGTAAATTAGCTGGGAAAAGCACGATCAATCGACTTGAATATTGCCCAGAAACAGTTGTCAATTAACCAGAAAGTCGCTATCATCGCATTGCACATCTTCCTCAACAAATTGAAAAAGTTTTTGTTGAAATCTTTTTACAGTCTTATCATCAGCCACCACCACAAATTATTTTAGATCTTGATGTGACAGATGATCAAGTACATGGTCACCAAGAAGGAGCCTTTTTTAATACTTATTATCATGGGGTATGTTATGCTCCTCTATACATTTTTTGTGGACATCATTTATTATCAGCGAAGTTACGTCCTTCTAACGTAGATCCAGCGGAAGGAGCCTTAGAGGAATTACAAAGAATTATTGGATTAATTAGAGAACAATGGACAGAAACAGAAATCATAGTAAGAGGAGATAGCGCCTATTCTCGGGAGGAAATTTTCGCTTTTTGTGAAGAACTTGAAAGAGTTGAGTATTTCGTAGCAATGTTAACTACCAAACCCAAGACTCTTGGAGTCGTTCGAGAAGAGTGGTTACCAAAGTTTCTTATGGAAGCAAAGGCTTGAAAATTCGTCATGTTGTTACTTCCTTACCAGCTTCCAAAATTTCTCCATCTAAATTATACACAAATAAATATTGTCCAAGAGGTGAAATGGAAAATCGAATTAAAGAACAACAATTAGATTTATTTGTTGATCGCACCTCAACTCAAAATTTTGAAGGGAATCAATTAAGACTATGGTTATCATCAATGGCTTATGTTTTAATGCAGGCTTTTCGGCAAACTTGTCTAAAAAAAACCGCTTTTGCTAAAGCAACCATAGGAACCATACGTCTTAATTTTCTAAAATTGGGAGCAAGGATTACAATGAGTGTCAGAAGAATTGTCATAGCAATTGCCAGTTCTTACCCTCATCAAAGAATCTTGGGAATCGTCCATTCCAGAATTCAAGCCTTATCAGGAACCGGATAATTCTAAGCAGACGGCAAACAACTTAATAATTTTGAAGAAAGCTGTTTTGTGATTAATTCAGCTAATTTGATGATGGAAATTTTCTTAATAAAGTCGTGAAAAACACGAAAATATAATTTTTCTAATTCTTTAAGTTAGGTCAACTCTCAAAAAATCAGCAAACTTTTAGTGATTAATAAAAAATCGAAAATTTTAACCCTCAAATTAAGTTTTTAATTGAGGTTGTGAGAAATGCGGGTTATGCGCTTTTAACTAATTAGTTTTGTCTAGATTTTCAAGTTAATCTGGGTTAAGCAATTTGTTAGCTGTAGCATCATATAAGCTACCAGATACGTACTTATGAAGGATGCTCGATACAAGTGTTTGATAGGGGATACCTTCCTCTAATGCGCGCCTTTGTAATGCTTCTAGATCACGTGAGGAGATGCGAATATTGATGCGTTTATCTTTTTTGAAGGTCTCTTCCGCAGCTTTCGCAAGTTCCTCTTTTCGCTGTGGCGTGACAACAGACTTAAACTCTCCTGCTTCAAAATCACGCAGAATCTCTTTTTCTTCCGCATTTAGTTTCATTTGACTCATCAATTGCCTCCAAGGTATTGTTTGGTTGCTTTTCTACTGGGAATCACCGTTTTTAAAAAGATTTCATCATCATTTTCTACGTATGGGACTAAATAGGCATATTCATCAACCTCTACAATAAATATCCGTTGACTTGGATATTTAACTTGGTTGGGGTGTTCAATATCGTCCAGCAATCGTCCCTTTTGTATGTTAAACAAAATATCCTCAAAAGATATCTGACGGTCTTCTATAAGTTGCTGATTTTTTTTGAGTTCCAGTTGAAAGGCTTAATGAGGTTGAGTTTAACAGATATGTGTGCTTATTGACATCATTTCTAGTAGCCTTCTCCAACAAGACTTCACTAAAACACGCGATCGCGCCTTCCTTCCCTTAATAAAACAGCGATCATAATTTTCAACTTGTCTTAGAGTTCTACCGAGCTTAAAATAAAGGGTTAATTAATAGAACCTGAAAATGGATTTTGATTGGGACGAACAAAAGCGACGTAAAAATCTGGAAAAGCATGGGGTTGACCAACGGTCAAAGCAGGCGCCTTCCGTTTAGGAAGGCGTAATCTTTGACTTTTACGATGCTTATTTAATGTTTCAGACGCGCACAATACAACAACGAGATCGTCGTAGAGACTATGGTGAACCGCGATATATTGCACTTGGAGAATGGGGAGATAAAATATTAGTAGTGGCTTTCACTGTGCGTGAAGGTACGATTAGAATTATTAGTGCAAGGAAGGCAAACTGTCGTGAGCAGAAAAGATACTGGGAACAAAAACAAAAGAAAAGTGACTCCTGAAATGGCAAGGCGTGAGAGTCAAACGGATTGGGAACGATTAGAGAAAATGAGTGATGAAGAAGCGACTCAAAATGCGTTAGATGATTCGGATAATTTGCCTCTTCAAGAAGATACTCAAGCCTGGGAACTTCCTCCTGGTAAAGTTTTGGGACTCAATTTTTTTCCTGAAGAAGAAAAGTCATCATAAGCGCGATCGCGCTTTCCTCCCGTTTCTACAAACATCGAGCTTCCCTTCCCCTCCTAAACAACGATCGCGCTCTCCTCTCCCTTTCCAAACATCGAGCTTCCCTTCCCTTCCCTTCCTAAACAGCGATCGCGCCTTCCTCTCCTATCCAAACATCGATCACGCTTCCCTACCCTTCTCCAAACAGCGATCACGCTATGAAAGATTTTTTAGTAAAGTATTCTTTTTTACGAATAAATCGCATTTGGACGGGGACGACTGGTAAATTCTTTCCAAGCCTCCTGATCATTTCTATTAGCCAAGGCAAAGGAAAATAACCTTACTTGTGTAATTAGAAGATTTTGTATAGTCAATGAACTATGGTATAAACTGATTAAGCTCTTTGACTAACAAATGAACTGTTGTAGAAGGATTTTCAACGGCAGGGTTTGTTTGTGCATGCTGTTTCAATAGTTTTTCTGCATTCTTAATAGCTGTGTTTTGCTTATCTTGTAGCTTTTCGTACATATCATCACTCTCTTTTTCATATATATGTCCTAAATAATGGCTCAGTTTATTTTCATATTCTTTACTATTAAGAGCAGTATCGAGATAACAAAAATGTAGAAGATACCATAATTCAAAACATTCATTAGAGTAAGCTATATTAAACCCAGCTTGATAAGCATATTGAATCGCTTGGTTAAAGTCTTGAGTAGTCCACTTATCTCGGTCAAAAACACACCAAGTTTGATCAAGTTCTTCTTCATAACCCTTTTTAACTTTTAGTTCCTGCGCTTTTTCTACTAATTTACTAGGATTTTTTCCTAACCCAATAATATCAAGTTCAATTACATCGGCAGGAACTCTAAAATCTTTAAAGTATTTTGGTTCAGTTTTTGTTCCTTCACAGATAATTAAAAATCTCGCTCTAAGTTTCCTGTTTTGAGTAGTACGATTTGAGTGACCGCGACGAGACTTTCTTGGTCTCTTCTTACTCATTGTCTCTCCTCAAGTAATTTGCTTAAAGTACCAAGAAAAGGAATTGCACCATATCGACCTTTAATATAGTCATTTTCAAAAGATGCATCATTCCGAACTCCTTTGTATTCAACTAATGAATATAAGTCAGTAGCTCCATATCTATTTTTTTCAGTAAACCAAACTTGATCTCTTCGTAATAACTTTTTATCAAGTAGATTAGTATCATGAGTTATAAATATTAATTGTGCATTATTTGGGTTGTCTTCAATAGAATTAAATTGTTTCACAATCGCTTGATTAATAAGAGGATGAAGCCTTGCATCAAATTCATCAATTACTAAAACTTTTCCATCAAATAAAGTATCGACTAATGGTCCCGCAATTTCAAAAAGCTTTTGGGTTCCCTCTGATTCCTGCTCTTCTAGGTCAAATATTTCTGTACTAGCTAGCTTTCCTTCAAGATCATACTTTTTGTGAAAGGTATTAACTGATGGCATTTTTGAACTATTATTTAAGATAAACTTTTTAAGTTCTTCGGGAAAATGTTCTGGAAGATGTTCCTCAGTTATTTCGACTTCTTCTACATTTAAATCGCTGATTCCCAAATCTAACTTCTTAATTAGTTTTAATATCGCTTCACTATATTGATTTTTTTGATTGAGACATCGTGCTGTATAACCTCTATATCCTTCTGCTTCTAATCCCGATATGATTTTAAGTTTATTTGCTGTCCAATTAAGTATTTGATTAGCAATTTGTACATTGAATTGAGCACAAACAGATAGAAAAAGAGCATTGGGTCGGGTTATATGTTTTAACTCTTGACCGCGATATTTTTTTGTTATCTCAAATTTATCTTGATGCCGAACAAATAACTTAGTTTCTCTAACATTAGGAACATAGTAAAGCCACTCTGACAATACTTCATTTCTATCAATTTCAAACCCATATCTATATTGTGTGCCTTCCATTAAAAAAATAATTTCAAAAAAAGAAGGTTGTTTTTCTGTTTCTGTGCTGAGTCTAAATGGTTCGACAGCTATTTGTTCCGTGCTTTGTGTGTCTTTTGAAGAGTTAATCATAAACCATCGCATAAAACTCATTGCTTTAGCAAGATTACTCTTCCCACTTGCATTAGCACCATATACTGCTGCGCTTTTTAGGAGTATCAACTCTTCATCAACTGTAAAAACATTGCGTTGATCAATTTCTTTATCTTCAGCAACGATGGGTGCAGCTACCATACTGAGTGTAACCTGATCTTTAAATGATCTGTAATTTCCAACGCTAAATTCGATGAGCATCTGACATTGTTGATCCTTCTGTTTTATATATAAAATTTGCGATATTTTCACAGATATATCTGTTAAGACTAACACGCTTCAGACTTGAGGAATTAACTATGATTTAGAAAATTATGTTTTGTTTACTAATCTGTCTTTGCTAAGCTGTAAGCACTATTAGCTGGACTCATGCGCTCCAATTGCCGTTACAATAACCGTTATGGTTCATGTTAAGCGTCTAGAATTATCGCGGTTTAAGTCGTTTGGTCAGACGACACAGATTCCCTTGCTAACGGGGTTTACAGTGGTTTCGGGTCCCAATGGATCAGGAAAGTCGAACATTCTCGATGCGCTACTGTTTGCCTTAGGGTTAGCCAGTTCCCGAGGAATGCGGGCTGAACGATTGCCTGATCTCGTTAATCATCAGAATAATGGCAAAGGACGGGCGGAGACAACGGTTAAGGTTACGTTTGAACTGGATGATGAGACGGAATGGTCGGTGGCGCGTCGCCTGCGGGTGACGAAGGAGGGAAGTTATGCTTCCACGTTCTATATTAATGATGAAACTTGTACCCAAAGCCAACTCCATGAACAACTGCGGGCGTTAAGAATTTATCCCGAAGGCTATAACGTGGTGTTACAGGGAGATGTCACGCGCATTATTAGTATGAATGGGCGCGAACGACGAGAAATTATTGATGAGTTGGCGGGAGTGGCTGAGTTTGACCGCAAGATTGCCAAGGCAAAGGAAACCCTGGAAACAGTTAAGGAAAAAGAGGAACGCTGTGAGATTCTCCAGCAAGAATTGATTAAAACGCGCGATCGCGCTGCCAGTGAACGCAATAAAGCGGAGAAATACCGTCAACTGAAGGCGGAAATTCAAGAGAAACAGCAATGGGAAGTGGTTTTGGAGTGGAAAGCCCTAAAACAGCAAATTGATACGTTACAGGGGGAAATAACAGGGAATGAGCAAACTTTAACTCAACTGCAGCAGACGATTCAAACCACGGAAACCCAAATTCAAGAAGCCAGTCAAACTCTTGATGATTTGAATGCGCAAGTGAAAGCGTTGGGAGAAGATGAACAGTTAGAAGCGACCTCGAAACTGGCAACACAAAAAGCCCAACAAGAACAACTGCAACAACGGGAAGCAGAGTTAAATCAAACGTTGGAGGAAACGGCGACTGCACAGGAACAGACGCGAACGCAACTGCAAGAACAGCAAACGCGCTTACAAACCCTGCAGCAGGAATTAGCAGACCTGAGTCAGAAACAGCTTCAAGACTTACAGCACGCCCAGCGCACTGCTCAAACTAAATTAGCAGAAAGTCGAGAACAAGCCAACGCGATCGCGTCAGCCTCAGAAGAATGGATTCAACAACAAACCCAACTCAGTCAACAAATTAATCAACTGCAAAACAGTCTTAATCCCCAACGCACGGAACAAGCACAACTGCAAGAACGAGAAACCCAACTCCAGCAGAAAATTGAAGAACAACAAACCACGCTTGCTTCTCTCACTCCCGAACTAGAAGCCAAACAGGAAACGCTTCAACAGTTAGAACAAACCGTTAACCAACTGCAAGAACAAGTTCAAGGCTTAGCGCAACAACTCAGTCACGCGGAAGAAGAAAAGAAACTGCAACAAGCAACCCAAACTCGCCTCTTACAAGAACAACGCGACAAACAACGCAAGTTAGACAAACTGGAAGCCACCAAAGAAGCGGAGGAAAAAGCCCAAGGAACATACGCTACCCAAATCATTTTACAAGCAAACCTAACCGGAGTCTGTGGATTAGTCGCCCAACTCGGACAAGTGGAACCGCGCTATCAACTTGCCTTAGAAACCGCAGCCGGGGGAAGACTGGCGCAAATTGTCGTTGAAAATGACCAAGTGGGTGCAAAAGCCATTGAACTCTTGAAAGAAAAGCGCGGAGGGCGAGCAACATTTCTTCCGTTAAATAAAATTCAACCGCCTCGTCAAAATATGACCGCTGCGTTGCGCTATGCGAATGGTTTTGTGGATTATGCAGCAAACTTAATTGAATGCGAACCCCGCTATCAGGTGATTTTTGCCTATGTTTTTGGCAATACCGCCGTCTTTACCACTTTAGAAAAAGCCCGTCCCCATTTGGGGAAAACCCGCATCGTGACGTTAGAGGGAGAAATTTTAGAAAGCAGTGGCGCAATGAGTGGGGGAAGTCGCAGCACCCGTTCTAGTCTTCATTTTGGCACAGCAACGGAAACGGAATCCGATGAAATTCAACAGTTAAAAGCCCGTTTAGCGGAAATTGAAGAAGTTTTAGCGGTTTGTGACCCCAAAATTGAACAAGCGACCACTGAAAGCCAACGTCTGACAGAACAACTGAACGAAACCCGCCAACAACATCAAGAACAACAATGGCAGTATAAACAAACCCAGCAGGAAATTGAACGTCTTAGCCAACAGCAACAGCAAGTCACTGAACAACTCAGTCAAAATGAAAATGAACTGATGCAACTGCAAGGGCGTTTAGAACTCCTCGCGAATAGTATCCCTCAACAAGAAGCAGAATTAGTACAACTACAAGCAGAACTGGCGGAATTAGAAGCCAGTCACAGCAACACCCAATGGCAAGAAATTCAACAGGTAATTAAACAGCAGGAAGCAGAGTTAAAGGAAGCAGAAACCGCCCTCAATGAAGCGAAACAGCAACAACAGCAGTTAGAAACGGAACAGTTACGCTTACAGGAAAAAATCTCCACTTCCGAACAACGGTTAACGGAATATGAACAGCGAGTGGTAGAGACAAACCAACAAAAAGCGACGGTTGAACAGCAAAAGCAAGACATTGCAGCGAAAATTGCCGAAACAGACAGTGTGATTGCCCAATTACAAGAAAAACTGGGTAAACTAAAAGAAGAGCGCGATCGCGCGGACAAAACCCTCCGTTCCCATCAACGTCAACAAGACAAGCAAACTTGGAAGCAGCAAAAACTGCAAGAAACCCTCAGCGAACAACAAGAAAAACTCGCCACGCTGCAAAGCCAGTATGAGGAGAAAGGAAACGCCCTTCCGCAACCGCTTCCCGAAATCCCCGAATTAGTGCAAGAAACCCCCAGCGAAACCATTACTTTCGCTAACTACAGCGAACAACTCACCCACCTGCAAGAGGAACTGCGCCAGATGCAAAAACGCTTGCAAGATATGGAACCCGTCAATATGCTGGCGTTAGAAGAATACGAGAAAACTCAAGCCCGTCTCGATGAACTGACGGAAAAACTCACCACCCTCCAAGAAGAACGAAACGAACTGCTTCTCCGCATTGAAACCTTTACCACTCGCAGAATTGAAGCCTTTAACGAAGCCTTTAACGCCGTTAACGAAAACTTCCAAACCATCTTCGCCACCCTCTCCGATGGCGATGGCTACCTCCAACTGGATAAACCTGACGACATCAGCAACGCCAACTTAAATCTTATCGCCCATCCCAAAGGAAAACCGGTTCAACGCCTCCACTCCATGTCTGGGGGAGAAAAATCTTTAACGGCGCTGAGTTTTATTTTCGCATTGCAACGCTATCGTCCATCTCCCTTCTACGCTTTTGATGAAGTGGATATGTTTTTAGATGGTGCGAATGTGCAACGCTTAGCCAGCATGATTAAACAGCAAGCGGAACAAGCCCAGTTTATCGTGGTGAGTTTACGACGACCAATGATTGAAGCCTCCATGCGTACCATTGGCGTCACGCAAGCGAGAGGGGCATATACGCAAGTGTTAGGGATTAAACTCTAACCTTCTTCCGAATCTCACTCAACTGAAACTCAGGGAATCGGAGATCAATCCTAAGTTTTTGGAATTGAGTCTGAGAATCGTCTGAGTTAATGATAGATTAGCGTTATCAAGGCTGAGGAAAGAAGAAGATGAGTTACGCGATCGCGCTTAAGCAAGAAGAATCCTATCGGACTTATATCTTATCGGATGAAGAACAACAAAGTCGCTTGGAAATTGTTCCGGAAAGAGGCGCGATCGCAACCAGTTGGCGCATCCAAGGACAAGAAATTTTCTACATGGACTGGGAACGCTTTCAAGATCCTGAAAAAAGTGTTCGTGGTGGCATTCCCATTCTCTTTCCCATTTGTGGCGACTTACCTGACGATCGTTATACCCATGAGGGACAAGAATATTTTCTCAAACGTCATGGTTTTGCCCGTGATTTACCCTGGGAAGTAAGCACTCAAGATACCGAAAAAGATGCTGCTTTAACCCTGGTTCTCAAAAGCAACGACCAAACGCGCGCCGTTTATCCCTTTGATTTTGAACTGACATTTACCTATCGCTTAAAAGGCAATACCCTCACTCTCGATCAAACATACCGCAACTACTCGCATCAACCGATGCCCTTTTCAAGCGGGTTACATCCCTATTTTTGGGTGATGGACAAACAGCAAATTCAGTTGGATATCCCAGCCAGTCAATACCAAGATAATGTCAGTCAAGGAACCTATGATTATGAGGGCAAATTTGATCTCAACCAGGATGAAATTGATGCCCAACTGCGTCCCTTATCCCGGCAAGTTACCGCATTAGAACTTCCAGAACGGGGATTCACTCTTAAACTCACCTTTTCCCCTGAATATACCACTGCCGTCTTTTGGACTGTAAAAGGGAAAGACTATGCCTGTCTTGAACCCTGGACAGCCCCTCGTAATGCCCTCAATACTGGAGACGACTTATTAGTCATTCCGCCTTGGGACAGCAAAGACTTACAAGTCGTATTTGAAATTACTTAGCAGTTCAAGGAACAAGGGTTTGAGGAAACCTCCTACCCTTAACTGGTCAGTAGGAAATGTCATCACCGTTAATGACCAACAACAAACCGCAAAGATATTTTAAGATAAAGGTTGCCGTTGCTTAGTAAATGAGGATATAAGAAAAACGTGGTGGAACCGCTCAAGATTGGTCTGTTAGGTTTGGGGACTGTGGGCACAGCAACTGCTGGTATTTTGCTCTCTCCAGAATCCCGTCATCCCCTACTCAAAGAAATTGAAATTGCGAAAGTGGGTGTAAAAACATTAGACAAACTCCGTGGTGTCGAGTTTCCCGAGGGGGTGCTAACAACTGATTTAGAAGGTATTATCCGTGATCCCGATATTCATATTATCGTTGAGTTAATGGGAGGACTGGAACCTGCGCGATCATTCATTTTAAATGCTATTGCTCATCAAAAGCATATTGTTACCGCAAATAAGGCAGTTATTTCTCGTTACGGAGAAGAAATTTATCGGGCAGCAGAAGCGGCTGGAGTGTATGTTCTCATCGAAGCTGCTGTTGGCGGTGGCATTCCCGTGATCCGTCCTCTGCAACAAGCCCTCAGCGTCAATCGCATTCAAAGTATTTTAGGAATTATTAACGGGACCACTAACTTCATTCTCACCAAAATGGCAGCAGAAGGGAGTAACTTTTCGGAAGTTCTCACCGAAGCTCAAGAACTCGGGTATGCTGAAGCTGATCCCAGTGCAGATGTAGATGGCTATGATGCTGCGGATAAGATTACCATTCTTGCTACCTTAGCCTTTGGTCAACAAGTCAACCGAGACGATGTTTCCTGTGAAGGCATCCGGCAAGTCAGTGCAGTGGATATCCAATATGCAGAACAACTAGATTTTGAAATTAAACTCCTCGCGATCGCGCAACGAGAAGAAAAAGGCTTACAAGTCAGAGTTCATCCCACTCTTGTTCCCAAAAATCATCCCCTTGCTAGTATTGATGGTGTGAATAATGCCATTCTGGTCGAAGGCGATCCCATTGGACAAGTGATGTTCTACGGACCTGGTGCTGGCGGTGGCGCGACGGCAAGTGCAGTTGTCTCTGATGTGATGAACATCGCTGCCATGATTCAAACTAGCGCTGCTGTTAGTCCTCTCCTGAAAATTCCCCAACATCCTAGTAGTCAACTGGTACCTATTGCAGAACTAGTGACCCGTTTTTATGCTCGCATCATTTGTGTGGATCGACCAGGTGTCATTGGCAATCTCGGTACTTGCTTTGGTAAACACGATGTCAGTTTAGAATCGATTGTGCAAATTGACTTTAATAATGGTCTGGCTGAAATTGTTGTTGTCACCCATAATGTCAAAGAAGAAAACTTCCGGCAAGCCTTAGCTGAAATTCCTCAACTTGAAGCCATTGATCAAATTGAAATTCCCAGTGTTTTAAGGGTATTGCGAGAACAATAATTCCCATCACTCTATTTTTTTCAAACTGATACTAATTCTCAGCTGCACAATCGTTCAGGAGAGATTAACTTGGATGATCGTTCTGTTTTTTATTGTTCTCACTAAGCCTTACAGAGTTGCTTTTCCACCCAATCTAGGTTGTAGGGAAAAGGGGGTGGCAAAGGCTGATAATCTTTGGGATGCGGTGAACCATGTCTAAGCACTGCATTGACTAAAACACAATTTTCTGAATAGGGATTAATAGCCGTATGTGGAATTCCAGGTGGAATTTTGACAACTTGTGGGCAGCGATCGCGCAAATGAATATATTCATAGCGACGATTTTGCAAGACGACAAGAATAAAACTACCGCGCACCACTAGTAACTGATCGGTTTGAAAATGATGAACAAACAAATCATCAACACTATTCGCTGGAATTTCAACCAACATGGTTTCATTGCTGGTTTGCGGAGTATAAAACTGTGACATTCCCCCTTTGATGGAATCCAAAGCATAAATTTCCACACTTTTAGCTAAACCCATTGTTCATGCTCCTGATGGCGATTATGCTTTATTTTAGATCTGTTAATACTAAGATTTATGACAAAATTGATACTAAATATTCTTTTTGTGTATCTCTGTCAGAGTGAACAATAATGCTTTGCACTCATGAGAAAATCTTTTATAATACCTGATGAGCGCGGGTATAGTTCAGTGGTAGAACGTCACCTTCCCAAGGTGAATGTCAGGGGTTCGAGTCCCCTTACCCGCTTCTGTTGTTGTACATTCACTAATTATCTGGCACCGGTAACAAATTGGTATCGTCTCTTGGATGGAACCGCCTAGGTCATGGGCAAACCAAAAAAGAGTGGTAACAATCAGGAGTAGCCTTAAACCCTGCTGTTGCCAGGGGTTGGGGAACGTTAACCCAAACTAGGGTCGCGATCGCGCCACCAAATGTGATTAAATCAATGAGAATAATGCCGGGTAAACCAATGACCAGATAGAGTCCTCCGGCTAAGGCAGGAGCCATAATATTGGACCCGTCATGAACAGCGGAATTCATACTATTGGCGCGAGTATACTGTTGTTGGGGAACAACGAGCGAAATAGAGGTTTGGTAAGCTAAACTCTGAATTTGACCAAAGCCGCCGTTGACAACCGCAGCCGCATAGATATGCCAAAGCGGAACCGGTCACTTCCCACGCCCAGAGAGTGAGGGCAAATTCGGTCATATAACTGCCAATGGTAGAAACCAGTTGACCGAACCAAATGATTGTAAAGGTACGCATTGTTTTTTTTAGGCAGAAAATTTAACTAAAATGAGGCTAGATTGCAGATTTTTCTAGCGTTTATGGTGGTAATTTTTAGAATGAGAATAGACGGTTAACTGAGGAAAAAATAATGAAACAAGTTACGATTGCTGAAGCTCAAAAAAACTTATCGGAATTATTCGATGCAGCTTTGCGCGGAGAAGAAGTAATTATTACCAAAGGCGATCACACCTCGATTAAACTTACTCCCACAACACCAGCAAAATCTCGGCAACCTGGAAGCGCAAAAGGTCAAGTTTGGATGTCTGAAGATTTTGATGAACCACTAGAGGACTTTAAAGACTATATGTAATGAAAATTTTGCTGGATACACATACCTTTATTTGGTACGTAACTGATGATGCTAGATTAAGTTCTGTTGCACTAGAGGTAATTAACAATGGCAATAATGAGGTTTTACTTAGTATTGCTAGTATTTGGGAAATGTCAATTAAATATAGTATTGGCAAGCTAAATTTTGAATCTTCATTCGAGTTATTTATTCCCAGACAACTAGCTGATAATAATAACGCCATAGATTCGTTCGGGAGCACGGACAGGTCTGGCAATACCATCGTCGTCAACTCCCCAGAGCAAGTTGAAGGTTTTAGAAATGGGCGTTTCAATTTCAAGTCGTCCGCCAAAGTTCTCAAACTCTGATTCACTTGCGATAAAAAAACCTAAGGGCGATCCGGGAAAGTCGCCTGTAAATGTATCTTCAAACGGCGAACTGCCAAAAAAATTGTCAGTGTCACGATAAAACCCTTGCAGGCGAAGCTGGCTGCCGAAGATATCGTCGTGGTTATTGGCAATAGTTCCAGGGTTTTGCTTTCGAGGTACATCCGTTTTGTCATCCCTTGATAAGGGCAATTAAGAATTTTTTGTAGAGCAAGCTGCATTGTTGGAGTAATTTTACCCAAGGATTGATGAAAGTGCTGCACATCGTCGCTTTCAATCAGTTGCAACAATTTTGGTGAGAGAGATTCAAAGCTCGTACTGAAGGTTCTTAAAAAATCGATGTCTGTCGCGATTCTGACCAAATGGATGTATTCTCCTGCTTGCCACTGCTCAATTTCCTTGATATCGGGAAGATAAAACAAATAGTTCTGATTAATTTTCTCCACATAATCGTCTTTCACGTCTTTGATACCAGGGGTAAGCACACAATGATTGCCCGAGAGATAAAATTTTGAAATTAAGGGAAAAGGTATATCGTGTTGATTTTCTAGACAATGCGTGTTGTGGCATTTTTCGTCAAGAATCTCAAGGTACAATTCCGGGTCGCAACTCAGCACTTCGAGCATAATTACGGCTAAATTGGTGTCGATTCTTTTCGATGCAGTCAAATCCATCCGTATTTTCGTGGTATTCCTCAACTTGTAAGCTCTCGGCTCTGATTTCTTCAAATTCAGTTCTCTTTAAAACTTTTGTCATCTCTTTAATCTACCTAGCTTCTCAAACTCCCCTGCTGTTGGGCTTGTTCCACGTATTCCTGAAAATCCGCTGTGGTTAGAGCAATGGTTATCACATTCTTTCCATGGTTCTAGATGATACTTATTCTCATTAAATTTAAGCAAGATGTCAATAAAAAAGCATCATTTGTGGCTTTCCACTGCGTTGTCACCCTTTGATGGAAGAACCACCGCGGGAGTCGTAGAAGGAATTAATCAAAAAGTTAAGTTGATTAAGAAGAGAGCATTTGACTTTAAAAGATGTTCTCTTTATTTGGTACTTAACACCAATCTTAAGTGACTGACGAGTTGGTAGCGACTCTCAAGGATGGAGAGAACTGCAAGCCTAGACATAGATGGGAACTAATTAAGAATCTGTTAAACTATAACTTGATAATGATTATCATTTTGTTTAGTAACTTATGAGTTCTCCTTCTCTGATTGCAGTAGCAGGACCCTCTGGCAGTGGGAAAACCACTTGGATTAGCCAGTTCTTGCGACAACCCGCTACTCCCACCTATTACCTTTGTCCAGGGTTAGGGAATGCTTCGGTTGATCTTGCTGGTATCGATTATCGCTTTCGGTGGGTACAAACGATTCCTGACACAGAAGTGCAAACCGTTCTCAGCAGACTCTCGGAAGAAGCAGTGGTTTATGTGGAATTAGGGTTTTATTTGGATTTAGCCTCCCCTTTTCTCAATTCCTTTCCTTGTCATCGCGTAGCGGTTGTTCCTCCAGAAACGGAATCATCACAATGGCAAAACTGGGCAGATGAAATGGTTACTGGCAATTCCCTTCAATCCTCACGATACGGCGACTCCCCTCAAATTTGGTGTCGCCCCTTAACGGGACAAGTGTTTGATCCGCCCAGCTTAGAAACGATTTGGATGGAAATTATCGGTGGCGCTTATGGTCAAGTGCAACGGGCGAAAGGTATTTTTGAACTTCCTGATGGAACACTGATCCAGATGGATTTTGTCG
>CAZBPR010000068.1:0-15053 GCA_964493825.1 uncultured Dactylococcopsis sp.
AACCTGAGACCATCTTTCCTGTTGCACAGCAGTTAACTTGAATCGCGGGCGCGATAAAACTCCCTTATACTCGCTTAAAATTGCTTCTGAAACAATCCAATGCACATCTCGACGATCAATCAGCCATAAAATAATTGCTTCTGGCTTTCTTCCAGAAATGGCAGCGGAGATTAAAACGCTCGTGTCAATAATAACCTTCATTCACCCCGACGATAAGCTTCAATTTCTGCTTGCACCTCTTCTTCGGTTAAGGGAGATAGCACATGGATCGCTTGCGTTTCTTGAAACAACTTTTGGAAGCGATCAGTTAAACTTTCTGGTTCATCCTCCTCAGCAATCACGATTACCTCCACCCGTTGTCCAGGGGAGAATGGCAAATCTGATAAGATGACTTGCTTGGGATCTTCTATTGTTAAATATTTCTTATACGCTTCCATTTGGTGATTCCTAAATCCGCGATTGAGGAGCGATTCCCATAAGCTCTTTTCTAAGTATTGTAGCTAATGCCAGAGGAAACAAAGTTTACGAAACAGCGATCACAGCCCAAAACTATTTTCTTTTTACTGTATCCCTACACAAATCACCATCCAATTGATAAGCTAAAATTAATCCTTTGATGAGTGTAAAAAGCGTTCTGATAGTGTGGGGACTAAGTAGTCATGGCAGAGCAGAAAAGCAGCGTCGTTCAAGACAAGAATTTAACCCGAGCCGAGTTAAAAACTGCCATTGAAACGATCTTGGCTGAATCTTTACCCGAGCGACACCAAGACAAAAAACAGAGCGCTTTTACGAATAACCACGCTAACTTACCGAAACACTTACGATACATCAAAGTTGACGAACTTGCTGCCATTTATAAACAACTCCAACATCACCCCACCCTTTCCGCTGCTATCATCAAGCTCATCGCCCAGCGTAATTATTACGCTGATAATAACAAAATTTTGAATCAAGATATTGTCAAGATTGCTGTGAAAGTCGAGCAATATCGGCAAAGTTTAGCGGCTAAAGCAACAGAGCTTACTGAAGCAATTCAAGAAAAAATCAAGGCTCAAAATGCTCTGAACTATGCCGAGAAGAAACTGGCAGATTATGAGAAATATTTCCGACAATTTATCAGAGACTTACCCGATTTAGAAAAAAGTGAAATCTTACAATTAACACGAGCAATTGAGAACGCTTGGAGAAAAAATTAGATGGCACGAACTTACCAATCAATGGGCTATCGCGAAATCCAAAAATACAATAGTAGTCTTTTGCAGGAGTACCAAGACCTAAATCAAGAGCGCAAAGCACAGGGTTTACAGAATCGAGGGTGGGGTCAAGTTATTAAGTTATATGAATGGCTTAACACACGGGTGGGAAAAGTTGCCACTCTCTTAAAGAGCTTTTTTCTCATGGAACAATCGGCTTCTGAATTCAGAGAAGCTGTTTCTGAATCTCAGCAGACTGTCGAGAAGCCCTCCCCTAAAATTGAAGAATGCCAAGATGAAATCAAACACCAACCCAATCCGCTTGTTCTCCAATATATCCCGAAGAATAATATCGTGGAAATGAAAGTCTATCAATAAGTATTATGAGTAATTTGGAAAAACTTCTTGCCTGTTTTGAAGAGATGGAAAAATCTCGAAAACAACTACACAAATGTGTTACTAATGTTTACCGAGAAGAAGTGGAAAAATATCAAGAATGGCGACAAAGCGACGATTGTCGTCAACTGATTGAGTCGCAACTGGAAGTTCTCGGTTACTGCTGTCCGATTTGCCTTGAAAGTCTTTCCCTTGACAGAGTAACCATTGATCACTTGGAACCAAAACGCAATAACATTGCGAAAACCTTGGATACTTCAAATTTTTTAGTGATGTGCGCCGGCTGCAACCAAGTTAAGTATTCAACCCCGTTCAACATTTGGCGCAACCGCTTACATTCATCTCGTCGGGACTCTTTGGATTATGCCATCACCCGCATTCATGGGAAAGCCAAGTTAGAAGCATTAATCAATGAAAACCTCTGAGATGAACTCGCTATCATCAGGAGGATACCCACTTTCAAGCATTTTCATAAAAACACGATACGCATCTGAAGAACTCTCATAGGCTCGCTTAGAGGTTTCATCATTGACCCAAGCAAAAACAATAATTTTACTCTGTTGATGGTATCGAAAAAATAGTCGATACTGCTGAAAAAACTTAGCCCTAAACCAATGCTTGTACTCATTACCTAAAGTAGTCCCTTGGCGATATTCGCTACGGGTCGGATCTTCAGGGATGACTTCAAAGGCGAGCTTAATAATTGCAGCAAGACGTTTTGTCGGGTTTTTCTTTTTGTAGTCTTGGGGATACTTTTGGCGCAGCTTTTCGACTTGAGTTATCAGTTCTTCCAACTGATTCAGAAAGAGGGGATGAGCAAAGATGCACCACTCATTAATCACTAATGGTTGATTGACAGACACGCTTATTAATCCTCATCAGAGAGGGGTGCATCTAAATCCACTTCCACATCAGCGACTAAAGATTGAGCACGATTGACTAAATCAGAAGGAATCCCTTGTATCTGCTGAGGATTTTTTTCCATATCTTCTGCAATAAAATCCAGAAACTTTTCTAATATGGGATCACTTTCTTCTTGCTCAACGCGGGAAATAACTACTCGACCCTCAGATTCAATGATGTAGCAAATTTTATCCCGCTTCTTTAAGCCTAGCGCTTTGCGAACTGGCTCAGGGATTGTTGTTTGATACCGATTGGTGAGTGTCGATTCTGAGCAGGGAGCTGATGTTGCAGCCATTGCGATGTCTCAACTTATTGATTCAGTTCTATTCTTAAGGTAATGCAGTTGCATTGTCTTGTCAATCGTGATCAAAGTTACGCAACTGCATCAACAATAGTGGATGCTTTTGAAACGTGTTGTTATCGCTTCAATTGACAGGTTAATCATGTTTCGCTAATATCTGAATAATATTTCAGATGTTCAGAGATTTTGAGATGGGACAAAAATGTTGTGGTGGTACTCATGATCAAGCTCCGAAACAAGGTCAACCCCATGATCAAATAGAATTTAACTGGAAAAAGGAACTTACTCCGATCGCGCTGTCTGGGGTCTTATTTTTAATGGGTTTAATTTTTCACGAAGCCCTCCATAACACCCCCTACCACATTGCTGAGTATGTTGTCTTACTACCGGCTTATGTCATGAGTGGTTGGAGTGTGGTCACCAGCGCCGGGCGTAACATCCTAAACGGACAACTCTTTGATGAAAACTTTTTAATGACCATCGCTACTCTCAGCGCGATCGCGATTCAAAAAATTCCTGAAGCGGTGGCGGTCATGCTGTTTTTCCAAATAGGAGAATTATTCCAAGGGTATGCCGTAGGGAAATCCCGTCGCTCGATTCAATCCGTACTGGAAGTGCGTCCCAATAGTGCGAATCTCAAAACTGAAGAAGGGGTGACAACCGTTTCTCCCAACCGTGTTGAAGTTGGGTCATTTATCATCGTGCGCGCCGGGGAAAAAGTCCCTTTAGATGGCGAAATTGTGGAAGGGAACTCCCAACTTGATACTTCTGCCCTCACGGGTGAATCTATTCCGCAAACTGTTCAAACAGGGGATGAAGTTCTAGCAGGGTCAATTAATCAGGCTGGGGCTTTAACGGTGCGTGTAACTAAACCCTTTGCTGACTCCTCAATTTCTAAAATCCTCGATTTAGTTGAGAATGCCAACAGTAAAAAAGCAGAAACTGAGAAATTTATCACTACTTTTTCTCGTTACTATACCCCAGTGGTTGTTTTCTTATCCCTTGCGGTTGCAATTCTTCCGCCTTTGTTTGTCAGTGGTGCAACTCAAGGCGAGTGGATGTATCGCGCCTTAGTTTTACTGGTCATTGCTTGTCCCTGTGGTTTAGTCATTAGTGTGCCACTAGGTTATTTTGGCGGTGTGGGGAATGCCGCGAAAAATGGCATTTTAGTAAAAGGGGCAACCTTTTTAGATGCCCTCACCCAAGTGCAAACGGTTGTCTTTGATAAAACGGGAACCTTGACTAAAGGGAATTTTCGAGTAACAGAGATTGTCACCCATAATGGTCTGAGTCAACCAGAATTACTGGCATTAGCAGCCACAGTGGAATCGCAATCTAATCATCCGGTGGCGCAGTCAATTCGAGAAGCCCATGGCAAAGGAATTGATGGTTCTACCCTGCAAAACTATCAAGAAGTCTCGGGACATGGCATTATTGCAGAAGTAAACCAGCAAGTGGTTTTAGTGGGCAATGATCGCCTCCTCCATCGAGAAAATATTCCCCATCAAGCAGAGGTTTGCAATCTGGAAGGGACGATCGCGCATACAGCAGTGAATGGGGAATATAGGGGACACATTATCATTGCCGATGAATTAAAAGAGGATGCAGGAGAAGCCATTGCCAGCCTGAGAAAAAAAGGAATTGAGGTGGTGATGCTCACCGGGGATAATGCAACGGTGGCTCGAAGCATTGCCCAACAATTAGGGGTAGATCGCTATCAAGCGGATTTATTGCCAGAAGACAAAGTCACTGCGGTTGAAGCGATTTTACAACAAGTTCGGAATCAGAAAACAAAAGTTGCCTTTGTTGGAGATGGAATTAATGATGCCCCTGTGATTGCGCGTGCGGATGTCGGGATTGCCATGGGCGGTTTAGGATCGGATGCCGCCATTGAAACCGCTGATGTGGTGATTATGACCGATGCGCCTTCTAAAATTGTACAAGCCATCGCGATCGCGCGGAAAACCCGTCAAATTGTCTGGCAGAATATCGGTTTTGCTTTAGGCATTAAAGGACTGTTTATTTTGTTGGGTGCGATGGGATTAGCAACCCTCTGGGAAGCCATTTTTGCCGATGTCGGTGTGGCGTTAATTGCGATTTTCAATGCCGGTCGCATTTTAAGATTTGAGGCAAGGTAACTGCCGCTATAATTGAGACGCACGGTGAGAGTGTCAATATTATTATTCAGCTTTGATCGAAATGGCGTTTTATCAGGAAGATACAAGACTCAGACACATCGCTTGGCAAATTCTTGAAAGAGTATGGCAAACTTTTCCTGAATTAAAACGCAATCACATTGCTCTCACTTGGTTAGTATATGGTTCTCCCCTACGGGGATTCAATTATCGCGGTGGGGAAGTCTTTTATCCCGCCAGTCTTGTCAAATTATTTTATTTAGTTGCGGTCCAAGAATGGTTAAAACGGGGGATGATTGTCAAATCGACAGAGCTTGATCGTGCGATTCGGGATATGATTGTTGACTCTAGTAATGATGCTACGAGCTTGGTGATTGATATCTTGACTGGAACCACGAGTGGACCGGAACTTTCCCGAAATGCATTTCTCACTTGGCAATCACAAAGGAATCTGGTCAATCGTTATTTCAAATCACTCCGTTGGGAAGAACTAGAACCGATCAACGTTAACCAAAAAACTTGGGGAGATGGTCCTTACGGACGAGAAAAGGCTTTTATTGGAGAGTTCAGAGAAAATCAAAATCGCCTGACCACCGATGCCGTAGCAAGATTATTCCATCATGTTGTGATGGGAAATGCTGCCGGATCTCCCTTGATGATGGATCTACTATTGCGTTCGCTTCCTATTGCGACTTCTCATCTCGATGAGGAAGATCAAATAACAGGTTTTTTGGGAGAAGTGCTCCCCTCACAAGCAAAACTTTGGTCAAAAGCAGGTTGGACCAGTTGGGTGCGTCATGATAGTGCTTATATTGAACTTCCCGATCAGCCTCCTTATCTCTTGGTTGTTTTTACCCAGCGTTCACCCTCGCCACAGAATCGCCAGTTATTACCCTTTATTTCCCAGCAGTTTCTTGATGCCATCACAAAGTTGAGTTAGTGATGCCCTTAGAGGGTGGGAAAAAACAAGTTGATATAAGTTGTAATGATGCTTTCTCCATAAAAAATCGCAATTGCGCCCCCTAAAGCTAAAAAGGGACCAAATGGCATGGGTTGACGTCTGCTGAGAACTCCTAGCGCGATCGCGCCCCCACCCATAACAGCACCGACAACACACGCGAGAAAACAGCCCACTAGCAACAATTTCCAACCTAACCAAGCTCCCAGCATTGCAGCAAGTTTGGCATCCCCGCCTCCCATGGCAGTTTGTCCTAAAATACCAGAAGCGACCCAAGTGATGATATCAAATAGCCAAATTCCTAAAACAGCACCAACAATTCCCAACATTAATTGTTGAGGAATCGTCGTACCTAAATTCTCATTTTGCCAACCGTGAATCACTTGATAGCCTAAGCCAACAATCAACCCTGATTGAGTCAGTGGGTTAGGGAGAGTCATGGTATCAAAATCAATGAGAGATAATGCTAACAGCCAACTCAACAGAGTCCAATAGCCAACAGTCGTCAGACTCCAGCCAAACTGAAGATAAACCATCACAAATAAAAAAGCAGTAGTGGCTTCAATCAGCGGATAGCGAGGGGAAATGGGAGTCTGGCAATGGCGACATTTTCCGCGCAACCAAAGCCAGCCAAGAATTGGGACATTTTCAGTTTTACCCAATTTGTGTCCACAAACTGGACAACGGGAGGGCGGATACAGTAAAGATATATTGGCAGGAATCCGATAAATGACAACATTTAAGAAACTGCCAATTGCAGCGCCAAAAATAAAAACAAAACTGCTGACGATAAAAGTAGACAAAACGTCCATTGGCGATGGGTGAGTTGCTTGTGTTCTCTCCGTTAATTTTATAGGTTATTGTGTCCTCTTGATTCCTTCCGCTCATCACAAAAAAAATCCCACCTGGCAAGGCGGGAAAAAAACGTTATTCTAGTCTAGAGAGAGAGATAATTTTGTGATTGGGAATGGTTTAGGCAGCAACGGAAGTAGCTTCTACTGGATATTCTGCTGCTCGCCATGCGCCTAAGCCACCGGTCACTTCTGCGACACGCTCGAAACCAGCTTCTCTTAAACATGCTGCTGCATCTGCTGTTTCTTCGTCAGTATGAGAATAAATATAAATATCGCGATCGCGCTCTAAACTGGCTTCTGTACGAGCAACTAATTCCTCACTGGGGAAGGAAATTGCACCCATGATATGACCTTCATTAAAGGAAGCCCGATCACGAGCATCAATAATTGTTAAAGCAGGTTCGCCCCAATCAAGACGGCTTTTGAGATCGTAAACACGAGATTTCTCTTTGAAGGAAGCGGGTTGAGGAAATAGTCCGGAAGTCATAATTATAATGCCTCTTGAATAGCTGTTACTTATAATGTAACAACTTTTTTACATTTCGCAACTTTTTTTTGCTCAAACTTTGACAAAATCTGTCTGAGGTAGTAAGAGATGAGGTGAACTAACGGGCATTGCCCCAAGAACCCACTTCCCCAACTCAAACAACGTTGGGGAAAAGTGCAACTTAGGATTGATTAACTAACGGCTTTCACACATTGTTCAACTAGCGCCTTCACACTGTCCACATCTTTCCAGCCTAAAATTTCAGTTTCTTTCTTTTCTAGGCGTTTGTAAGTGGCAAAAAATTCGGAAATTTCATCTAAACGATGGGATGCAACCTGTTTGAGAGAGGATACTTCTTTGAATCGGGGATCTTTATCAGGAACACACAAGAGTTTTTCATCGCGATCCCCATCATCAATCATTTCTAACATTCCGATGGGACGGGCAGTAATCACACAGCCGGGAAAGGTGGGTTGATCCATAATGACAATGCCATCAAGAGGATCCCCATCATCTGCGAGAGTATTGGGAATAAACCCATAATCATAAGGATATTGGACAGAAGCATAGAGAACGCGATCAAGGGCGAAGGCGTTTAAGTCTTTATCAAACTCATATTTGTTTTTACTACCACCGGGAATTTCAATCAGAATATTCACTAAACCAGGTTTGGGTTGGGCGGGAATTTTTGCTAAATCCAAGGGCTTTCTCCTGAAATATGACAACTATTATTCAAGCAGGATAGAGAACTATCCCTACCAAGGGTTTAATCTTACCGTGGCGGCTGAGCAAAATTTAAGGGGAATCTGCTAATAACCAAAAGCCGGTATCGGTCATTCCCGAGTCATCCGGTTGAATCATAAGAAAATGCAAACCGTTGCTGTCTTGTTTCCGTTGCTGAAACTTTTCTGCCGCTTGGGCAACTTCAGGATCTTCAAAGGTAATAATTACCCAGCGATCGCGCAACCCAGCTTCTAAGACTAATCCCCCAGACTCGCCAACAGCAGTGGGAATATACTGAATTGCCATGGGTTCGGTTTGCGCAAACCATTGTGCTAATTGCCAAGACTGTCGCCCGCCATAGATAATAATGCCTGGAACGAGAGTGGTTGAACCTAGGCTGAGTTGAAATGGACTGAGTTCTGGTGGAATTTCCCGAAAAGGAATGGGGCGTTCTGGGATGCGATACTCAATTTCCTCAGCATTGAGACTGGCAAATTGCCATTGTTCTCCCCAAATCTCTTCCGGTAACGGTTGCGGGGGTGGAGATTCCACTTGCACTCTTGCTTCGCCACCGCGATCGCGCAACACTTGTTTGAGAAACGGCGTTCGTCGGGTTCCTTCGACAGCAATCCCCAGTTTTTCCCCCGCTAATTGCAATAACTGTAACGATTCGGGACGAAAGACTTTGATTTTGTCCGGTAATGAGTCTTGTGCAATCTGGTTTAAATGAGTGACTAACCAATCCACCGTTGCTTGCGCCTGTGGACAAGAGTCAGTTTGGACTGTTTTCTCGACTTCATCACAAACGACCAGTTCCCATACCGCTTGCTTTTGAGAATTGGCTTGGGGAAGCCGGTAGAAGTCAACCTGCCAAGAGGATTTGTGTTCACTCATCAGTTATGTGAAATCTCTAAAGGTTTGTTATAGATGGTTGGCGTGGATTACGGAAAAAGGGGAAGATCTCCCCTAATCTTGTTATGTTTAACGGACTAACGCGGCACTTTTTGCTTCTAAAATTTTCTGAATCACTTCTTCTACAGCTTGATCGGGCGTGGATGCACCGGAAGTAATTCCGACTGTAATTTCTCCTTCTGGTAGCCAATTTTCTGCAATTTCTAAATCCTTACCCAAAGGTTTATGTTCAATTTGATTTCCTTCTAAAATTCGGTTTCCGCCGTCAATATGATAAGAGGGAATCCCGTGTTCAATACCAATTTCTTGTAAATGAGTGGTATTAGATGAATTAAACCCGCCAATGACGACTAACAAGGACAAGTCTTCTTTCACTAAATCGAACATTGCATCTTGCCGTTCTTGTGTGGCATCGCAAATCGTATTAAAGCTCATAAAATGGTTGTTAAATTCAGTGGGACCATATTTTTCTAACATGGTTCGCTCGAATAATTTGCCAATTTGTTCCGTTTCACTTTTCAACATTGTGGTTTGATTGGCAATGCCCACTTTTTCTAAATCGACATCTGGATCAAAACCAGGAGAAGAAGCTTGATCAAACTTCTTCAAAAACTCTTCTTTATCACCGCCATATAAAATATAGTCCGCGACATATTGTGCTTCTTCTAAATTGAGAACCACTAAATATTTCTCAGCAAAAGAACTGGTTGCAACAGTTTCTTCGTGATGATATTTTCCATGAATAATGGAAGTATAACTGCGTTTTTTATGCTTTTCAACGGAGTTCCAAACTTTAGAAACCCAAGGACAAGTGGTATCAACAATCGTGCAGCCTAAATCATTGAGTAACTGCATTTCATTCACACTGGCACCAAAGGCCGGTAAAATAACCACATCGCCAGCGTCAACGACAGAGAAATCTTTCTCCCCGTCTTGAACCGGAATAAAACCAACATTCATATCTCGCAAATGTTGGTTAACAGAGGGGTTATGGATAATTTCATTAGTAATCCAAATCTGTTCATTGGGGAAATGTTGACGAGTTTCATACGCGATCGCGACTGCCCGTTCTACACCCCAACAAAACCCAAAGGCTTCTGCTAAGCGAATCGTAACATTTCCTTTTTTTAAGCGATAGTTATTCTCTCTAATTTCTTGAATTAAAGGACTTTGATATTCAGAGTTAAGTAATTCTGTAACTTCTTCTTCGTGACCAAATCCACGACGATGGTATTTATCCGATTGGTGGAGGGAGCGTTTAAAGGCTTTTGTATCCATTCCCATAGTTTAATCTCTAGCTTAAAGCAAGCGTTTCTAATTTGATTTCTATGATATCAAGGATTAATCAGTGATTATATTCTAATTTTCCCACATCCCAATTTCCCTAAACTGCGATGCTAACGGGTCCCTGATTTAACTGATGAGGGGCACGGGGAACCCTTCACTAAAGCTCCAGTCGTCCCAGGCTAAACCTTCGGTTATAGTGTCGGGATATTCTCACTTCCTCGTTGCTGCGTTGGACTCCCCGCATCAATCGACGGGGTTCGATCCCCCAGAGATTGATTTTTACCACTAACTGATTTTTGTGGTCAAATCTTATCACGCCTGGGTGAGGGTCTTCTCAGGACGTGAGATAAAATTGGACTTTGTTGACGATGATCATCAGGAAAAAGTAGCGGGAATAATTACTTTAAATGCTGCCAATTTTGGTGTCCCTCAAAATCGAAAATGTTTACCATGCTCATTTTTATTGCCCTCATGATCCTCACCTTCGTGATCTTTCAACTGATTCAGCAATCCGGAGAATTTAAGACTCCTCGGCAACCCCTTCCCCCTCCTCAGCCTTATGTTTGGCGTTCAAGAGGAAGGTCTGGTCGTTCTTTTCGCAGACGCAGCAGAGGTGGTGGTTTTGGCTTTGACATTGACTTTGGCGGAGATGGAGGAAGTGGAGGGGATGGAGGAAGTGGAGGAGATGGAGGAAGTGGAGGAGATGGGGGGGCTTGAGAAAGCACGATGATTTTGCTGACTTTCAAGGCAAGTCTTTCGCCTTGCTACTCAGAACTGCGAAAATAATCTCTAGTTCCCTTGGCGTCCATTGCTTCTCCCAAACGGTTGAGGGCATGAATATAAGAAGCGGTTCGCATGGAAACGCCAAATTCTTTGGCAATTGACCAGGTTTTTTCTGTTTCAACGGTGATGCGTTCTTTCAAATTTTGATTCACTTCTTCATTGGTCCAATAGAGTCCGCTGCGGTTTTGAACCCACTCGAAATAACTCACGGTGACGCCACCGGCATTGACTAAAATATCCGGAAAAACCTGAATGCCTTTCTTGTCTAAAATGGCATCGGCTTCTGAAGTAATGGGACCATTCGCCACTTCAAAAATATATTTGGCTTTGATTCTCTCGGCATTCTCAACGGTAATTTGTTTTTCTAAGGCAGCCGGAATTAAAACATCCACATCTAGGGTCAGTAAGTCAGCGTTACTAATCACGTCATGTTCGACAATATTACAAACACTGCTTTCACAATAAACTGCTTGTAGGCTGCGACTCGACATTTTATAACGGCGGATACTGGGAATATCTAATCCCTGGGCGGCGTAAATTCCGCCTTGGGAGTCACTCACTGCGACAACGCGATAGCCAACTTGGGAAAGGAGTTGCGCTAACATAGCGCCCACATTGCCAAACCCTTGTACCGCAACGGTAGTCTTTTTCGGAGACTGGTCAAATTTGGCTAAAAGGGTATTGATGACTTGGAACGCCCCAACAGACGTGGCTGTTTCTCGTCCTTGGCTGCCCCCCATACTAATCGGTTTTCCCGTAACCACACCCGGCGTAATCTGTCGTCGAATGATGCTGTATTGATCCATCATCCAGCCCATAATGGTGGCGTTGGTGTACATATCTGGCGCGAGAATATCCACATCAGGACCAATAAAATCGGCAATAGCATCAATATAACTGCGCGAGATGCGTTCTAGTTCGTGCTTGGAAAGGGATTTGGGATTTAAAGTAATGCCGCCTTTTGCCCCCCCGTAGGGTAAATTCATCAGGGCACATTTGAAAGTCATCCAGAAAGCGAGGGATTCCACTTCATCGAGAGACACGTTGGGATGATAACGAATGCCCCCTTTTGCCGGTCCTCGGGTGTCATCGTAACGCACGCGATACCCCCGAAAAACTTGCAATGACCCATCATCTAAGCGTAGGGGAATCGATACTGAAACACTGGCTTTGGGATATTGCAGCCGCGCGATCGCGTCTTCTGAAATTTTCACATACTTTAAGGCGTTGTCTAAGCGGGTACTTGCATCTGCTAGCAGCGAAGCATTACTCATTCCCAATTTTCCTATTTCTAATCACCTATTTAAATTATCATTAATCTATCCAGTCTGGATTCCCTTCTAGATTAAGAAATTTAGCGGTTTGCAGAAAACTTTTATTAATTATTTCCGACAGAGTTAGCCAACCAACGCCTTAAATCCTGCTCATTTTCTAAATTAAATAATGCTAAACCGAGTTCATCTAGCTGAGAACTGTTTAAACTCATGATTTCGGTCTGTGTTTGTGAGGATAATTTTCCTAAACGATAAGTGACCAAGTTAAGAATTAATTCTTGTTTTCCTTCCTGTTTTCCTTCCCGTTTTCCTTCTTCCTTCCAGCTAGTTGTAATTTCCATAATTTCCTCCTTAACTATTGTTGGTTCGATTTGTTCAAATTCTTGATTAAAAACTTCCAATTCCCTTGCGGTTAAGCGTAAATAAGTATCAACAAACCCAGAAATCAGTTGCATACGGGCTGGGTCTAGCTGTAAAGTGGTTAATAAGCGCAGACATTCTAATTTGACTCGCGGACGTTCCGCAGGAGCTATGTTCATTTTTGCCATTAACGCACAAGCTATTGGGTTGGCTTGATTGAGAAAATCTCGCCAGTTTAAGCGATTTAACTGAATCACCCGATAATTAAATTGTAAGACTTGGAAATCAGGAAAATCAACTTGGTAATAATTAATCGCTTGTTTTTGCGGTTGGTCATAAGAGAAAATGACGATGGGGTAAATCGGTAAATTGAATTTTTCATGCAACCGTGCAAAATAGCGGAACATTCTTTGATTAAAGTTGCTTTGAGAGGAGGCTTGATTTTCTAGATGAATGAGAAAATAAGACTTTTCCCCCAAAAACTGAACTTGGGCTAATAAATCAGTTTCGTAGCGTTCTCCTCTCGTGACATCAGTAAAGACTTCTTTATCCTGAAAGGTGACAGATTCAGGTTTGAGATAGTCTAAAACTTGCGGAAAGAAAAGTTCCAGGAATTCGAGAAAAAAGGTTGATATCAATTCTTTGAATAGACGATCATGGTTGATCGCGTCTTGGTTTGCCATTTTTTGATTTGATTGTAGCGCGATCGCGAAGCTGTTGCTGAGCGTTCGACTGAGCTCACGCCGAAGTCTTGTCGAAGCATGGGCGGAGTCCAATCCCGCATCTACCTGAACCAGATATTAAGAAAGTTCTAAATCCTGCTTATCTAAAATGCTGATCAGAAGTTAAACCGTAAGGAATTCCTCGATTTTATATTATGATAAACGAAACACAATCAACCAATCCCCATTCCTAATCTCTTCGATTTGATCCGCAAGTTTAACCGCTTTAATATGATTTTTCTCATGAACAGTCGTAGGTGGTGTGAAATGAAATGTAATCCAACAAAACATCTAAAGAGTATTGGGTTTCGTTACCTCTACCCAACCTACATACTTCTAATTTTTGATTAAAGATATGAATTAACTATTTGGCTTTGGTTAGAAGCCGTCGCATACTCTGAAATCCTTTTCCTAGGAGAAAACGTGGTAAAGAGAAAACCATGAACTCAGGTAAATATTCCATAATCTGAGTGATGCGAGAGATAAATAACTCAAATATCTCTTCCCAGAAAGTGGGATCCCTATCTTCAATCATTTTTTCAAGTTCATGGAGTTTAATATCAATGTCCCCGCGATATTTCATATACAGTGATTTTTCAAAGTAAGTAAGTTGTTCGCTAGCTTCCCACTGGCTAATGTCATCACCAATTTTCTCGATAATTGATCCGATTTTTGATAAATGCTGATAAAGTTCTTCAACACTAAATTTATGGACTTTAAATAAGCCAAACTTATTCCGTGTCATTGTAATTTTTTCTCTGAGCCTACTGATTTCACGTTCGGCAGGTTTAAACTTCATGTCAAAATCTTTCTGAGATAGAAGCATTAAGACTGAATTTTTAGATAAAGTCATTTTTACTATTCTCCTTAATGTTGCTCTGTCTTTTAAGTGATTTGATCCCGCTTTCAAAAATAGTTAAAATAACCGCCCTGAGAAAGATTAGAACGGTTACTTCAAATCAATAAAAATCAACCTTAATCTTTACTGAATCCCTTTTTCACTCCATAAGCAGCTAAACCAACAATTGCGCCTGCTCCTACAATAGGAGCCATACCAATACTGACAGCCGTTCCTCCCACTGCTAAGCCCATTCCGCCAAGCATTGTAGATAAACCAGCACCGCCTGCTGCTCCGCCAGCAGCATAGATTCCAGCTTCTTGAGCATTATTATGTTTCTTAGTCATGATGAATATCTTTTACTTTTTGTGACTTGGATTTCATTTTAGTTTTTAATAGGCATTTTTACTCTAGTTGTTACTTCCTTTTATAGAAAAGTTACAAAATTTTATAGGTTGTATGATTAATGTGATTTAAATAAGAAAAATATAACTTTTTTAAGCAATTCGATGAATTGAGTCCTCGGGAAAAAGATGCAAGAAATACTTTTAATTAAGGGACAATTTGCATGAAAAAGTTAGGAAGCGCGATCGCGCTTTTTTAAGTATGTCTCTGGGATACGCAGACTTTGAGCAGTGAAAAATCACGAGGGCGCGATTAGAGGCTTTGTCCATGCTTCGCTTTCCGCACTGGTTGTAAGAAGGTTACAATGCAAAGCATCAGGAGCAACAAGAATTAAATCATGTCTCAGAGCAGAGAAAACATTCAACAGGAAATTCAACAGTTAGATGATGAGCAGCTAGAAGAAATTAGCAGATTTATTGAATTCCTCAAATCTCTCCTGAAGGTAATTTTTCAGCTTGTTCAATTCTTTACCAACTGCTCTTTTCTGATCTCCCGGTATCGTTTTAAATTCATTAAAAAGAT
>CAZBPR010000069.1:0-14728 GCA_964493825.1 uncultured Dactylococcopsis sp.
GAGTTCCTCTCGGCAGTCAGGTTTCAATCAGATGTGACCCGCTACACCGCTCTTGCTATTGAGTGTTTATTCACTCCCCAGCAAGAGCGGATAGTTTTTTAAAGGTAATTAGTCATTGGTCATTTGTCATTGAATCGTGCAATCTAGAGAAAAGAAAATAAACATCTTGATTGGGCAACTTATCAATAGTTAACTATATTAATGATCGGAATTTGGATTTTAGGGACACAACTTTCTCTCGAACACGCTGCACTCAAAAGTTGTGAAAAGGAAAAAGGACAGACTCCGCTCATTATGATTGAGTCTCAGGAATATGTAGCGCAACGACGGTATCATCAACAAAAATTAGTTTTAGTCTGGTCAGCGATGCGTCACTTCGCAGCAACGCTACAAGCTGAGGGGTGGAATATTACCTATGAAAGAGCGACGGATTTTGTTACTCCTCTCAAGGCTTGGATCGAAAAATACCAAATTACACAATTGCGGGTGATGGCACCCAATGATCGCGCTTTCTCTCATTTCATCCAACAGCTAGACTTAGGTTGCGACATTACTCTCCTTCCGGATAACCATTTTTTATGGTCAACAGCAGACTTTCAAGAATGGGCAAATAACCGCAAACGAATCTTGATGGAAGACTTTTATCGGGAAGGACGCAAGCGGTTTAATGTATTAGTGGAAGGGAAAAAGCCGGTTGGGGGAAGCTGGAATTTTGATCAAGACAATCGTAAGCCACCGCAAAAAAATCTAGCACCCCCTGATCCACTGACTTTCTCTCCTGATCCGATGACACAAGCTGTCATTGAAGAAGTCAAAGCCTTCCCTTTTCCTACCTATGGGGAGATTGATTCGTTTAATTGGGGTGTAACGAGAGAAGATGCTCAACAAGTATTGGCACATTTTATTGAAACTGACTTACCTAATTTTGGCACTTATCAAGATGCAATGGTCACTGGGAAGAGAACAATGTGGCATTCTTTACTTTCTCCCTATCTCAATTTAGGATTACTCCATCCTTGGGAAGTGATTGACGCTGTGGAACAAGCCTACTCTGAAAATAATCTCCCTCTGAACAGTGTGGAAGGCTTAATTCGGCAAATTTTAGGCTGGCGAGAATTTTTACATGGCATTTATCACTGGGTTGCTGAAGACTATGGACAAGGAAATTGGTTTGAACAGACGCAACCGCTACCGGCATTTTTTTGGGATAGTCGTGAAACCGACATGAACTGCTTAAAACAAGTGTTGCAACAAGTTGAAGAAACCGGCTATGCTCATCATATTCAACGGTTGATGATATTGAGCAATTTTGCTCTGATCGTTGGTGTTTCTCCCCAAGAACTAAAAGAGTGGTTTCATGCGGTATTTATTGATGCCTATGACTGGGTAATGGAAACGAATGTCATTGGCATGGGACAATTTGCCGATGGTGGGGTGTTTGCCTCGAAACCCTACGCTTCTTCTGCAAATTATATTAACAAGATGAGTGATTACTGTGAGAATTGCTGCTATAATCCTCGTCGGCGATCGCAAGAGAAAGCGTGTCCCTTTAATTTCTTTTATTGGGATTTTATCGCACGACAGCGCGAGCGGCTCCAATCTTTGGGACGTATGAATTTAGTGTTGGCTAATTTGCGGAAGATTGATCCGGATGAATTAGTAAACATACAAGCTTTAGCAGCGACTTGGCGAGAAAATCATAACCTTAAGTCTGAAAATAGAGTTTAAGTGAAAGTAAAGTTTGCAATTCTTATCTTAAACCTTTGTTTTCCACCACACATTCCCCAGTTTTTCCACAACTTTCTCCCTAGTTTTCCACAATTTACCCTGAGTTTTCCACAAACTATAACGGCAGAATCAATCTTAGAGGCAACTATTGGTCAAATTGACACGCTCGAGAAATTAGAACTGTAAATACTGAGTTTATGTAAATTTTTGCAACAAAAAACAAACTAAAAAACTATTTCTTTCGTACTACTTTTAAAATGAAACGTAAATCTGTAACATTTCTCAGCATTGACAATCCTCCCCCCTTTTAGATGACAATAGAGCGACCGGGCAAAAAACAAAACTGATTTCACTTTATAAAGTGATTTTAATTTGTCAAGATTGGTGGTCTGTGTTGCAAATTCATCCTGAAACCTTGACAACCTAATTTAGGGGGTTAGCAAGAGAGCAACACTGCATGATCGACTTCAAATTTAAGTGATCAACCAGTCACCGCTCAGCAACAGCCAATTATGATTGGAGGGTCAAGTCGCTGTGAAAACGAATGTTAACCTTTCGGCAGAGATTCCACAAGAACTTCACGAGTCCTTACAACATTATCTTGATGAACATCCTAATTGGGATCAAAATCGCGTGTTGGCAGCAGCTTTATCACTATTTTTGCTCCAAAATAGTCAAAATAAAGTGGAACAGAGTTCGCAAACTTACCGCAGTTGTGCTCAGGTTTATTTAGAAACGCTATTTCAGTAGAATAGTGCTGTGATGTATTGCGAGGGGACAATGATCGATACTTTAATTGTGGGAGCAGGGATTAGCGGTTTAAGTACGGCATATCGACTCAATGAGCAAAAATGCCAAGTTCTGGTGACTGAACAGCGCGATCGCGCGGGTGGTAATATTACCAGCCAACAAAGTGGGGATTTCCTTTGGGAAGAAGGTCCCAACAGTTTTTCCCCCACTCCAGAACTGCTCAAACTGGCAGTGGATGTTGGCTTAAGAAATGAGTTGATCTTTGCTGATCGCGGACTCCCGCGTTATGTGTATTGGCAAGGGCAACTCCGCCCTGTTCCTATGAGTCCCCCGACAGCAGTCACCTCTCAGCTTTTGAGTCCCTTGGGAAAACTGCGTGCTTTAACGGGTGCCTTGGGGTTCATCCCCCCGCAACTCAGCAGCCAGGAAGAAACCGTTGCTGACTTTTTTACCCGTCATCTGGGATCGGAAGTGGCGCAACGGCTGGTTAGTCCCTTTGTTTCTGGGGTTTATGCAGGTGATGTGGAACAACTGAGTGCGCAAGCGGCATTTGGACGAGTGACCCAACTGGCAGATGTCGGTGGGGGACTGGTTGCCGGTGCCATTCTATCTCGTCGTCAAAAGCAAAAATCCCCCTCTGATGCTGTGGAAGTGGATATTCCCAAAACTAAATCCGGACAGTTAGGCTCTTTTCGCGAAGGACTGCAACAATTACCGAGTACGCTTGTGGAAAAGCTTGGCGATCAAGTGAAATTTAACTGGGAACTGAAAACACTTACGGCTCATCCCGAATCCGGTTACATTGCGACATTTTCTACACCTGCAGGAGAAGAAACCATTGAAGCCAAAACAGTGGTTCTTACCACTCCTGCTCATGTTACAGCCTCTCTGGTAAAAGAGTTTTCTCCGCAAGCCAGTAATACTTTAGAAGCAATTCCCTATCCCCCAGTGGCGTGCGTGGTTTTGGCTTATCCTGACGAAGCCCTACGGTTTCCTCTGCAAGGGTTTGGTAATCTCAACCCTCGCAGTCAAGGGCTGCGAACCCTAGGAACAATTTGGAGTTCTACTCTCTTTCCCGGGCGTACCCCGCAAGGCTGGAATCTCTTAACCAACTTTATTGGCGGCGCCACTGATCCTGAAATTGCCGAACTCACGGAAGACCAAATTATTGAACAAGTGAATCAAGACTTACAAAAAGTAGTGATTAAACCAGGGAGTACACCGAAACCGCTAGCGGTTCATTTGTGGTCAAAGGCGATTCCGCAATATACCCTTGGACATCTTGAACGCTTAGAAACCATCCGCAACCACTTAAAACCCTTTTCTGGACTCTTTTTATCGAGCAACTATCTTGATGGCGTTGCGCTGGGGGATTGTGTGCGCCGAGGAGAAGAAACGGCTCAAAGTGTATTAGAGACCTCAGCATAGGACAAAAGAAGATAACCACATGGCAAGCCATGAAAACTGTATTTCTAAGTCCAAAATGGCCGCATTACAACGACGAAATTAGAAAGATCTATGGTGATGAAGGATCCGCTACATCATCTTATGTTTGTGCAGCAGTTGGCGCAGATAGGCAGAAGGAGTTTTTTGTCCCTATAAGCGTTTTATTGTCTGGGCTATTTTCAAAGTTGGCATGGACTTTTAACGAGATGCGTGAGTTGGATGCATACTTTCGGAAAGTTAACATGATGGGGAGTGGTAAAGGTCATATGCGGTTGTGGCCAATAACAATTTATTCAGAAGAAATTAGAAGTAGGGTTTACAATGGCTTATTATCCAACGGTGCGTCCTATGATGAATGGCATATTGCGTTTTAGAGCTAACAAAGTGCTGCTAGGGACAAACCTACGCTGCGCTTCGGTTTGCCCTAGAGCACGGCGTTATGCCGCAAGTCCTCGGTGGAGACGTAACCGGAAGGTAATTGGTGGGATGCGTTGGCACAGCCTATGCGCAGCATAATCGCCCGCCTTAATGCAGCTACTTGTCCAACCGTCTTTCCCAGTTTCAGATCCGGAACCTTGTCGATGAGTCAGAATTGAGATTAAGTGGGAATACTGAGCTTTAGTCCTCACTTTACCCAGGTTTCATGGTTCCGGGAGTTGTAGAATGTCCAGTATTCCCTGGGACTACAAACTCGGCAACCGCTCCGCCCTCGAATGGATACTCGACCAGTACAAAGAAAAGAAACCCAAAGACCCGACGATCGCCAAACTCTTTAACACCTACAAGTTTGCGGACTACAAGGAACACGTCATCAACCTGCTCGATCAGGTCTGCACTGTCAGCGTTCGTACGATGGAAATCATCCAGCAAATGCCAGATACCGTTGAGCATAAGGGAGTTTAAATACACCATGACACAGACACTTGAGCAACGCACCTATACCCGTGAAGAATATCTGGAATTTGAAATGGCTTCGGAGGAACGCCACGAATATGTAAACGGAGAAATTCGGCTTATGACGGGAGGCACACCTGATCACAACGAATTGGCAATTAATCTGGCAACTCTCCTCAAATCTGCTTTGCGAGGCAAGCCCTACCGAATTTTCGGATCCGATCAACGGCTGTGGATTCCCGATCGCAATCTTTATACCTATCCAGATCTTATGGTCGTCGGAAAACCCTTACAGCTTCAAACTGGGCGCACTGACACCGTGACCAATCCCTGCTTTATAGCTGAAATTTTGTCCAAATCAACTCAAGACTACGATCATGGCGAAAAGTTTTCTGCTTACCGTACCGTTGAAAGCTTCTGCGAGTATCTCCTCGTTGATCAGTACAGTATTCACGTAGAACACTACGTCAAAACGGCTGCTAATCAATGGCTGCTATCAGAATATGATGATCCGAATGTTACGTTGTCCTTGAGTGCATTTGAAGCTCAAATCGAAATCATTGCCCTCTATGAAAACATTGAGATTGACGCTTAAAAGCAGTGATTGCAATCATGGCGGCATAAAATCGTTAGATAGCAACTAGTACACGAAGGTGCAAAAGGAGCCAATGCTTCTCGGTAGCGCGATCGCGCTCTGGTGATCAGTGGCTCAATCTTAGGCGTCTTACTATTTTCGATTTCCCAATCAACTTAGAATTTCGTGTTAGATTATTTGCGTTAAGACACAGCTTAGAGAAAGGATGTCGGAGATCAAGTTAATTGTTGGCTTAGGCAACCCCGGCGAGAAATATCATCAAACACGCCATAACATTGGGTTTGAAGTGGTTGACCGTTTAGCCCAAAATTGGCAGTTTGACTGGCGAGAGAATAATCGCTTTAAAGGTGAGTATTGTGAAGGTGTAGCACCTCGGTTGGGTAAGATGCGCTTGTTAAAGCCAAGTACCTACATGAATCGTTCCGGACAAGCGGTGCGTGCGGTTTGCGATTGGTATAAATTTTCTCCAGAATCCGTTCTCATTATTTATGATGATCTGGATTTGCCAGTGGGACGATTGCGTTTGCGGTTGTCTGGTTCAGCCGGTGGACACAATGGCATGAAATCCATTATTTCTCATTTAGGCACCGAGCAGTTTCCGCGACTGCGTATTGGGATTAAAAAAGCGGATGCGAATCAAAAAGATACCATTGGTCATGTTTTAGGAAAGTTTTCCCCTGACGAGCAACCTTATATCAATGAAGCGCTGAAGATTGCGCCAGAGGTCATCGAAACCGCCTTGACCGATGGTTTGGAAAAAGCGATGAGTCTTTATAATGCTCAAAAATAGTCGTTCTCTCAGCGTTAGGATGCTAGAGGCAGACTTAAACAACGATTGCTCATGAAACTTTATGATTGTGAGACGGCTCCTAGTCCGCGAAAAGTCCGGTTATTTTTAAAGAAGAAAAATATTGATCTCGAAACGATTCCAATTCAGCTTCGGCAAGGAGAACAGTTTTCAGATTGGTGTCGCCAAAAAAATCCCAATTGTACCGTTCCCACTTTAGAATTAGCTGATGGAACAACGCTATGCGAATCAGAGGCCATTTGTCGCTACCTCGAAGAGATTTACCCAGATCCCCCTTTGTTTGGTCGCAGCGCGATCGAGCGGGCGTTAGTCAATGAATGGTTACAAAGAATTGATTTAGAAGGGTATATTCCGATCGCGAATTTTATTCGGAATCAATCTGACATGTTCAAAGATCGGGCACTGCCCGGACCGCATCCTGTGGCACAAATTCCAGCCTTAGCTCAACGGGGGCGCGATCGCGCTCAGCAATTTTTCTTCACCCTTAATTATGCTCTCAAAAAGGACTCTCCTTGGTTAGTCGGCGATCAGCTCAGCGTCGCTGATCTCTTTGCCTTTGTCACCCTTGAATTTGCCCAACAGTGTCAATTGCAACCGGAAGCAGAATTGCCTGCTCTCGAACAGTGGTTAGAAAACATACGTGCCTTTTTTCGATGACGAATCGGGGAAAACTCTCTAAAATGGGTCTAAATTTCCATCTTTTTCAATTCTTATGCTCAAAAAACTTTTAGTAACACTTAGTAGTCTTGCATTTTCTTTGGCATTGACGGCACCCGCTCACGCCGATATTGTGCAAAAGCCCATTGTTTACACAATTGATGAACAACCTTATGAGGGCTATTACGCCATTAATGAAGGCTTGGGTACTGACCAACCGGTTGTCCTTCTCATTCATGACTGGGATGGAATCGGTGAATATGAAAAACGTCGCGTACAGATGCTAGCAGAACAGGGATATGCTGCCTTTGCCATTGATTTGTATGGTCAAGGAATTAGACCCGAAACCACTGAGGAATCACAAGCAGAAAGCAATAAACTATACAGCGATCGCGCTACTATGCGCCAACGACTTTTTGCCGGGCTGCAAGAAGTACAAAACTTACCCGGAATTGATGGGTCAAGAGTGGTTGCGATTGGTTATTGTTTCGGTGGCGCATCTGTCCTTGAATTAGCTCGCTCTGGGGCTGACATTGATGGATTTGTGAGCTTTCATGGCGGGCTAGAAACACCAGAAAATCAAAATTATGAACAAGTCCAAGCCCCGATATTGATTTTACATGGATCGGATGACCCGGTTGCTCCAATGGAACAAGTTGCGACTTTAGCCCAAGCGATGAACGAAGCGAATGTCGATTATCAAATGGAATTGTATGGCGGCGTTCGTCACTCCTTTACAGTTTGGGGGGCAAGTGGAGAAAGCTCTCAATATGATGCTAGTGCTGATTTAGCGTCATGGGATGCGCTTTTAGGATTTCTCGATACCCAACTGGACTAAGGTCTTCTCCAATCCCATCAGAGGGTTAATTTAATCGGATGCTTCAAATTTTCTCTCGACGCGGTGGCACCAATTTTCCCTTGCTTAGGGTCACTTCAATCCTGTCTAAGGGCGCTAAGTCTTTTTCAGGAAGTGGATAACGAGTTTGGTTAATGGGTAATTCTTCTTTTTCTAGAAAACTAAAAGCTTGACGAAATTCCCGAGGAAAGACCTCTAAGGGGGCTTGAAAATGACAAGGAATCAGTCGTTCAAAATGCCAACTTACGAGTAAGTTGGCCCATTTAATCGTTTCTTGAGGCGCACGATTCAGAATTAGTTTTTGCAAAATCGGTGCGACGAGTAGTCGTCCATTGCCTTGCAGTTGTTCAAATGAGGCTTGCCAGTGCGGTTGCCATCGAAAGGGATAAAATCCAAAATAGGCTTTTTTTGACCGATCAGGCGCTTGTTTGGCTTCTTGCCACACGTCCCCCGATTCTAAAACTTCTAAGGCATCAGGCTGAAAATAATTCGCAAACAGACAAATGCGTTGCCAACCTTTTTGGCGCATTGCTGGGGTATCTTGGATCGGCTCCAAGCCATGATCTCTCGCATGGAATAATAAAGGGTAAGGATCAAGCTGAACACTCTCAGGAGGGCTTTTTGGAATCGAAATGATACTATCGGTGACGAGGGCAGTGCGAGAAGGTTTGTGGAATAAAGCCACTTCTCCAAATGAGCCTAAACCGAGCTTGATCGGACCGAGAATGGCGTAATCAAACTCTTCGCCAAAGGGATGATCCTCATAGGAAGCGGAAAGGATATGACTCCGTTTTGGGGGAAACCCTAACCAACTTAAGGGGAGGTTCACGGGGAAACTCCATTGCTGGGGGGCAATATAAACCTGAGCGCTGGGAAATTGACGGGCAAAAGGACCCACAAAAACTTTATGCTCTAGTCCAGAAATCGTGGGAAGAACAATAAATTTGACCGCACCGTGTTCAGCTTCTAATTCTCTGACCAAGCGGACACATTCTGGCGTGGGCGCAACGGGTGCATAAACCAATAACCCTCCGGCTTCTAAGCGGACCACTGTCATCCGAATCGGAACGACAACATAGAAAATGCCCTGCACTTGCTCAAAGGTCCAGATTGTATTTTTGAGGACTTCTCGGCGCAGGGTTCGCCGTTCGCTGTAAGGGTAGATGGGGAGAAGGGGCCAATAGCGCCAGAGCCAGTCACGTTGCTTCATTTATCTCTTTGCTGCCGACGGGAGAGAGTGTTTTCCATTATGACCAGGCTGGGTGTGAGCAGAGTGGTCATGTAAAGCAATATTACGGATAAAGCGCGCGATCGCTTTCTCAGTCAGTTTACCCACAATTTTCTGCCCCATTTCCTGCGTTTCTGGCTTGGATAGCACTTTGGGAACCAAGGGAACAATGCGCATGGGATCAAACCCTGGGGTATCTCTTAAAATTTCTAAGATGTTTTGGATGTGTTGTAAGTTCTCGTTATTTTGTCCCAACTGAGGAGGGGTTTCATTGACGGCTAAGCCGACCTGTTCCCGAATCGAAGCGGAAAAGTTATAGAAACTCCGTTGTCCGTAAACATCAATCGCTTTCACTAATTCATCCACAAGCCGTTCCCGAATGAAAGCACCGCGTTCAGAGAAAAGGAAATCGAGGGCTTGGTCTAAAACTTTTTCAAAGTCGTAGTCTTCGGAATTGCGTGCGTTACGAAGCAAATTTTCCAGACGATTCCAGCGGAAACTGCCCTCTCGAAAGAGCAAGTCGCGCAAGGATTGTCTTAACTCGGGGGCTGGATCAATCAGAAGCCGTTTGGCAACGTAGGGATAGGCTTTACTCAGGACTTTAAAGTTAGGGTCAATGCCGATCGCGATTCCTTCTAAGGTCACTAAAGAACGGATAATCAGGGCGTAATAGGCTGGCACTTGGAAGGGAAATTCATACATCACTTCCGACATCTGGTCCGTAATGCTTTTGAAGTTTAACTCGGCAACACTTGCCCCTAAGGCATTTTCAAAAACACTCGCGAGCGCCGGAATGATGGGACGTAAATCGGTATCCTCAGAGAGGAATTCCAGTTGGACATAGTCATGGGCAAGCGCTTCAAAATCTCGGTTAACCAGATGCACAACCGCTTGAATTAATCCGTAGCGCTGATAAGGCTTAATTTCGCTCATCATGCCAAAATCGAGATAGGCTAAGCGCCCGTCAGGCATGGCCAGTAAGTTTCCAGGGTGAGGATCAGCGTGGAAAAAGCCATATTCTAAAAGCTGACGCAGAGAACATTCCACTCCAATTTCCACCAGGCGCGTGGCTTCAATCCCCGCTTCTTGAATCGCTTGGACATTGGTTAGTTTCATCCCGGAGATCCATTCCATGGTCAGGACACGACGTCCGGTATAGTCCCAATAGATTTTGGGGATATAGATGTCTTGAATATAGCTATAGAGTTCCTTAAACCGTTCTGCATTATACCCTTCGTAGGCATAATTCATTTCCTCGAAAATGCGGTTGGCAAATTCATCCATAATCGCCACCAGATCGCTTCGGATGCGTTTCACATGATTGGTCGCGAAGAATGATACTTTCCGCAGAATGTAGAGGTCAATGGTGATGCGACGAAGTAAGTCGGGACGTTGGACTTTAATGGCAACTTCTTCGCCTGTTTTCAGTTTGCCTTTGTAGACCTGTCCCAAAGAGGCTGCGGCAACGGGATGATCGGAAATTTCAGCGTAAATTTGGTGCGGATCGCTCCCGAGTTCATCTTCAATGAAGTGATACGCGATCGCGTTATCGAAGGGGGGAAGCTGATCTTGTAGTTGCGCCAGTTCTTCCAAGTAGATTGGGGGAACTAAATCGGGGCGAGTCGAGAGGGCTTGTCCAATTTTAATGTAGGTGGGACCGAGTTCGGTCAGAATTTCTCGCAGCTCGATCGCGCGCTTTTGTTCATTTTGTCTGATGCGCCCAGTCAGTTTATCAAACAGTAAGCGAACGCCAAATGCCGTTCCTGGAAAGATGAGGGCAATTAAGCGACGCACCACTGCCAACGGACGATTCTGGTAGTAATTATTAATTCTTTCTGGATCGTAACGCCAGTCGGTATCGGTTAAAGCCGGATGTAGCGGTTGGGTAGATGACTCCACTGTGATCGTTTCGTCAGTGGTATGATGAGAATTCCTTTGATCCTGATATTGCTGGGATGAATTAGAAGTAGAAACGGTTTGTTGAGTCATAAATTTTAGACCGACCGACGTGACGTTGTTAAGTATTGTAACAAGATTTGGCAATAGAAAAGAAGCGCGATCGCTCTTCCCGAAGAAAGATTCTGTTGAATTGTTTTGATTTACTCTTAGTTTGGCGTGAAATCGATTGCTATCGACAGTGTCTATAGGTATATTCTTGATAGCTGATTTGCTGAGTTTTTCGATGGCAATGAATGTGTTTGACGGAAGCAGTTCAACCCAATCGCTGAACATAAAGCTCACAACAGTCAGTGGCAGTCTAAAATATAAGACTGCTATCTTGATAAAGACTATTGACATGAGAGCGGTAAAAGAGGGAGATTCTCGGTTATGACCTTGGTTGTGCAAAAGTTTGGCGGGACATCGGTGGGTTCGGTGGAGCGGATTCAGAAAGTAGCGCAACGGGTTTATCAAACGGCTCAGGAAGGCAAACAAGTCGTTGTGGTGGTCTCAGCGATGGGCAAGACCACTGATGAACTCGTCAGTCTCGCGCAACAGGTTTCCAATCATCCTAGCCGCCGCGAAATGGATATGTTGCTCTCAACGGGAGAGCAAGTTTCGATCGCGCTTCTGAGTATGGCACTGCAAGAGTTAGGACAACCGGCTTTATCGTTAACAGGGGCACAAGTGGGAATTGTAACGGAAACCTCCCACAGTCGCGCCCGCATTTTAGAAATTAAGCCGCATCGGGTCCAACGACATTTAGACAAAGGAGAAGTGGTAGTTGTTGCCGGCTTTCAAGGGATTAGCAGTAGTGAAGACTTAGAAATTACCACTCTCGGCCGAGGCGGTTCGGATACCTCTGCTGTTGCCCTAGCTGCCTCTCTGCAAGCAGATTATTGTGAAATTTATACCGATGTCCCTGGGATTTTAACTACTGACCCTCGGGTGGTTCCCGAAGCCACTCTCATGTCAGAAATTACCTGCGATGAAATGCTGGAATTAGCCAGTTTAGGGGCAAAGGTATTGCATCCCCGGGCAGTGGAAATTGCCCGTAACTATGGGCTAACGTTAGTGGTTCGTTCCAGTTGGAGTGATGAACCAGGCACCAAAGTCCTTTCTCCCCTTGCCCAACCTCGTTCTCTATCCGGACTCGAAATTGGCAAAGCTGTGGATAGCGTCCAACTCGACACCTCACAGGGACAAGTGGCGTTATTAAGAGTTCCTGATTCACCGGGAATTGCTGGGAAATTATTTGGGGAAATTGCCAGCCAAGATGTGGATGTGGATTTAATTATTCAGTCGATTCATGAAGGAAATACGAATGATATTGCCTTTACAGTACAGCGGGATGTGGTCAAGACCGCAGAAGCCGTTGCCAGCGCGATCGCGCCTTCTCTGCGGTCTTCCCATCAAACCAACGAAGCAGAAGTGATGACCAAGCCCAAAATTGCCACAGTTGCCATTACCGGTGCGGGAATGATTGGTCGTCCGGGGATTGCTGCCCAAATGTTTAACACGCTTGCAGAGGCAAATGTTAATATTCGGATGATTTCTACCTCAGAAGTGAAAGTAGGCTGTGTGATTGAGGAAGCAGACGGCGATCGCGCTGTGAATGCCCTTTGTGATGCCTTTGGTCTCAATAGTTCTCCCGTTTCTCCCCATGCCCAAAAAAATGACCATCCGCCCGTGCGAGGGGTGGCATTAGATATGAATCAAGCGCAAGTTGCGATTCGTCATGTTCCGGACTATCCAGGGCGGGCAGCAAAAATCTTTGGTCGCTTAGCCGAAGAACACATTAGTGTGGATATGATTATTCAGTCGCAGCGATCACGCCTTGTTAACGAGATTCCCAGTCGCGACATTGCCTTTACCGTGTCACGCGCCGATGTGGAACTAACCGAAAAAACTTTAAACGAGTTACTCCCTGAAATTGGCGCGCAAGATATTCTCATCGATAAAGAAATTGCTAAAGTCAGTCTCGTTGGCGCAGGAATGGTGGGAAATCCCGGGGTTGCTGCCAAAATGTTTTCCGCGTTAGCCCAAGAAAAAATTAATATTCAAATGATTACCACTTCTGAAATTAAAATTAGTTGTGTAGTCGCTCAATCCCAAGGCGAAATTGCCCTGAGAGTGATTCATCAAGTGTTTAATTTAAGCAGATAATTAGTGTGCGGTAAGGGACTTGCAAAACTGTTCTCGGGTCGAACGCTCAGGGCAAGGTGGTCACTGATTATGAGTCACATCGCTAAAGCCATGCCATCGGCGCGCGGTTCCGAGGCGGCAACAAATACTCCGTTTTGCTTGAGAATTATTTGTCCTTTCCCAAACATTCCTTTACTAGGATTAACTCTGACTTCGTGACCCCGTTGAGAAAGCGCAATCATGACTTCCGAGGGAATCCCTGTCTCTAAAACGACCCGTTGATCCGTTAAATAGCGCCAGCGCGGGGCATCTAAGGCAGTTTGGGGGTTCATATTGTAATCAGCAAGATTAGAAACCACCTGCAGGTGACCTTGCGGTTGCATCTGTCCACCCATCACCCCGAATGTGCCTAACGGTTGATCCTCTTGGGTCAGGAAGCCGGGCATGATGGTCTGAAAGGGGCGTTTTCCGGGGGCAAAAGCATTGGGATGTTCCGCTTCTAAGCGAAAACAACTCCCACGGTTGTGCAAAGCAATGCCCGTTTCCGGAACCAAAATCCCACTACCAAAGCCTTCATAATTTGATTGAATGAGAGACACCATTAACTCTCCATCTGCTGCCGTTAAATAAACGGTGCCGTGATCCGCAAAACTAGGCTGAATCTCAGTGATGGCTTGTTCGCTAATCAATTGGCGACGTTGCGTGGTATTTTCTGCAGACAGAAGCGTTTTGTAATCTAAATTCATCCAATTGGGATCAGCAAGATAACGGTTAATATCGGCAAACGCGAGTTTCATCGCTTCAATTTGCCAGTGATACCGCTGTTCGCTGTCGTAAGGAACGGATTTGAGATCAAAGCCTTCCAAAAGGTTTAAGGCAATGAGTGTGGCAATGCCTTGAAAGTTAGGCGGCAGTTCCCAAACTCGGAAATCGCGATAGGTTGTTGATAGAGGATTAACCCACTCGGCTTGATGCTGTTTGAAGTCCTCTCGGCTGAGAAAGCCACCGGTATCGGCGGCAAAATTAGCAATTTTTTCCGCTAATTCTCCTTGATAAAATGCCTCGCCACCGCTTTGCGCGATCGCGCGTAAAGTTTTGGCATGAAGGGGGCTGCGCCAAATTTCTCCCACTTTCGGGGCGCGTTGATTGGGAAAGAAGACTTCCTTAAATGCTTGATATTCTGGGGCGTCTAAATGTAAGTAATAAGATTCTGCTTGTTGCCAGGCTAAGGCAGTCACTGGAGAAACTGGAAATCCTTCTTCTGCATAGCGAATGGCAGGGGCAAATAATTGTGCAAAGGGAAGTTTTCCCCATTTATTCCACAACTCCCGCCAAGTGGACACAGCACCGGGAACAGTGACGGTTGCCCAACCCAGACGAGATTGCCGTTGCTGATTAAATACTGCCGGTGTTAAATTTTGCGGACTTTTCCCCGAACCATTCAAGCCGTGGATTTGCCCATCCCAGACTAACGCACAAGCATCACCCCCAATGCCATTTGAGGTGGGTTCCACTACCGTTAAGGTAATTGCCATGGCAAGGGCAGCATCGATCGCGTTTCCTCCCGCGCTCAACATTTCTATACCGGCTAAGCTGGCTAAGGGTTGACTGGTTGCCACAGCACAACGATTTCCCAGCATGACGCGCCGTTGGGAGGAATAAGGATAGTAACTTAATTGATCG
>CAZBPR010000069.1:14738-14997 GCA_964493825.1 uncultured Dactylococcopsis sp.
GTATCGTCAACTACCCACACTCAATCGCTAAACGCGATGTGATTGGGGCTTGTTTCTGCCGTCCACCGCAGTTCCATAAACCTCGAAAGGCGCATGGCTTTGGCTTCATTCGGCGAAACATCAGCACTTCGACTGCGCTCAGTGCTAGGGCAGGCTGACAAGCTACCCGTACTCACCCAGTCTTGCCGAACGAGCAGCGTTCTCATTGCTATGTTCCTAGCTCCTACCAAGTCAGCATGGAGGTCAAACCCGCAGTTCT
>CAZBPR010000070.1:0-14574 GCA_964493825.1 uncultured Dactylococcopsis sp.
TTACCTGAGGATGAAACCCTACAAGCGCAGGCGAACGCCAACGGAATCCCTTGGATCGCGAGTCCTTCCCCTCGTTTACTCTTTGCTCGTGTCATTGATCTGTTTTATCAACCCTTTCAGCCTACCCCAGATCTTCATCCCAGTGCAGTGATTGATCCCTCAGCGGTCATTCAAGAAAATGTTTATATTGGTCCGAATGTGGTGATCTACCCTAATGTCACCATTGGTAGTGGCGTTTGCATTTATGGCAATGTGGTGATTTATCCGGATGTGGTAATTCGCGATCGCGCAGTCTTACACGCCAACTGTACCATTCATGAGCGCACTCAGATTGGCAAAGATTGCATGATCCATAGTGGTGCCGTAATCGGTGGTGAAGGATTTGGCTTTGTTCCCACCGCACAAGGTTGGTACAAGATGCAGCAATCGGGTTGCGTGGTGCTAGCAGAAGGCGTTGAAGTCGGTTCTAATAGTACGATTGATCGCCCGGCAGTGGGAGAAACCCGGGTTGGACGCAATACTAAGTTAGATGATGGGGTGCATATTGGACACGGTTGCCAAGTTGGGGAAAATTGTGCTTTTGCCGGACAAGTTGCTCTAGCCGGCGGTGTAAAAGTGGGTAATTCTGTTTTATTAGGCGGACAAACTGGAGTTGTCAATCAAGTCGTGATCGGTGATAGGGCGCGGGTAACGGCTCAATCTGGTGTGACTCGCGATGTGAAGCCGGGAGAAGTGGTGTCGGGTTCGCCAGCAGTGGCTAATGCGATTTATCTCAAATCCAGCGCCATTTATAAACGATTACCGGAGATGTATCGCACCTTTAAACGTCTAGTCAGACCATAACCCCTTTTATTGTGCTACATCGAGCCATTGCTGAAACTGCTGTTCGTGTTCAGCCACCCAATTTTCCGCATGACGACGAATGTCACTGGTGCTGTCTTCCCCTTCACGTAGCAATTGATTTTGGGCGCTAACATCAGCAATGGGAATTTGCACCTGTTCCATAAACGCGATCGCAGCCGGATGAGATTGGGCAAACCCTTGATTGGCAAGAATCATGATTTCATCAGTGACAAAACCTAAATTTTTTCCTTGGTAAGTCGTATCCGGATTTGGGCTGCGGGTGCTTTTTTTCGGTAGGGTCGTATAAGGGACTTCTAGCCATTGCACATCTTCACCGGGGACAAGTCTACTGCTGGTCCAGAGAGGGGTCCAAGTGTAGTATAAAATCGGCTGGTCTTGTTGATAGCGAGCAATCACATCTGCCATCAGGGCAAAATATTTACCGCTTTCGTGTTCTACGGTGGAGGTTAAATTGTAGGCAGCGAGGTGGTGGTTAATAATCGTTTCACAGCCCCAACCGGCATTACAGCCTACGAGATTGGCTTTCCCATCGTTATCGGTATCGAAAATTTTAGCAATTTCCGGGTCTTGGAGTTGCTCTAAATTCGTAATATTATGCTTTTGCGCTGTAGCGCGATCAATGAGATAGCCCTGCACCGCATTATCAACAATGACACCCACTTTTGCCAATTTTTCGTCACCCCCACTATTTTCATAGAATTTGCGTCCTAATTGTTGCCAGTGGGCTGCAGTGTAATCGAGTCCTCCTGCTGCGAGATCCGTGTGCATTAATGCCGGTTCTAACTCTCGCATCCGCCCGATTTCATAGCCCAATTGTTCTAAGCCAATATTGACAATTTCGGTTTGAAAGCGCTCTTCTAGAGAAACATAAGTCGGGGTCACTTTAACGCCTGTACCCGGAAGATTAGTACGTTTTTGCTCCTGAACAGAAGAATTTTGGCAACTATTGAGTGCTACGGTCAAAAAAAGGAAAAAAGTGATTTTTCGCAGCATGAAATGGGGCACAATGACAATACAAAGCGACAGGTCAGACGCTATTTAATACAGTGTATCGAATGAGGCAATTATGTTTGAGGATATTGCAAGCGCGATCGCGCAACAAGACTATACCGCTGCCACTCAATTAATCGACACCCTCAAACAAGAACATCCCGATCATCCTTGGCTTGCTTTTTACACAGCACAAGTGGATGCCGCCCAGGGCAACCTGGAAATTGCCCAAAGCACTTACCAAAAGTTGTTACAAGAGTGTAGCAATCGTAAACTCCTGACTCAAATCCGAGAAGCCCTCCGTCGCTTGGAAGCCGCGCAAGGTGAAAATGAACAAAGCGCGATCGCGGAAGCTTTAGCCCAACCAGGCGGACAAGATGCTGCGGTGCTGATCCTCAGTGCAATTCCAGCCGCAGAGAAACAACAAGCTGCCCAGATCCTGGCAAAAACTTTTGCCCTTGATCCTTACAATGCGCGGCTACAACTCCCCAGTCGCGGGTGGCGGTTGTTCCGTCGCGGTGCCATGGGCGAATTATTGTATTACAGTCATATTTTACAGCAAAGCCAGGTTCCTTGTTTCTGTAGCCCGCTCAATGCTTTAGATACCCTCAATGTGTTTCAAGTGCAATATTTACGCAGCGAAGGGAATCAGGTGAGTGCCCGTTGTTCCAATGATCAAGGTCAAGAAGGAACCTTAACCTTTGATTGGTCAGAGGTACAGCAGCAAGTACAAGGGCGTCTTCCGATTTTTGAGGAAGTGGTCACCACCGATGCCAGGCGCAAGCTGAAACGGAAAACCGAAACGTTAGATTACGTGCAGTTTTGTGATTTACACTTACTGCACCGACGTACCCTTCTTCGCTTGTGTGACCAACAGTATCAATTTCAACAGAATGCCCCCCTGAGTCAAACGATTCAAAAAGGGGAAACCCTACGCCGGAATTGGTTACAACTGCTAGCTTACTTAGAAGAAAAAATGCCTGGAATTCAGCGGTGGCATGATTTTACCTCCTTTGGCGAAGGCGCGATCGCGTTCCCCCAAATGTTACAGCGCCTTACCTCCCACATCGATCTCAAACGACGTCATGAAACCACTTGGGATGCTGCATTTCAACTCTACAGCGGTCTGGTCTTTTTTAGGGGAGAAAGCGATCTAAAGCAGCCTTAAGTTCTTCCAATTCCGTATCAATATTGCCTTCTTTAGAAGCCCGAGTAATACACTCACTCAAATGTTCATCTAAAATCATCCGCGCCACGCGGTCTAATGCCCCTCTCACCGCAGCAATTTGCATCAGGACTTCTGGGCAAGGACGACTTTCCGAAACCATCGTTTTGACGCCCCGAATATGCCCTTCTAAGCGAGAGAGACGATTGACGATGCGCCGCAGCGACTCTTCACTGTGGACATGAGGATGACTTTCAAAATCCGAGTGTGGGTGAGCGTGAGAACTTGCGTTATTTTGAGCTTGCGGAGCAGCGTTTTCAGTCAATGTGGGTTCGACTCCAATTTCAACGACAATCCTATCAATCTAGTCTAACGTGAGGGGGAAGACTCAGCGGTGCGCCAAATCCACCAAGCCGCAGCACAAAGGGTCGTATTTCCTAATAAAGTGGTACCCGCTTGCAGGATGACTAACCAGTCTAAGGCTTCGGCGTTATCAAACAGATGCCAAGTGACGGCACACATGGCGCTGATCAGCGCCGGAAACATTGCCAGCGAGAGTCCCCACCATTTTTTTTGTCCGGTCATTTCTCCGTAGCGCCAGATTAACCAAATTGCCAATATCCATTCGGCAACACTGGAAATATGAACAATCCAAGTGGGAATTGAAAGTGCGTGCATAAATAAATAACTTATTGTTCGTTTTGCATCCTTTACCATCCTAATTGCTGAGGGCGATCTCTTAGCATAGAAGAAATGCAAGCTGATTATAAGAATAATGACAGCAACCAGTACCAATCAAGCCCAGGAACTCTTTCGTAACGCCTACGAAAACCGCTATACTTGGGACAAAAACTTCCCCGGTTACCAAGCTCAGCTGACCCTCACTCAAGGAGAAGAAGTTTATCATGCTACCGCGAAAGTGAACGCTGATTTAACGGTGGACGTGACGGGCATCGAGGACGAAAAAGTCCAAGAAAGTATCTACAATCAGATGCGAGATATCGTCACTCATCGCAAACGGAAATCCTTTGCTGAAGCCCACGGGAAAAATACCTTTGACCTCGGAGAAGAAGACGCCACCGGTGCCGTGGAAATTAAAGTAGAAGGGGATGCCATGGGGTCAAATTATAAAGTGCGCGGCAATGAAATTTCCCAAGTCAGTCGTGTCATGGGACCGATCGCGTTTACCATTAATACTGCAGAAAGCCTCGATACCGGCGAAGGCTATATTTCTACGAAATACAATGCCATTTTCCGCGACCCAAAAACGGATGCCCTGAAAGAAAAACGGGAATTTGAAGAGGAGTATACGCAACTGGGCGGATACTATCTCCCCCTGCGACAGACCATTCACGCGATTGGAAAAGCCGGTGAAACCATTACCACTGAGTTTCAATTTAGTGATTTACAACTCCTCTAACTAAGAGCGGTTGTTTCCGATGTCAGAAACAATCACAATAAGATATAAGGAAACTAGACTGATCAATCAAAAAAGGTAGATTATGGCTGATACTAAACTTGCCCTCACTCCAGAAAACGTGGAAAAAGTCTTAGATGACCTCCGCCCTTATCTCATGGCAGATGGCGGCAATGTCGATTTAGTTGAAATTGAAGGTCCAATTGTAAAACTGAAACTTCAAGGTGCTTGTGGCTCTTGCCCCAGTTCGGCGATGACCCTAAAAATGGGCATTGAGCGTCGTCTCCGGGAATTTATTCCAGAAATTGCAGAAGTGGAACAAGTCGTAAATTAAGTGCTGAGTAGTTACCACTTTTCCCTCTCCTAGCTGCATTTAGGAGGGGGCTATTTGATATTTAATAATGAATAATTGATAATTGGTTACTTGTAACTCCATACTGTGGATGGGGTAAGACAATAACGACTCACAAGTAACAAATCGCCAGTAAGGAATAATGTTTAATAACTCAGAAACTCTCGCCACTAGTGCAATTATCCTCGTTGCCGTTGCAATCCTGGTTTGGGGATTCAACCGGGCTCGACCTTATGGCAAAATTGGTATCCTGTCTTGGTTACAGTCCGTTGTCCTCATGGCACCGTGGTTGCTATTTTTCGGCTTATTTGCAGCAGGAATTTATCTCAACTTGGTGGGAGTGTTGTTGTTGTTATTAACCTCTACCGGAATTTATATTTATTTGGGGAGTCGTTTGCGCTCTGCCGGTCAAGATGTGATGCTGCGTCAACAAGCCAATGAACGCTTACGGGAACAACAATCCTCAGCCCAAGACAATCCAGACCAAGAACCGCAAGAGAACTCAGAAGAGGAAGCTACATCAGGGGCAAAGAAACCCCCCATTCCCGAGGAAGACTTAAAAACCATTCAAAGTTTATTTGGTATTGATACGTTTTTCAGTACAGAAACCATTCCCTATCAAGATGGTGCGATTTTTAAGGGCAACTTACGAGCGGATCCCGAACAAGTCTATCAAGAACTGTCCCATAAGTTACACGCAGCGTTAGGGGAAAAGTATCGTCTCTTTTTGGTGGAAGGTCCGGAAAATAAACCGGTAGTCATTGTTTTACCCAGTACAAACGATCCGCAACCGAGTACCGTCAGCCAGCAGATCTTAGCCGTTGTCTTAATGGTGGCGACTGCAGTGACGAGTGTGGAAGCCTTTAGTTTATTATTGGGATTCGATTTATTTAATAATTGGGAGCGCTTTCAAGAAGCAGTCCCCTTTGCACTCGGACTGGCGATTATTTTGGGGGCTCACGAAGTCGGTCATCGGATTATCGCCCAGCGGTATGGCATTCGTTTGAGCTTACCCTTTTTTATTCCCAGTTTACAAATTGGCTCCTTTGGGGCAATTACTCGCATTGAGTCTTTACTCCCCTCGCGCAGCATTTTATTTGAGTTTGCCTTAGCCGGTCCAGCCGTGGGGGGACTGGTTTCCCTATTAATGTTAATGGCCGGTTTGATTTTGTCGCAACCAGGCAGTTTATTTCAAGTGCCGACTCAATTCTTTCAAGGGTCAATTTTAGTGGGTTCCCTCGCCAAAGTCGTTTTAGGGTCGCAATTACAAGAATCAGTGGTGGATGTCCACCCGTTAACCGTTATTGGTTGGTTAGGACTGGTCATTACAGCTCTCAATTTAATGCCAGCCGGTCAACTCGATGGCGGAAGAATTGTGCAAGCGATTTATGGACGGAAAACGGCGCGTCGGACAACTGTTGCCACTTTAATTGTTTTGGGCATTGTTGCAATTACCAATCCCAGTAACCCGATTCCTCTCTATTGGGGCATTTTAATTTTATTTTTACAACGTAGTCTCGAACGTCCCAGTCTCAATGAGTTAACCGAACCGGATGATGCTAGAGCCGCATTAGGACTGTTAGCATTATTCTTGATGTTAGCGACTTTGATTCCTCTCAGTCCAGGTTTAGCCGGTAAACTGGGGATTGGAATGTAACGGTCAGTGGGGTCAATCTTTAATTTAGCTAGATTGATCTGAGGTCGAGGGGAATCAGGCAAAAGGAAGAAATCGCTATTGTCTGTTGTCTAAAACATGAAGAATAAGTAACGAATAACGAAAGCAGTGGAAATTACTTTTTTAGGAACCAGTTCCGGTGTCCCAACGCGATCGCGCAATGTCTCTAGCGTTGCCCTTCGTCTTCCGCAAAAATCAGAAATCTGGCTATTTGATTGCGGTGAAGGGACGCAACACCAACTGATGCGCAGCGATCTCAAATCTTCTCAAATTCGCCGGATTTTTATTACCCACATGCACGGCGATCATACTTTTGGTTTGCCGGGATTACTCGCGAGCACGGGGTTAGCTGGAAGCAAAGGCCAAATTGATATTTATGGTCCTCCCGAACTCAAAGACTATCTCAAAGCCTGTACTCGCTATTCCCATACCCATTTCGCCAGTCGAGTGCAAGTTCATGGCGTACAACCGGGTGTCGTGCTAGAAAATGAACAATTCACTGTCACTTGCAATCCTCTCAAACATCGTATTCCCGCCTTTGGTTATGCGGTGACGGAAAAAGATCGTCCGGGGCGGTTTAATGTTGAAAAAGCGAAAGCCCTTGGCATTCCACCCGGTCCGATTTACGGTCGTCTCAAACAGGGAGAAAGCATTACTCTACCCAATGGTCGTCGGGTTTCGGGAAAAGATCTCTGTGATCCGGATGAACCTGGTCGCAAATTTGTCTATTGCACAGATACTGTCTTTACGGAAAATGCGGTGGAACTGGCTCAAAATGCCGATGTTTTGATTCACGAAGCAACTTTTGCTCATCAAGATGCAGACCTGGCATTTGAACGACTGCACTCTACTTCAACGATGGCAGCACAAGTTGCCTTGGAAGCGCAAGTCCAACAACTGATTATGACCCATTTTAGTCCGCGCTATGCCCCAGGGAATTCATTACAACTCAATCACTTACTCGAAGAAGCACAAGCAATTTTTCCCAATACTTGCTTGGCCTATGATTTTATGGAGTATGCAATTCCTCGTCAGCGCCAGTTAGAAACTGTTCGTTCGTAAAACAGATTTTGAGGAGACAAGTTTAATTCTTGTTTTTCTTCCCAAAGAGTCCCCCCAGCAGCCCGCGACCGCCATTCGCTTTTTTGCTAGCAGTCCCTTTAGAGCCACTATCGCTTCCTTTTTCTTGTCCTAAAAGTTTTTGGAGAACTTGTTTTCCTTCTAATGCCATTTCATTATTCGGGTCAAGTTGGAGGGCTTTATTCACATGAATTTTTGCCATTCCCAGTTGACCTTGTTTAACATAAGCTAGTCCTAATAGGGTATGAGCTTGACTATTTTGAGGATCGAGTTTTAAAGCTTCTCTGAGCTCCATAATACTTTTTGTGTAATCTTGTTTATCAATAAACTGCTTTCCTCGGCGCAAATAAGGTTCAACTAATTTCGCTATTTTATCTTCTGGTGAAAGCTGCTCTTTCGTTTCTTTTGCTGAATCAGTTTCCACTTGTTTAGGAGATTGCTCTTCTGTTGCTTGTTCGTTGGTAACAGTAACTTTACTGCCGGCAATTTCACCTTTTTTCAGCATCACGTAAACCAGATTAAATTCACTAATTAAGGCAATTTTTTCAAGACTTTTATTGAGAGGATTGTATTCTTTTTCAACAACTGCATTGAGATATTTTTGATAAATTAATTCAATCTCACCCTTGCTCCCTGATTCAACTAATTCTTGAGCTTTTTTACTTTTAAGTCGTAATTTTCCTTCTTGAGCAACCCGGGCACCAATTTGTCCTAAAATCAATAAATGTTCACTACGAGCCGATTTATTTTTAAATAGGTGTTCGTAAGCAGGATTCACTAATTTTGATAATAATTGATCTGCGAGTTCGTTATCTTCTTCCGTTTGTAAATTCCTAACATCTGGAAAAAGCATTCGCGTAATTTTTAAATAGCGTTGACGAACTTGAGCGGTAGGAGCACCAATCGGTAACCCAAGAATCGCATGATAGTCAACAATATTAAACTGAAATAGTCCACATTTAATTGGTGCAAGCGTTGGCATCAGAAACTCCTGTTGTAACAGTACTGAAAAAAGCTGATTCTAGTATGGTTGATTTTGCTCACAAAGCCTGTGATCTAACCGATTTTTAAGAATAGAACTAACTTCCAAATCAAGTCAGGGAATCGATGAGAATGGCAATCATAAATTAGTAAACGCAAATCTCCTTAACGAGGTGTATTGAGTAAGGCTTGACTCAGGGCAGGGTGCAGACTGGGATTGCTAGCCAGAATTCTTCCTTTTGCCAAAGAAACCGTACTTTGATCATAAGCACTCGTTTTCCCTCCGGCTTCTTCGACTAAAACCATTCCGGCTGCCATATCCCAAGGAGAAAGTCCGCGTTCCCAATAGCCATCAACCCGCCCACTTGCAACATCGGCTAAATCAAGGGCAGCTGAACCACTGCGCCGCACGCCTTGTGTCAAATGCGTGAGATGACAAAACTCTGGGTAGTTATTATCGCTTGTTTCACGGCGATCGTAAGCAAAACCGGTTACCAGTAAACTATCTGCAAGGTCTTGGGTTCTAGACACTTGAATGGGATGACGGTTACAAGTTGCTCCTAACCCCTGAGCCGCACGAAAGAGTTCTTCCCGAGCTGGATTATAAATCACTCCAACTTGGGGAATGCCGGCAATGAGTAAAGCAATGGAAACAGCATAAACCGGATATTGGTGAGCGTAATTGGTCGTCCCATCAAGGGGGTCAATTGCCCAAAGATAGTCCGCTGTTTGTTCTCCCCGTGAGCCCGATTCTTCGGCTAAGATACTATGAGTGGGAAAATGGCGTTGAATGATCTCTAAAATAACAGCTTCCGAAGCGCGATCGGCATTGGTGACTAAGTCGCCAGAACGTCCTTTCTCCTCCACTTGGCTCAAATTCCCCCAATCATCTTGGAGGACAGCACCTGCCGCCAGGGCAGCTTCGGTGGCAATTTCTAAATAGGTTTTCAGTTGGTCCGTTGTTTCCACGAAGGATAATCCCAAAAATTTAAGCAACTGCTTTGATATTTTAAACGGATTGACTGCAATCGATGGCAATTCCCTTGTCTTTCCCTTCACGCAACTGTTCATCAACGTGATAAAATCTGCTAGAGGATTTTGGGATCAAGCTGTGTGACTAGCGATTTCCTTCTTGAATCTTAGGAACACCGAGCAGTCATCTCGCTGCCAGTTATTGGTGTGATTCGTCTCGTCGAAAATCCCAAAGTCCAATACAGTAGATACAAGATAGTAAATTCAATAAGAAACAAGGCTTGTCAAGCATGGTCAGCACTAAAGCAAAAACAAACGTCGGTCGGATCGTGCAGGTTATCGGTCCGGTGGTTGACGTCGAATTTCCAACGGGTGAGTTACCTGAGATTTATAATGCCTTACGAATTGAAGGCAAAAACGAAGCAGGAAATGATGTTGCCGTTACTTGTGAAGTCCAACAACTCCTCGGCGATCGCGTGGTTCGTTCCGTTGCCATGAGTGGAACCGATGGTCTAGTTCGCGGCATGGATGTGGCGGATACCGGCGCTCCCATTAGCGTTCCTGTTGGTCAAGCCACTCTCGGTCGCATTTTTAACGTTCTTGGTGAACCCGTTGACAAAAAAGGTGCGGTCAATTCTGATGATCAATTTCCCATTCACCGCCCCATTCCTCAACTGACAGAATTAGAAACCAAACCTTCCATTTTTGAAACGGGCATTAAAGTGATTGACCTGATCGCCCCCTATCGACGCGGTGGTAAAACCGGTCTCTTTGGTGGTGCGGGTGTGGGTAAAACCGTCATCATTATGGAGCTGATCAATAACATTGCCAAAGCCCACGGTGGTGTCTCTGTATTTGGCGGTGTGGGAGAACGCACTCGCGAAGGAAACGACCTCTACAGTGAAATGGTCGAATCGAATGTGATTAACGCTGAAGACTTGAGCCAATCGAAAGTTGCTCTGGTATACGGTCAAATGAACGAGCCCCCCGGTGCAAGAATGCGCGTGGGTTTAACGGCGCTGACCATGGCAGAATACTTCCGGGATGTTGGCAAGCAAGACGTTCTGCTCTTTGTGGATAATATCTTCCGCTTTGTACAAGCCGGGATGGAAGTATCAGCCCTGTTAGGACGGATGCCTTCGGCGGTAGGTTATCAGCCAACCCTTGGTACCGATATGGGGGATCTCCAAGAGCGGATTACTTCTACCAAAGAAGGCTCCATTACCTCGATTCAAGCGGTTTATGTACCAGCAGATGACTTAACGGATCCGGCACCGGCAACTACCTTTGCTCACTTAGATGCGACAACGGTACTGTCTCGGGCGTTAGCGTCGAAAGGCATTTATCCGGCGGTTGATCCGCTTGATTCTAGTTCCACGATGCTGCAACCGGATATTGTTGGCGCAGAACACTACGATACGGCACGTGAAGTTCAGGCAACATTACAACGCTATAAAGAGCTGCAAGACATTATTGCGATTCTCGGTTTAGATGAACTTTCTGAGGAAGACCGCTTAACGGTGGATCGCGCTCGGAAGATTGAACGGTTCTTGTCGCAGCCGTTCTTCGTTGCGGAAGTCTTTACCGGCGCACCCGGAAAATACGTCACTTTAGAGGAAACAATCAAAGGCTTCCAGCGCATTCTTTCTGGGGAACTCGATGATCTGCCTGAGCAAGCTTTCTACTTGGTGGGAAATATCGAAGAAGCGATTGAAAAAGCACAAAAAATGAAGGAAGAGCAGTAATCGACCCGGCGAGACGATGGGAATTTGAGGGGACTGCTCCCCCTCTGTCCCGCGAGTGAAGTTGTCAATAAGTTAATTAAAAAATATGAGTTTAACTGTACGCGTTATCACCCCAGATAATACGGTTTGGGATTCATCGGCGGAAGAAGTTATTTTACCAAGTACAACGGGACAATTAGGAATTTTAAGCGGTCATGCCCCTTTACTGAGTGCTTTAGATATTGGGGTGATGCGGTTACGTCCCCAAAAAGATTGGCTCAGCATTTCGATTGCGGGCGGATTTGCCGAAGTCGAAGCAGATGAAGTGACGATTTTAGTCAATAGTGCCGAACGAGGTGATGACATTGACCCGGACAAAGCCCGTGAAACTTATAACGAAGCTAAAGAGCGTTTAGAGAAAGCACAAGCCGCGGATAAGCGCCAAGAAGTTATTCAGGCCACTCAAGCTTTAAAGCGAGCGCGATCGCGCCTGCAAGCGGCTACTGGCAAAGCACCGGAGTAATGGCGATTGGGAGTTGCGGTGAGTGGGAGTAACCCAAAAATCATCCCCTCACCTTGTCTCCCGCTCAGATTTAGTTGCTACCCGCAAAGACAATGTTGGGGAAATGTTGTTGCGCGTCTGCCATGGGGGTGTGCTTAATATTTTCTTGCCAATAATTGATCACTTCTGTGGCTTGGTTAAGCAAATCAATTTTTTCTTCTTCAGTAATCCAACTTTTGGATTCTAATTCCTCTTTTAGTTGTTCCCAAGCATCGTTGCGCGGCCAAAAGAAATAAGCCGTTAAAGGGCTCGTTCCTTTTCCGACGACCTGATCCACTGCTACAGCGACATTTTCATCTAACCATAAAACTTTTAAAATAAAACGCGATTCAGAAGAGACTTCGACAGATTCCATTGAGTTTAATCATGATTGCTAATTGTACAGTCCTTTATTTTAACGGATATTCTTCATGTCATCACCGCAAGCAATTGTAATTTTTGATATTGATGGCGTGGTGCGCGATGTTGCTGGATCTTATCGACGCGCCCTCGCTGATACGGTAGAACAGTTAACCAAGGGAGCTTATCGTCCTTCTCCAGAAGCCATTGACGACCTCAAAGGGGAAGGCATTTGGAATAATGATTGGGAAGCGTCACGAGAATTGGTCTATCGCTATTTTGAATCCCAAGGTCAACCGAGAAAAAATCTGGAAATTGACTATACCGAATTAGTTGCCTTTTTTCAGTCTCGCTATCGGGGAACCGATCCCCAAGCCTGGAATGGCTATATTTCCGATGAACCCCTTTTGATGAGTCAAACTTATTTAGACGCTCTGAGCCGCGATCAGATTTTATGGGGCTTTTTTAGCGGGGCAACCCGAGGCTCGGCAGAGTATGTCCTGCAACAGCGCTTAGGGTTACAATCGCCGGTGCTAGTGGCAATGGAAGATGCACCGGGAAAACCGGATCCCACCGGATTATTTGCGACAGTTGAGCAACTCTATCCCGATGATCCCTTACCGGTTTTTTATGCCGGAGATACAGTTGCCGATATGCAAACGATTCGGAAAGCGCAATTGGCACAACCCCATCGCAAGTGGTTTGCTGTAGGGATTTTACCTCCTCATGTGGTGGCCGGATCACCGCAGCGCGTGGAACAGTACAGACAAAACCTCAAGGATGCCGGCGCAATCATGGTGTTGAACAATGTTGAGGACTTATCAGGGACAGTAGTTCAGACAATGGTTAGCTAGTTACACTCAATTGATCGTAGCGAAGACAAATTAATGCTTTTTGCATCAGTGATTGGTCGATTTGATAGTGAGGATCAATGAGTCTTCTCACCTGATCTTTGTCAATTCCTAAAACATTGGCTAAGTCAGTTACTGTAAAATTGCATTGATGCATTGCGCTATAGAGCTCTGCTTTCCACGTTATTTCTAAAGGGACAGGAACTAGATATTCTTGAGTTTGGGCAGGAGAAGGAGTAGGAATTTCTAGATTTTCATCGATTCGCGCTGCAATTGCTTCTGCTAAGCAGTCAGAAGCTTCACTCAAACATTGCTCAACTGTCTCGCCCTGAGTTATTGCTTCTGGTAAATCCCGGAAAGTTACAACAAAGCCAGAATCAATTTCATCTGGCGTCAAAAAAGCTGGAAAAGCAAAATATTGCATAATTACTTTGCTTCAAATTCTTCTCTTGTAATGTTTAGTTGGCGAAGCATTGCCCTTAGTGTACCAGTTTTGAGTTCATCTTGGGGATTACGCACGACTGTAAATTGCTCACCAAAGTAGAGAGTAACGTGACTTCCTTTTCCTCGTTTTTGATCAACTCGTACTGCAATATTCCTATCTCTACCAATTTTTTTTGACGCGTTTGATAAATTCTTTTCCTTTCATCACTTGGGATTGTTAATTGAGCAATTGATCAATGACATTGCATTTTTACTCCTAGTCCTGTAAAAATAGCATCAGCTGTGGACGTAGTGATGAGGAGAACGTGAGCAAAAAGCGGAAAAAACGTTGGCTTGGACTTGTCTTCGTGCTTACAATTGCTTGTTGGGGCGGGTATAAGCAGTTGCAGCAGTGGTTCGTTCGTCCAGAGGCGATGTTAGTCCTAGGCGGGGCGGAAGAACGAGAACGATATGCCGCGCAGTTTGCCAAACAACATCCCCATTTACCGATTTGGATCTCTTCAGGAAGTCCCCGCTGGTATGTAGAAAAGATTTTTCAAAAAGAAGGAATTGCGCGCGATCGCGTTCATTTAGATTATCGCGCGCAAGATACGGTGACCAATTTCACGACGCTCGTGGATGAGTTGAAAGCACACGGGATTGATAGTGTCTATCTGGTGACCTCAGAAAATCATATGCGACGGGCGCGAGTGGTGGGAGAAATTGTGTTTGGGAGCCGCGGGATTATCCTGAAACCGATGGCAGTACCAACCGAGTTTCCCTCAGAATCTTGGCAAAAAGCCTTGCGAGATGGCTGTCGGGCAGTGCTGTGGGTAACCACGGGCTACACGGGGGCTAGTCTGAGTGATTCGGATCAATTGCTGCGTCAGTGGAATCTACCGGAAGTTCTTGCACCAAAACATAAGGCTGAACAATCAGAGTATTAAACGCTTTATTAGGTTGAGCATTCCATAAAGAGAGTTGGTTGGCAGAGGGTTTTTTTAAGAGTTCTTTTTGAATCCACTGTTGCACTGTTTCTGTTTCATCATGCGCGATCGCGCTTCCCACTTCCACAATATCTAAACTGGGAGAAACAATAATCAAAGCATCCCGTTTCGCGTGAGGTTGCAACGATTCCCAATTTGCTGGTTCTAAACTTTCTGCAAGGGCAGTTCTGAT
>CAZBPR010000071.1:0-14519 GCA_964493825.1 uncultured Dactylococcopsis sp.
TGACTAACAATGCGCAACGCCTCCAACTAGATTCTATAGAAACTTGTGTTGGCGATGCGCGAGACTTGTCTCAATTTGAAAATACAGCAGATCGCGTTTTAATTGATGCCCCTTGTTCCGGTTTGGGAACCCTCCACCGACGCGCGGATCTCCGCTGGCGACAAACCCCAGAAAATCTCGTTGAGTTAGCCAACTTGCAACAAGAAATCTTAACCGCAGCGGCAACCTGGGTCAAACCCAACGGAGTTTTAGTGTACGCTACTTGTACGCTTAATCCCTTAGAAAATGAAGAGGTAATACAAGCGTTTTTAACGAATCATCGGCAATGGCAAATTGAATCGCCGCCAGAGTCGTTTCCCGCGGCATCTTTGGTTTCTCCATCCGGCTGTTTAAAAGTGATGCCCACGGAACACAACAGCGATGGCTTTTTTATGGTCAGATTGAGGAAGGGATAACTAGTCATTGACGAGGAATTAATGGTAGTTTCTAATTATTTCTTGGTTTTAGACCCATGAGTCATCGAGATTTATTTGCTCAGCGCGCGATCGCGCACATTCCGAAAATCCTCACTCTTTTAGATCGTAATCCTCACAGTCCTACCTACGGCTGCTTTGATCGCAATTTTTGGCACTACAAAATCATCGATTTCCCCAGTGGCATGGCCCAAGAATTTCTCTATCCCCTAGCCCTTGCCTATGATACCAATTGTCCTGATAATCCTTTCTACCAAAAGCCAGCCCTCAAAACATGGGTAGAGGCAGGACTGCTGTATATGGTTCGCAGTAGCCATCACAATGCCTCTTGTGATGACTATTTTCCCTTTGAACAGGCAGCGGGTGCAACAGCATTTTCTCTACTAGCCGGTATTGAAAGCTATCAACTTCTGGGGTTACACAACGATACCCTTTTGAAATTCTTTGAAAAACGAGCGGACTGGTTAGCTCATCATGAAGAAAGTGGTCGGCTCTCGAATCATCACGCCTTGATTATTCTCTGTCTCGAAAAATTAAGTCGTCTGCTTAATTCGTCAAAGTGGGACAAGGCGAGAAGTTTACGCCTGGAACGTCTTTTGGGATGGCAATCAGAAGAAGGCTGGTTTCCTGAATATGAAGCGAGCGATCCAGGATACCTTTCCCTTACCATATCATGTTTAGGGCAAATTAATCAATTCAAAACAGATATTCGTTTAAAAGAAGCCCTGACAAAAGCAGTGGAATTCGCCCATTATTTTCTACATCCAGATGGGTCTTACGGGGGTGAATATGCAAGCCGAAATACCTATAATTTTTTCCCTCATGGCTTTGAATTGGTTGGACAATGGTATCCACCCGCCTTAAAGATTAATGATGGTTTTCTTCAAGGATTAGCCAATGGTTTAAGTCCCTGTTATGCCGATGATCATATTATTGGACACCATACTTGGAACTATCTACTGGCTTGGCGAGACTTTATCTCAGAACGTCCCGATCCTCCATTAGAAAAAGAAGGAAGAACCTATTTTCCTGAAGCCCAACTTTTAATCGAAAAGCGCGGGCATACCAAACTGTATTTAGCTTTAAATAAAGGAGGTGTTTTTAAGCTTTTTCGCAATCAACGGTTATTGGTTTCCGATACGCAGTTTTCTTTGCTGACTCAACAAGGCAAACAACTGAAAAATGCAGTGGCACATCTCATTGATACTGCCAACACTGAAATAGATGTTCAAGAGAATCAAATTATTATTAAAGGACAATTGGGATGGGCAAAACAAACCCAGATGACGCCTTTCAAGTTAATTGTTTTACGATTAGTGATGTTGAGCTTTGGACGCTTTTTTCCCAATTTAATTCGGAAGATCTTACAAAAGATTTTAATTACAGGGAAGAAAAGTACAGGCATGACTTTTCAACGCTCCTTACATTGGGAAAATGAAAATGTTGTGATTCAAGATCAAGTGAATGTTCCAAATTGGGACGCAATCAAACAAATGGGGATTGGTGCTGATCAAACATCAATTTATGTGGTCATGAGTCGCACTTTCCAAGCCAGTCAGCTACAAAATTGGTTAGATTTTAGTGATAAACTAAAAGACCTCACGACCGGAGATATTTTCCAGATTGAACGCCGTTACTAAATAATGCACGCTCTATGAAAAAACTCATTTCGATCGCGGTCAGTCTGATTATTCTCGTTGTTCTCTATCTCAAAATTGATTTGACTGCTTTGCTGGCAGTCTTTGAAAAGAGTCATCGCGGTTGGATGATTGTCGGTTTAGGAATGGTCATTCCCATTACAATGTTAACTGCTTGGCGCTTACAACAACTTACTCCCGAAAAAGCCAAATTAACGTTTGCGGAAGGAAACCGTTTGATTTTAGCAGCCAGTGTTTTAAATATGGTTCTCCCTTCAAAAATGGGGGATATCGCCAAGGCTTATTTCATTCAAAAACGAGGCGCTTTAAGTGGATCGTTAGCTTTATCTTTAGTCGTCTTTGAAAAAACCTGTGACTTATTATCCCTCTTATTTTGGTGTGGGTTTGGCTTATTTTTATATCCTGATAAAGGTGCTTTATTTTGGGGAATGACAGCCGTGATTAGTGGTGGATTCGTTTTCGGAATTTTATTATTATCTTCTCGGTCTTTTGCTGATATCTGCTTTAATTTTAGTGAACGTTTTGCCCCGCAAGCCGTGGGAAATAAATTAGAAAAGTTACAAACTTCATGGAGAGAAATGCACGATTATTTCTGGCGCGATCGCGCACAGCTTTTTCTCCTGAGTGTAACATCAACTTTTTTATGGTTTTTACATCTGTTTCAAATCTGGTTATTTATTCTTGCCCTCAAAGCCTGGACGCCATTTTTAGCCAATTTAGCCCTGGCACCGCTTGCCATTTTAGCCGGATTACTGCCCTTAACCTTTGCTGGAATTGGTACTCGTGATGCGGCTTTAGTCTTTTTCTACAACAGCTATCTGGATGCCCCAACAGCAGCGGCTTTAGGCTTACTCTGTACCTCTCGTTATTTTATCCCCGCTGTTGCCGGTTTACCGTTTATGGGAAGATATCTCGCTAAATAATCGAGCAAGCGTTGATATTTCCTTCATTTTGAAATATAGCAATTCTGATTCTCATGAAGTACATCCTTTATTCCCTGTTCCCTAGAGCGATAATTTTGTACCTCACCCGCTTAGGAAGTGCTATATCAGGTGATTACGATTAATGAATAACAGATCGAACTCAAAAGAATGACCGCTAAGTTTTCTTTATCATTACCAGCAATTCAATTCAAGCAATGGCAAAAATCCATTATTGAAATCCTGATTGTTACCGCTTTTTTCTCCCTTTGCTTTTTATTAGAAGAAAATATGGGTCGCGTGAATGAAGTGAATGTTTTACCCTTTGCTCGACAACACGCTGATCCAACTTGGGTTCCTAAAGATTGGTATTACAATTTACCGGCTGGTTATCGCACTCCCTTTATTGCAATTTTCGGAAATATGGCATCAGCTTGGGGGTTTTTAGCGACATCAATTATAGGACGTCTGATCGTCTTTACCCTCCTTGCCAGTAGTTTAGTTTTCTTAGCCCATACTTTAGGATTAAAGCTCATCTCTTTACTCGTTGCCATGAGCGTCTTTTTATTTAGCTCAAGCGACCAAGGATTAATTGCAGAAGAATGGCTCATTCGTGCGCTAGAACCAAAAGCCATTGCTTATAGTTTCCTTCTCTTTGGCATTACTTTTATGCTCAAAGAAAACTATCGTTTAATGGCTCTTTTTCTAGGACTTACCATTAGTTTTCATGTTCTAGTTGGGGGATGGGCATTATTAACAGTGATCGTTTGGTTACTGTTCCGTCGAAGGAATAAATTAAGAAAACCTAATCGCTTAATTACTCTTGCTGTTATTTATTTAGTGGCAGCAAGTTTTGCGATACCACCAATTATCCGACAACTTTTCTCTGCTGCTAAGAGTAACTTTTCTGCATCTTTTATTTACGTTAATCTGCGAACCCCTCATCATCTTAATCCCTTATCTTGGTCGCTGGAGCAATGGATACAACCCCTCATTTATTTGATTTTTTTTACGATAACAATTTATATTTTATGGAAAGGAAAGGAACATCTTCAAGTTGAATTAGCGATCTTTGCTATATGTACAATGATTCCGTTTATCTTCGGACTTGTTATTGCTCCTTGGGATACTAACGGTAACTTTCTCCAATACTATCCATTTCGCTTGGGAGATGTTATGTTTCCACTGATCACGTGTTTGCTCTTTTTCTATGGGTTACAAGCGATTTCTTGTCAATCAAAATTCAATCAAACAGCTTTTATTTTATCCTGTTTAGTTCTCCTGACAATAACTATAGTGATCCAAGGAAAAGAAACTTATCGCTCCTTGATGGATTTGCCTCAATTTCCTAGCCAACCGCAAATGGTAACACCAGAATGGAAAGAAATGTGTTATTGGATTCGTGATCACACAGAAAAAAACGAACGCTTTATATCACATCCTTTAGAAGACGTAACCTTTACTTGGTTAAGTGAACGAGCAACTATTGTTAAATATAAATTTGTTCCTCCGGTAAGTTCTGCGGTTGAACAATGGTATGAACGTCTCAATGACTTGAGTGGACAAATTGATATCACTCAGATTCAAGAAAAAGAAGAACTCAAGGATGCTTTAGAAAAAGGATATAATCAACTCTCCACTGAACAAGTTTTATCTCTGATGCAGCAATATCAAGCCAACTATATGATCACTGATATTAAGCATCAACTCAGTTTGGAAACAGCACATAAAAATTCTCGTTATATTCTTTATTCTTTTTCTCAGTTTTAACACTGGCTTTACGAGTGAGGTTAGTCGGAGAATACAATTAGCCTCGGTTCCGAGAGCTTAGGAAAAGGTTAATAGTCAACATCAAGGGGTTACGGAAACACACGAGTCGGGAAAAATGAGCCAGAATACGATGACTTCCTACACCAACCTGTTTTCACGGTTAACAATTAGTTTCATTGTGATCACGATTCTTGTTTACATTTTGCGAGGGGTCGGGATTTTAACTTTTATCCCAGGTGGGGTGATTTATTTATTATTGGTCAGCGCGATCGCGTTGGGCTTCCTTTCCAAACTTGCGCGCCGTCAACGGTGGTAATTAGGAAAACGTTGCTGCATCAACAGTGACATGGAAAAACTCACCGTCGTGCTGAAAGTCTTGCCCATCAAAGAACCAACCGCCCCGAACCCGACTGGGAATCGTAAATCCGCCAAAGGTTTGATCAGCTTCGATCATGCCCCCGAAAGGAAGATAGCGATATCCTTGTTCATCAGGATTTCCCCAACGCGGTAGCTCGATGGTTTCGAGTTTTCCATCTGGATTAACTGTGAGGGTTAGGGGAATCGTTTCTGGTTGAAATTGCAGGTGTGCAATCACGGCAGAAGAATTAACAGTTTCCCAAGTTACATCAGAATAACAGAAAACAGAGGGCAGCCACATCCATTCTCCTACCATCCGCCCGATGATTGATCGCGTGATGTCCTCTCCTGAAGTTTCCATCACTGGCAGGAGTCCAACGAGTTTCCACTGCATTTTGCCCTCACCCTGCACCAGTCGATCAAAGCCACAAACGGGAATTCCACCCATCCAAACAGTTGCTTGCCAGATAAAACCCCTTGGAAAAGCAATGACTTGTTCAGCGGTAAAGGGAGACCAGCCTTTGAGTTTAATTTCCCCGTGCATTTTGAGGTGAACGGCAGAGGCAAGGGGAGTGTTGGGCGCGATTGCATATTGGAGGTAGCGTTGCGCAATCTCTGGCAAAGCAGTATAATCTTGCCCTTGGAACTTAAGGTCTGAGGGGGATGCCGTTTCCCATAATTGTTGCAGCGATATTGTCCCTTTCATCGGAAATTAAAATATCAGCGATTCATGCATCAAAGCCAAATTCTGTCAATTGCTCTTCATAATAATCTTGAAATAGCAACAAAAATACATCCGACTGGTTGAGCAAAGATCTTGACAAATTGAGAGGGTTTGCTGCGAAATGATCGTTATTTGGCTCACCTTCTCTTTAATTAAGACACAACTTCCCTTTGGATTATTTTAACTGCATATTAGCTAAAACATTGTAATTTCGTCAAGATCAAAGCTTAAAAATAAAGATTGAAGAAATGTAAACTTGTTAGCGCCATAGAAAAATTAAATTAATAAATAATTGACAATTGAAAATGAATAATTAAAAATAGCAACAACGCAGCTCACTTTCCCAAGGAGGAAGAAAAAGCAAAGTGGTCATTATTCCTTTATCTCATGTGGTCAAACCTAATTGAAAGTCCCGTTTTTACTTTCACTATTTTATTACTCGTCGTTCTGATTGTACCGCCGATTTTTGAGCGTTTAAAACTGCCAGGATTAGTCGGATTAATTGTTGCAGGAATTGCCTTGGGGTCTGACGGATTAGGCTTTTTAGATTCGGAATCAGAAACGATGAAATTGCTTTCTGACGTGGGAAAGATTTATCTCATGTTTGTCGCCGGACTAGAGATTGATCTCAATGAGTTTCGGAAAGCAAAAGGAAAAGCCTTAGGCTTTGGGATGACTACATTTCTTTTCCCTCTTCTCACTGGAATTTTAGTCAGTTCTTTATTTGGATATGGCATTAATGCTGCAGTTTTAATGGGATCTTTAATGGCATCTCATACCTTGCTGGGTTATCCGATTGTGACGCGTTTAGGAGTAGAGCGAAACCCCGCCGTAGTGGCAACAATTGGGGCAACGATTTTTACAGATATTGCTTCTCTTTTGCTGTTAGCGATTTGTTTATCGATTCATCAAGGTAATTTTTCTACTGCTAGTTTAATCTTGCAATTAATTGCATTAGGGATTTATGCAACTTTAGTTTTATTCGGCTTAGATTGGGCAGGAAAATTCTATTTTCGACGCACCGGAGAGGAAGAAAGTAATCAGTTTTTATTTATTTTGTTAGCGGTTTTTTTAACCGCAGTGGGCGCGCAACTGATTCAAGTGGATAAAATTGTTGGGGCTTTTCTGGCAGGATTAGCGGTGAATGATGTCGTGGGACGCAGCCAAGTCGAAGAAAAAATTACGTTTGTCGGCAGTACCCTATTTATTCCTTTCTTTTTTGTGGATATGGGATTAATTCTTGATTTATCGAGTTTGCGACAAACTTTGACCGGCAATTTAGCTGTAACTGCTGCCCTTGTTGGGGGATTATTTTTAAGTAAAGGCATCGCTGCCGCGATCGCGCAATGGAGTTATGGTTATACGCCCACAGAAGGCTTCATCATGTGGTCGCTGTCCTTACCGCAAGTGGCTGCCACCCTTGCTGCTGCCTTAGCCGGTTTAAATCAGGGCTTGCTGGATCGCTCCTTGTTCAATGCTGTGATTATGCTGATGCTGGTAACGGCAATGGCCGGACCCATTCTTACGCAACGGTTTGGGCGTCAGTTACAATCCCCTCGCCGTGCCCAACCGTTAAGATCCCTCACCATTCCAGAAACCTTTGTCACCTATCCCCCTTCTCGCGTCCTAGTTTCTATCTCTAACCCTAATACCAAAACGCATCTAGTGGAAACGGCGGCTTTACTTGCCCGTCAAGGAGAAGGAAAAGTGATTTCTTTGGCAGTGGTTGTGGATGGCATGGCAACAACCGACGACATTGGACACGCGCAATCTTTACTAGAAGAAACCCAAGCACTGAGTAATCATTTCGATGTTTCCATCCTGCCAGTACTCCGTTTAGATGACAACATTGCTCAAGGGATTACCCGCACTGCCCGGGAACATGGTGCCACTTGGATTGTGATCGGTTGGAGTCCCACCACACTTCGGGAACGTCTCCTCGGTAAAACCATTGATCATGTCTTTTGGACGGCACACTGTCCCGTTGTTGTGATGAACCTCCATGAAGATCCAACGGCAATTAAACGAATTTTAGTACCAGTCGAAAATTTAAGTCCTCCCAGTTGGCGAACGATTGAATTTGCGCAATTAATCGCACAAAATAATCAAGCCGCAGTAACGCTCCTTCATGTGGTGCCTTGGGGAGAATCCAATGAGGAAATGGAAGCCTTTGAAGAAGCGTTAAAAGAGTGGTTGCTGTGGCATAACTTTCATCTTCCGATTCAGATCCAAACCATGGTGCATGACCACATCCCAAAAGCCATTATCGAAGTTGCCCAAGATTATGATTTAACCGTCTTACGAGCTTTGCGTCGCCAAACCGCTGGAGGACTGGCAGTTAGTGATATTACCACAGAGATTGTTGCGGACTTACAAGGCTCATTGGTATTAGTGGCAGAACCGCTATTTTAGTGAGGATTGACGACTCCCCAGCCTGAATGAAGGGGAGGGGAGGGGTTTGACGACGCTGCCGATAAACCCCCTCTCTTGCGATTTCCGCTACCACCATTTCAGTGCTAAATAACCGGATTGCTGGGCAAGTTCCTCTTCGGTTTGCCAATCCACTAGCTTGTAAGTGCCAAAAACATGATCCCACCAGTCTACCCCGAGGCCAAAATTATGATGCCACATTCCATATTTATGATGGACATAGTGAACGGGCATTTTCATCCAAAAACAACGGGTGGGGTTTTCATGTTGCAGTTGGTGCGCATAAGCCGAGAACGCGGCATACGCGATCGCGCCGAGTAGCCAACCGGTTCCAATTTCCACAGAAATGAAAAACGGCGGTACCATCGCGATCGCGCCCCCCTTAATATAATCAAAAAACTCCCAAATCACCCCTTGTCCTTCATTTCGACGATGGTGATCTCGGTGGCGTTCTCCCAATTTTTGTGAAGCGTGCATCAGGCGGTGGATCCAGTATTCCACCAAACTTGCCGCTACAAATGCAGCAATAAAGCTCATTAAAGCCATCATCACTCCTCTGTTCCTTAAATTCCTTCCTAGATTCTATACAATATTTGCTGGATTGTTTTCCAATGGGGCTGTTTTAAGAATTGCTTCATCATTGTTTGTATTGAGTGCGGTAAGGCAAGAAGATTACCTAAGACCGGTCGTAAACGTTGCCAAGAAAAATACCCTTCTGTTTGGGGAGAAACCTGCCAAAATCGACTGACGGAACAAGAAATTTCCGCTGTTTCGAGGGTGATGAGTTCGTGCCACCATCCCATTGGAATAAAAAGCACTTCTCCCGCCTTTAAAGTCACAGTTTGCTGTTGCTGCAAGGCAAGCTTTAAGTTCGGAAATTGCCTGTAATCGGGTGCTGCTAAATCTACTTGACTATAACCACACCGTAGCTTCAAGCCATGAGTGAAATGAACCCAAATCGGAAAAGGATATAAATAAGGCGTCACAGAGGGTGGAAAGAGAATCACTTTTTTCTCACCATAAAGTTGACATAAAGTACTATGAACAACATCGTAATGAAGAGAGGCAATGTGTCCGCCGTGTCCCATATACATCCGATAGTCCGTAACAGGCTTTAAGTTCAGTTGAGAACCGAGGGTTTGTAAGGAAGGGCTTTGACGCAATGGCGTATCCTGCAAAGAGGCTTTTGCCAAATAAATATCTTCGCTTTTCGCTTTACCATTGCGCAGCATTTCGGCATACTCATGAAACGACATTTCTTGTACATCTACCCCACTGCCAATACTCTGCCATTTCTGCTTATCAATTTGATAGCGTTGGCGTCCATAATGGCGAAAGAAAAACTTTTTTTTACCAATGGTTTGACAAAGATAATCTAAGTCCCATTGTGTATCTTGTCCTAGTAAGCCAGTCACGATAAGAGGAACATTTTTTTTGTATTTTGATCTAAAAAAGGTCTCTAAAGATAAATCAGAGATATCAATTTTTTGAATTGTTTCGCTCATCGTTAAGAACGCCTTATTTAATCTAAATCAATTATACCTTTAATGCTTATATCGAATCTTTTATCATCAAGCGCCACTAATTGTCTGTGTTCATCACTACAGCAAAGTGATCTCTTCGGAATTTGAACAATCAACAGAAGGCAATGCAGCGTTTGCAAACCGAATTTCATCTCACTTTAGAAGACTTTTGTCTTACCCTTATGGCAGCATGATGACTGACTCAGAGGATGGAAATAAAATAATTTGTATTGAGTTCTTTAATTAATCGAGTTCAAATGTTAGCGTTGACGAATGAGCAACTTCATCGGCTTTGGGGTTATTTTCAATAGAGTAGCGATGATTCACTTCAACGTAATGTAATTTAGAGTCACTTAAGGAAATAGACGCGATGCCATTTTGATCCGTTTCTATAACCTTTCCTTCAGCTCCATTATACGTAAGTTTCACCTGAGATAGAGGTTCTTTTTCGTATAAAACTTGAAGTTTAAAGTCTTCGCCAGGATTAAGAGCAAAAGGATTATTAAGAGGAACAATTTCTAAGGTCAAACCAACAGGCTTAGCAAAAGAAGATGACCATTGATAAAGAGCCTTAGTATATTTATAAGTGTGGCTAGAACTAATATAACTATCTACTTCTTGTTTAGAAATATTTTCCCAACCGTCTTCGGTTTCTACCCAATATCCATTATCAAAAGTAACCGCAACTAAGCTCGGAGATGCCTCAGTTTCTAAGATCATTTTTTCTCCATGAGCAATCATTTCTACATCCATCTGGTCTCCATTTTGAGCAAAAGCAGTTACGGTTTTCACTTTATTTGGATCGTAGCCCTCAAACTCTTTTTCGACATGACCATATTTGATTGTTAATTCTTCTTCTTCTTTGTCTAGCCAGATGCTATGGGCAAGGGTTGGTGATACAAGTAGTAAAGAAAGAGAAGTTAAAATCAAGCAACTCATTTTTTTCATTTTTATGCTCCTTTACCAGAGAGTTATTTTCAAATTTTAAAAGCAATTAATTACAGCTTTTTAGATTAAGGATTCATTGTAACTCTTCTTTTTTACTTGATCTATCCCCATCCTGGGGAGGGGGGTTTCATTAGAAGTAAAGTTATTTTTAAGGGACAGAATTTTGAAAATTGCAGGAAACGCGATCGCGCAAAATAGGATGAAATAAATACTTGAGATAATCGTCAAATTTTAAATCGAGATCAGGAGAATAAACTTAAAAAATCAGAGGGAATTGTTTCTATTTAGTCTTTTCTGGAAATAATGAAATGGATGAACATAGCCGTTGCTTGCCTAACCTCCTGATTGGGAGCAATGTTTTCCGTTGGTAGAAGATTGACATTATTAATCTCGGATTTTCAAAGTTTGTTGAAAACCGGATTGGATTCTACCGAAGTCGTATTCTGAATGAAATTTGGGGGCAGAAACGCTTTCCTTTTAATCTGCACGTTATAATTTGTTACGAAACCTACAAATACCATTTATCTCTAACTGTTTTTATGAGTAATCCTGCTCTACACGCCTTTTATGTCGGTCGCGCTTTTGCAGAAGTCCTTAGTGAACGAATCGAAGACACACTCACCAATGGTCTTAGCGAACTGGGACAATTAGAAGCCAAACAGCGAGAAGCCATGCGAGAGTTTGTGGAAGAAGTGATGGCGCGCGCTGAACAAAGTGAAGGTCAATCCACCCCCTCCACTGCAACCACCACTCAAACCAGTGCTGCATCTAGTACTCAGACGACAACTCGCCGTTCTCCCGAAGATGTGCAAGCAATGATTGACGAATTAAGAGCATCGATCGCAACCTTGCGCACTGAACTGAACGCTTATCGAAGTCAAAAATCATAACGGAGTTTGTTTCTAAGCAAGTTCTCCTCTGCACTCTATCGCCAAAACGCTATCAAGGAATCGTGCTGTGTCTGCGCTCTCTGAGAAATCGAATCAGCCCCTAAATCAACAACTCTCTTCCCCTGCTGCATCCTCCCCAGAAGCAGGGAAAAAAGCTTATCGCTGGAATCGAGAAAACTACTCCCGTAACCGTCGACGATTAGATATTTGGTTTTTTGTCCTCACCTTGCTGTTTAAGCTCTGGTTAGAAGGGAAAAAATGGAGCTATATCGGGGGGTATAGCGAAGAAAAAAAACAAGCTCGCCGTCAAGCTAGAGCCGTCTGGATTCGGGAAAGTCTGTTGGAGTTGGGTCCGACCTTTATTAAAGTCGGTCAACTTTTTTCAACCCGTGCCGATATTTTCCCAATTGAGTATGTGGAGGAACTGTCTAAACTCCAAGACCGGGTGCCTGCTTTTGATTTTGAACAGGTCGAAGCCATTATTCAGAAAGACCTTGGTAAAACCGTGAACCAACTCTTTCAAAGTTTTGACCCAATCCCCCTGGCTGCAGCCAGTTTAGGACAAGTCCATAAAGCGCAACTGCACAATGGTGAAACCGTAGTTGTCAAGGTGCAGCGCCCGGGTCTGAAACAATTGTTTACCATTGACCTAGCCATTCTCAAGCGGATTGCGCGGTATTTTCAAAATCATCCCCGTTGGGGACATGGGCGCGATTGGATTGGCATTTATGAGGAATGTTGTCGCATTCTTTGGGAAGAAGCGGACTATCTCAACGAAGGACGGAATGCCGATACCTTTCGTCGTAACTTCCAACACTACAAACAAGTGCGTGTTCCTCGCGTCTATTGGCGCTACACTTCATTGCGCGTTTTAACCTTAGAATTTGTTCCCGGCATTAAAGTCAGTCATCATGAAGCCCTTGATGCCGCCGGGGTGGATCGGAGCGTGATTGCCCGTCTCGGGGCAGAAACTTATCTGCAACAGCTCCTCTATGATGGGTTCTTTCATGCGGATCCCCACCCGGGAAACCTAGCAGTGAGTCCCCAAGGACAACTGATTTTTTATGATTTTGGCATGATGGGACGGATTAAAGGCAATGTTAGGGAACAATTAATGGAGACCCTATTTGGCATTGCGGAAAAAAACGGCGATCGCGTGATGCAGTCGCTGGTAGAACTGGGCGCTCTTGCCCCCGTTGGGGATACCAGTGCGGTTCGTCGTTCCATCCAATATATGCTCGATCATTTCATGGATGAACCGTTTGAGGAACAATCCGTTGCCGAAATCAGCGATGACTTATACGAAATTGCTTACAACAATCCCTTCCGTTTTCCAGCTACCTTTACCTTTGTGATGAGGGCCTTTTCCACCCTGGAAGGCGTTGGCAAAAGTCTTGACCCAAACTTTAACTTTATGGCAGTTGCTCAGCCCTATGCGATGGATCTTATGAATAATAACGGTTACGACAGCAACAAAACCTTTCTCGATGAAATTGGACGACAAGCCGCCCAAGTCAGCTCAACGGCATTGGGTTTACCCCGTCGTGTCGAAGAAACCATTGATAAACTAGAAAGAGGTGATTTGCGTCTGCGCGTTCGTTCCATTGAAAGTGATCGGATCCTCAGGCGCATGAGTGGAGTTCAGTTGGGAACAAACTATACCCTCCTCATGTCAGCTTTTATTATTTCGGCAACCATTTTACTGGTTAATGAACTGATCATCTTAGCTGTTATTATGGCTCTAGCCGCAGGGGCTTCCGGATTTGCATTCATTCGTTTATTAAAACGCTTAGACCGTTGGGATCGAATGCAATAAACCGATAAAATAAATTTATTATTTTTTGTTTTGTACACTGGTTATTCAAAAAAAGGCTATGAAACGTCGCTTCAATGGGCGAACTGATACCGGAATTATGCGTGCAGTAAATCAAGACTGCTTATATTACGACCCGCGAGGGCGTTTCTTTATTGTGGCGGATGGTATGGGCGGTCATGCTGGCGGACAAGAAGCCAGTAAAATTGCAACACAAGCCATTAGTGATTATCTGGAACAACATTGGGACTCCGATCTCAATTCAGAAGTCTTGCTACATCAAGCTGTTGAAGAAGCCAACGAAAAAATTATTGCGGATCAGGAAGCCCACCCCGAACGCGCTGAAATGGGAACAACGGTGGTTGCTGTGATCTTTCGTAAAAATCAGTCCTGGTGTGTTCATGTTGGAGATTCGCGATTGTACCTCTGGCGAGATAATGAGCTCAGTCAACTGACTGAAGATCATACCTGGGTCGCATGGGCTTTAAAATCAGGGACGATTTCTCCGGCAGAAGCAGAAGTTCATCCTTGGCGTCATGTTTTATCCCAGTGTTTAGGTCGTAGAGAACTCTACAGTATTGATGTCGATATTCTTAATATTCAAGCTGGTGATCGCTTGTTACTTTGCAGTGATGGCTTAACCGGTGAAGTACCAGAAGGCGAAATTACCCAATACCTCAAAGCAGCAGAAACTTGTGACAAAGCCGTTACTCAACTCATAGAAACTGCTAAAGAAAACGGCGGTTCCGATAATATTACGGTCATTGTGATTGAAGAAGGAGAAACAGAAGAGAGTTTCGGCAGTCAAGATGCCACCGAAACTCTGTCCTCAGAATACTGAAGAATACTGATCGCTGCAGTTAATTCAGATCGAAACTGTCATAATCCCCAGGCACATCTAAAGAAGAAGCCTCTTTTTCTTGCTCAAAGGGAGAAGGTTCATCAAGAGGAGATGCTGCTTCGGGAGAAGGACGTTCTTCGTCGATATCAGCGAGATCCCCTAAGTTAAATAA
>CAZBPR010000072.1:0-2277 GCA_964493825.1 uncultured Dactylococcopsis sp.
CCCTGATCAGCAATCAATTCTGCTTCTTCTTGAATAATTCTGTCTTCGTTTTTCTGAAGTTTCTCTAATTCTTGGCGGGTGGCGTCTAAATCCATTTGGATGCTATCGCTTTGGACCACTCCTACATCCAACGCACGATCGCGCTGTATAAAGTCTCCGGGCACATAGGAACTCAGCAACCAATCAGGAACTTTCGTTACAAAAATGGGCAACAATTCAGGCAGCAAGGCTTGGGCGGCTGCAGCAACAGAGGCGGCGCGGACGGCATGACCAAAGCCGTGACTGGTAATGGCAACGTAAAGAACAGGACGAGACATAGCAATAACAAAGAATGAATCATAGATCACTCTTAAATTTAAATGCTTTCTCGCGATAGAGAACAAAAAAAATGATTAATGACCCCCTTGGATCCAGTAATGCAGATCCGCGATCGCGGTTTGGGTTTCGGTATCAACCGCGATCGGTTGTAAGTCGGCAACCAAGACCGGGAAAATATCTTCCATGTCTCCTTCTCGATACAGCACTTGCAACTGCACCTGTGATCCCGCCGCTTCGGAATCTGGCTCCATACCAATGACTTGGACCGTTTCTTTGCCCCATTATGGGAAAATCGAGTTTATTCTCTAAATAGTAATACCAGCATAAAGCCGCTTCTTCTTCCGTATAGACATCGACAAAAACTTCACGACTAATCCGTTCTTCACGTGCTGCATCATATTCTGGTTTAACCATTTTTAGCTTTTCATTGTCATTACATTAATTGTTATATTTTATAATTGAGTGATCCCTTTTAGACAATGGCTGAAACTCAAAAAATCAATCATGATCGACTCTTTAAGGAACTCCTATCTACCTTTTTTATAGAATTTATTGAGTTGTTTTTTCCAGAAATTGTGAATGATTTAGACTCTCAATCGTTGCAATCCTTAGATAAAGAAGTTTTTACTGATGTTACCTCTGGAGATTAGAAGACCTCGCAGAAGCCCTATTAGACTTTAATTCTATTCAAGATTTAGAGCAATGGCTGAAGGAAAATTGATCAGCTTATTATTCGTTATTTGTTTGATTTAAGAAGAGTGCTGCTACTGACGATTATTCATAATTTTGCCGTTAGCTAAATAACGAATTACTTGTTCTGCACTAATTAAGCGTTTGAGGACAACTTGACCAATCGAACTCGAAGTATTCTTATTTTGATCGGGAGATAAAACTTCCACCATTAATACATCATCTTCGACTTCGTATAAGACCAGTTTTTCCTGGTTTTCAATTAAAGAAATCGATAAAGGTTGTAGATAAGGCTGTCTGCGTCGGGAATTAACATTCCAAAGCCCTCCAAACTCCCAAATTCGTCCAATTGTCCACCCTTGCGTAAGGAAAAAATACTTCATACCGAATATTTGTACTCAATCTTCAGGGGTATTACCGTTAAATCATACAGCGCGATCGCTGCAATGAAACAAGACAGAATTGAAAATCATGAATCTTGATCGCACCTTAAACTAAGCGAACAAATTTCTTTTTCCCTACTTGTAAGGTTTTGCCAGCTAATGCTTCAGCAGTTTGAAATTCAGCATTCACATCCGTCACTTTTTCCCCATCTAAACGCACGGCACCGCCTTTAATTTGTCGTCGTCCTTCGCCACTACTTTGACATAAGCCACTAGCATTTAGAATGTAAAAGAGTTTCACAGGAAATTTCAGTTCTGACAAGGAATAATTACGAATTACATTTCCTTCTGATTGAAATTGTATAGAGAATTGAACTTTGACTAAATCTAAAGCTGACTTTTGCGCTTGTTCTGCCACTTCTTTTCCATGATAGTGACTGGTCACTTCTAAGCCTAATAATTTTTGGCACTCCCGAGGATTTTCTGGAAGCTGATCCAAGGGTAAGTTTGTCAGTAGTTCAAAATAGGTTCTAATTTGGTCATCCGGAACTTTCTCCAATTTAGAATACATACTCAAGGCATCTTCTTTTAGCCCCACGTAATTATTCAAGGATTTTGACATTTTTTGCACCCCATCAGTCCCGATTAAAATTGGCGTTAATAAGCCAAACTGGGGACGTTTTTTAAAGTAGCGTTGTAAGTCTCTTCCCACGGCAATATTAAATTTTTGATCGGTTCCGCCTAACTCCACATCTGCTTCCACGGCAACGGAATCATACCCTTGCATGAGAGGATACATAAACTCATGAAGATAAATCGGCTGATCTTTTTCGTAGCGTTCTGCAAAGCCTTCTTTGGCTAACATTTGCCCGACCGTCATGGTGGC
>CAZBPR010000072.1:2287-14430 GCA_964493825.1 uncultured Dactylococcopsis sp.
TTTAACCATTCGGAGTTGTAGCGAATTTCTAAACGTCCAGGAGTATCAAAATCAAGGATGGGACGCAATTGTTCAAGGTAAGTTTTGGCGTTCGCTTCCACTTCTTCCGGGGTTAAATGTTTGCGGACTTCCGATTTCCCGGTCGGGTCGCCAATTTGGGCGGTAAAATCGCCAATAATTAAAACTGCAGTATGTCCAGCATCTTGAAAAGCCCGCAGTTTGCGCACGGGAATACTATGTCCCAAATGAATATCGGTTCCGGTTGGGTCAATCCCTAATTTTACGCGCAAGGGAGAATCGCTGCGCAGGAGACGCTGTTCTAAATTTTCGTCAGGATTATCCGACTCCGGTTGATTCGGGAAAATTTCTGTTGTACCGCGATAAAGCCAATTCAAATCTGAAGCCATAGAAGATTGATTGTTCTGATGAGAATACCGTCTGCTTATTGTGACATCTCTTTGATCATAATCTTTGCTTGAATCGGAAAATTCTGTTGCCCTCAGCAATCATCATGAAGTTACAGCCGTTGGTCGCCGTTCCAAAGAATTTTCAGTAATGATTGAAATCTTGTCTAAGCCTTTAAAGTTTCCCATTTCTTTAAGTTGTATGCCAATGAATTGGTATAGAGGACATTTAATGGTTAAATTTCCCTGTCTCAGAACAGAATAGCGATGAGTGAGGGACTCAAGATTGATCGCGCAGATCATTAATTCAGGGTTGCGAGTGAATTGGAAATCATCATATTTTTTGATTCACTCGCGACCTTTGTTGCTAATCCTAACTGAAGATAGTTCAGCGTTTTTGTTTATTTCAGTTGTTCTCGCAGTTGAGTTTGTGCCGTTTCTAGGGCTTCGGGTAAGTGGGAGGCATCTTTCCCGCCCGCTTGGGCAAGATTAGGACGTCCCCCACCGCCACCACCGCAAATTTTAGCGATACCGCCAATAAATTTACCGGCTTGTAAGCCTTTTTCATTCACTTTCGGGCTAAACGCAGCCACTAAACTGACTTTTCCTTCAGCGGGAACGGATCCTAAGACCACTGCTGCTTCTCCTAGTTTTTGTTGTAAACGTTCCGCTGCCGTTTGTAGGGCTTTGGCATCCATTGCTTCAACTTGAGTGACTAAGAGTTGGAACTCTCCCACTGATTCTGCTTGCGCTAGGAGTTGATCCGACTTGGCAAGGGCAAGTTCTTGTTTCGCTGCTTCCAGTTGTTTTTGCGTTTGTTTGAGTTCCGACTGCAAGTTTTCAATCCGTTTGGGAACTTCTTCCGGTTGGACTTTAAAGTGAGTGCTGAGATCGCGCACAATTTTTTCGCGCAGGTTAAGATATTCGAGAACTGCGGGACCGGCGACTGCTTCAATTCGCCGCACACCGGAAGAAATCCCGGTTTCGGAGATGATTTTAAACAATCCAATTTCAGCAGTGTTGTTAACGTGGGTGCCACCACATAATTCCATAGAGACACCGGGGACATCAATCACTCGTACTACATCATCATACTTTTCCCCGAACATCGCGATCGCGCCTTTTTCTTTGGCTTCATCAAAGGGCATCACATCCGATTGTGTATCATGGGCTTCGGCAATCCAAGTATTGATGGTCTCTTCCACTTGTTGCAATTCTTCCCGGGTAATCTGACGGGGACAGTTGAAGTCAAACCGTAAGCGGTCAAAGGCGACTAAAGAACCCGCTTGCGAGACAGAGGGATCAATAATTTGTTTGAGGGCAGCTTGCAGCAAATGGGTTGCCGTATGATGGGCTTGGGCGCGACGGCGACAGGCGCGATCAATGGTCGCAGTGACCGTATCGCCCACGCGGATGATTCCCCGTTCAATGCGTCCGATATGGACATAAATGCTGGACTCTTTTTGCACATCTTCAATACGCACTAAGAGATTATCGCCAGAGAGATAACCGCGATCGCCGATTTGTCCCCCGGATTCTGCGTAGAAGGGCGTTTGATTGAGCACTAGTTGCACCTGATCGCCAGCTTCGGCTTCTTGCACTGTTTTCCCTTGTACTAATACGGCTTCCACTCTCGCCGTCGAGTGAGGATCTGTATAGCCGACAAATTCAGTGGGATGAACTGTTTGCGCCAACTTGTCTAAACTACCTTGTACCATTAAATCAATGGTCTCGTGGGCAGCTTGGGAACGCTGACGTTGTTTTTCCATTTCCACTTCAAATGCGTCGAGATCCACCGTTAACCCTTTTTCTTCGGCGATTTCTTGCGTTAATTCTAAGGGGAAACCATAGGTATCATAGAGAACAAAGGCATCTTCTCCAGAAATCTGTTGGCTTTCTTTTTGCAAAATTTCTCCTAACAGTTTTTCGCCTCTTTCAAGAGTTTCCAAGAAACGGGACTCTTCGCGCTGCAGTTCTTGTTTAATTAGTTTCTCCCCTTCGCGCAAGTTGGAGTAATGTTCTTCCATTAAGGAAATTGCCGTTTCGGCAACATCTTGGGTAAACTCGCGGGTAATCCCTAACAAACGTCCATGACGCACCACACGACGAATGAGACGGCGCAGAATATAGCCGCGTCCCAGGTTGGAGGCGGTAACGCCATCAGCGATCATGTGAACGACCGCCCGAACATGATCGCCAATTACTTTCAACGAAACTTGTTGCTTATCATCCGCTTGCGCATAATCCAAATTGGCAATTTCAGCAGCGGTTTTAATAATCGGGAAAATGAGATCAGTTTCGTAATTATTGGGGACTTGTTGCAGAATTTGTGCCATCCGTTCCAATCCCAAACCGGTATCAATATTTTGATTTTGCAACGGTGTTAAATTGCCTTCACTATCCCGATTAAATTGCATGAAAACGAGATTATAAAATTCAATGAAGCGAGAATCATCTTCTAAATCAATGTCTTGGTCACCTAACTCGGGATGAAAGTCGTAGTAAATCTCCGAACAAGGACCACAAGGACCCGTGGGACCGGCTGCCCAAAAGTTATCTTCTTCCCCCATCCGTTGGATGCGATGGGGGGCAACACCAATTTGATCCCGCCAAATGGCAAACGCCTCTTCATCTTCTCTATAGACACTGGGAATCAGCCGTTCTGGGTCTAAACCAAACGCTTTTGTCGAAAGTTCCCACGCCCATTGAATAGCGTCTTCTTTGAAGTAGTCGCCAAAGCTGAAGTTACCTAACATCTCAAAGAAGGTATGGTGACGCTTGGTGCGTCCTACATTCTCAATATCATTGGTGCGAATACACTTTTGGGAGGTTGTGGCGCGATTGTAAGGAGCGGTTTTTTGTCCCAAAAAGATGGGCTTAAACGGCAGCATCCCAGCAATGGTCAGTAAAACGGTGGGGTCTTCTGGAACGAGAGACGCACTGGGTAAGACTTCATGTCCGCGCTGCGCATAAAAATCTAAAAAAGTTTGGCGAATTTGATTACCGCTGAGATATTGAGGAGAGTTAGGCATTAGTCCTTATTTAATATCAGTTACAATACGACACATCATTACTCTTTCTATTGTAAAATTTTGTCTTCGCAGAAAGCGACTCCCGCGGCTTTGTCCTTGGTCATTAGTACAAATGATCAGTAATGAAGGACATGAAATCCCACCCCCTTGAGGAGTGGGATAAGTTCATGCAAAGACATAATTGATCTGGTAATTATCGCGGGTTAATCCTTACAATAATCCGTAGTAAACCGCCATATACTCGATAATCTCGGCTTGATGGGGTTGCAACTCGGGAAGATAGCGACGAATCGCTTTGCGGATGGCTTCCGCTAATAAAGCAAAGTCGTGTTTTTGGCTACGCACGAGAGGATCAAGCCGTTGAATCAGTTGCCAATTGCTAGACACATTCGCAGCCATTAACGCTCGGTCTAACGGAGGCATCGTGTCATCCGGAAACTCAGGCAACACGCGACTGACAAAGGTAACCCGGTGGAAGACACGCCAACACGGGGGTTTCTTCTCGGTATTATTCGCTTGACGCAGGGCAACTGCATTGGGATGATTGCTTTCGGCTAACCAGATGGGATCAATCACCTCGCTAAAGAATTGATCGAAGTTCTCCACCGCAGGTTCAAGATAAAAAGTAAAGAAGCGGTAAGCATCCACAGTACCTGGTTTCTGGGGATGACCGGGAGTATCAACGCTGATACTGAGTTCATAGCTGCTTTCTGAGTCTTTGGTCGCCGTTTTGGTGACATTCAATTGTCCGCCAATCGAGGCATTAAATTCAATGCCTGCCGAGAGTCCTAACCCGGATAACTCTAAACCAAAGCCTACATCAGCAGAACCGGAAAAACCGTAGGAACTGCCCGTGACTTCTTGACGTACCGTTGAGGTTTGTGTGGATTGAGCAAAGAACCCGCCTTCGGCTGTCCAGATGTAGGTATTGACCAAATTCCGCTTGGCAAAACCTTCAGCTACGGGATCTCGCCCATTCATAGGGGGCATGAGATTCGTAATCGCAGTAGCAGTGCTGTTGCCCAGGTTTTGCGCGATCGCGCCCTGAGTAGCTGCAACGGAAGCCCCTAACACCCGATTCATCGGACTGGTTTGGAAGTTCTCATAATAGGCTTTCAGTTGCTGTTCTTCTTGCTGAATACGATTGCGCAGGGCATAGGCTTCCTGAGGCTTAAAGTAGCTGGGTTGATCGGCTGCATCGGTATTGAGATAGTCAGGATCGACAATTCGACCTTGGGAACTATAGCCCACGGTGCCATCGAGTGTTCCCTGTTTCGTATATTGGGGATTGATCGGGAAGGGAATTAGGTTGATATCCCGCGGAATATCGCGATTGGGACGGAAACGCAAGGAGACTAACGCCCCATTATGCGCCATCCGCAGGGCAAACACATCGGCAGTTTCTGATTGTACAACCGCAAAACCGACATTCGCAGGAAGATATCGCCGTCCCAGACTCGCTAAGGCTTCGGGAATTTCAGGAAAATCAGGATCTTCCCATTCTCCTCGCAAAGCCACATTCGTGTTACGGGTGGTGTTAATCCCTCGTCCTTGACTTTCGGCACTTGACCAGCCTTGAGAAGCTTCAAAATTACCGCCAGTGCTTGCATTGAGATTAAATTCAATCGGAAAGCTAATCCCAAATCCCAAGGGCGCAAGTAGACTGTCAATATCTCCTTCGACACCAATACTAGCAGCAAAGGAAAGAGCGGTATTGTACCCCTGTTCTTTTTCGGAAGAGACCGTGTAAGTCACATTCTCTGCTTCAATGATTTCTAAAGCAGTTGCATCATTAAAGTCATCTCCCGCCTCTTCGGTCAAGTTTTCGCTTGGAATCGGCGGTGCCCCTTCGATAAATCCCATCACTTGTGGGTCAAACTGCACTTGACCAATCCATTCGGTGATAATATTCCCCACTTTAAAACCGGTGTAGAGATGCCATTCCCCCTGTTTAATAAAGCTATAGCACCGCTTCATAGCTCCCACCAACTCCCCGGTTGGCGTGTATTGCAAGTCGCCATATTCTTCCACTGCCGGACGCGCGTGAATTTCGTCTTGGAAGACGGTTGTGACTCCTTCGAGGGCGTTACGAACTAAAGCAATATCATCACAGATTGGGGCAGTTGAGAAGATATAGTCAATGCGGGTCAGTTCATTAATTGCCGTGGTATTGGGTTCTAACCGATTCACCTCAAGGGAATGATCATAAACGGAGGTTTCAGCATTGGCATTATCTTGGTCAAAGGTATAGTAGCCCAGTAAATCCCGCTTTTCTCCTTTGAGACGACCGAAGAGATTATCAAGAATTGCTTCTTCCTTGCGGGCAGCTTTCCAGAGGCGGACTTCATCAAGATTCCCGGCAAAGCCTTGACCGATGCGGAAGTATGGCTCGTTCGTCTCCTGAGGTGCAGGGGGGGTAAAGGGTTCAGTGGGGGTAACTTCCCCATTGTGATAAATCATTAAGGTGGAGTTATCCGGATTGGGATCAACAATCCAAGTTGCCCCTTTAATAGCAGCTAAATTGCTACCGAGGGTATCGTTGAGGTCACTGCCTTCCCCTTCTTCAAACTGCCACCAAGCCACTAATCCCCGTTCTGTACCATTGAGATCGCGGTTGAGTTCGTTCCCATTCAGGGCAACATTCCATAACCGGACTTCGCTTAAAGCACCGCGGAGATGGAGAGGGATGTTACCAAAAATTGTCGGATGATCACCCCCTGTAGCGATGCCATAAGCTTTGCCAATTTCCAAGGGCTGATCATTCATTCCTAACTCGGTGGCTGGGAAGATCGCTTCTGCCACTAATGCGCCATTGATATACAGTTGGAGTTCTAGATACTCCTGAATGCTGTTGCCGACAATTTCTGAAATCTCAGTTGCCGGTAAACGGTTATTTTCCATCTGTTGTTGGCGCAAGTTTTGCTGTCGCTGTTTCGATTGCACATAATCTGCACAAATTGCCCGCTCGATCGTTTCTTTATTCTCTTCGTTGTGGAGATCTGCTCCATTCTCCAAACTGATACCATCTAGGGGAGCGGCTAAACCTAGGGGGGTTAAGTCAGCATTCCCGGCAGTTGCTCCTTCAGTGTGTTTCTTGCGAGTGACTGCGATATGATAGTTGCGTCCTAATCGCACTGTATTTGTAGGGGAACTGAGGGTTAGTAAGCGATGATTTTGATCTTCACTGGCAAATACAACCCGTCCATCTTTAGTGATATAGAGAGCATAGGGAACTGTTTGCTGAGGATTGCCCCCATTAATCACGCCTTTGCTGAGAATTCCTTGATCCGTGCGAGGAGCATTGAGAATTCCTTGATCCGTGCGAGGAGCATTGAGAGTGACTTGTACTTCAAGGGTTAAATCTTGGGAGAGGTTTAAGCCAGTGCTATTGCCAGCATCTACATAGTCATCGCGACCATCGAATTGAAGGGCATAGGATTGATTATAAACGGCTGCAAAATGCTCCCACTGATGAGTGAGAAACACTTGTTCCGTTTGCACCCACTTGTTAGCGACTCCCGCAAATAGGTGGTAGTTGGGGATGGGAGCTTCAACAGGAGTGGGATTGCCCACAATTGTGCCATGATTGGCGTTGGGGGAGTAATCGAGAGCAGTTTGATTGGCAAAACGGTAGTAGCCGACTAAGCCAGATTCATTGCCTTTGAGACGACGTTTGGCAAAGGCTTGCAGGTCGGCTTCTGAGCGGGGATAGTTCCAAATCCGAATGTCATCGAGATAGCCTCGGAAAAATTCTTCATTATAAAGCCAACCGATGTATAAGTCTTCTAAGGTACGGATACTGCCAAATTGCGCTTTTTCCCCAACGAGTTCACCGTTGAGATAAAGTTTGAGCATTGCCCCATCGTAAAGGGCTGCCAGATGATGCCACTGATTCAAGGCTGGTCGTGGGGTATCAATAAAGACATAGTTGCCCGCTTCGTTCGTTAGACCAAAATAAAGTCCTAAATCGCCTCTGCCTTGAGAAATGATGAGACCAAAATTAGACTGGCTCGTTCCCAAGCCAAATAACTTTTGATACTGATCGTCCCATTGATCGGGTTTGTAGAACCAAAGTTCAACGGTAATTTGATTGGTAATGCCGGTAATTCCCCCTTTGACTTCGATATAGTCATCTACACCATCAAAATTTAAGGCCGACGGCGATCGCGTTAATCCCATTCCATAACGAGAGTTGGAGGAAGATTGGTCAATCAGGTGAGCGGTTGCATCTAATCCTTCCGCTTTGACCCAGGCTTCAAGGGTGAGATCGCCGGTATGGGAAAAGTTTTCGCCTTCGTTGGCTAAGTTTTTAAGATACAGCTCACTGGCTTGTCCGTTCTCGTTAACAAATTTAACGGTATTCCCCGGAGGATTGGCAATCCAACTGGGAATTGACCCAATCCCGCTCAGATTTTCGTTTTCTGGTGTTGTATTTTGAACGTCTGCGCCAGCACGAGCAATGCCTTTGATGAGAAACGACCCATGCTTAACATTGTAGGCACGACGGTTATGTTCAACTTGGCTGTAGTCATAGTCTGGGTCTTGTCCATTCAAAATCGCAACAAACTGTTCTGGATCACGAGAAACATCTGTCCAAGTTTCGCTGATGGTAATGCTGAGGCGTGCGATTTCTGCATTGACTAGCGCTAATTGCTGTTCAATTGCTAAAGCGTCTTCGCTCATCGCTTCAGCGGTGAGTTCAACCTTGAAACTGCGGTAAGTCGGGACAAGTCCATACGTTCCTCCCAAGCGTTGCTGAGATTGGCGATAGGGAATGGCTGTCCCAGTAAAGTTATCTCCTTCATAAAGAATGATCTGCACCCCTTGTTCAAGTTGTAAAGAGCGGAGATTCCCAATTAACTCCGGGGGCATTGCACCTTGATCGCCGGTTTGGAAAACCGTGGCTTCCCCTTGGAAGAACCGTCTGGAATAGAGAGAGGCTGTACGGGAGGTAACCCCAACAGCCAGTTGATCGCGCTCTGCAATTAAATCAGCTTTTTGTTGTTCAAGCTCGCTCAATCGGCTTAAAACATGGTCAGGAAGAACACTTTGCAATTTAACCGTACACGTTTCAGCCTGTGTCCCTTCCTCAATGATGACTTGTGTCTGCCCAAAGTCTTCTCCTGGCACTCGCGCATAGAGCATCACATCATCAAGAGCAAGTTCCCCCCGGGAGGTCTTCGGATTATAATAAGCTGCTAAAAATTCATCATTCATCCCTTGGAAATAGAGGGCAAGTTGACCCGTTCCACTTTCAAATAACTGAGGGTCGCCTTCGGTTTGAGCAAAGTCCAAGACTCCCCCAAAGACGGTCATTCCCATCGGGTCAAGATGAACTAAAGGCATCGGAAGGGAGAGATCTTCAAGGACCAACTTGCGAATTCCAGTCAGTTGGTCCCGTTTCAGTTGCAATTCACGGCGTTTTGCCATCAACTGCTTTTGGAGATTCTGGCTTTTGGTTTGTAAGGCGACTAAAGCATCTGCTAACGCTGCTAAACGAGCATTGATTTGATTGCGTTCGTTAACCAGAACACTCAAATCAACCACCACTCGGTTATAAGGGGGAACCGGGGTATACGTTCCTCCTAAGCGTTGACGAGATTGCGTATAGGGGTGAACAACACCACCAGGAGCATAAAGGGTCACTTTCACTCCCGGATCCAGTTGCATGGAGTTGAGCGGAAAGCCATTCAAGTCCCCATCATAGCCCTGTTCGATTTTGAAGCGATCGCCCCGAAAGGATTGTTGGGAGTAAAATGTGACACCAGCGGTATTACTGGCTAATTCTCGTTCAACTTCGGCTTTTCGTCGTTCCCGTTGGTCGGTTTCGTCTTCATTCGCGCGAATCTGGGCATTGACTAACTCATTTTCAGCGATAAGTTCGGTTAACTCTGCATCTAAACGCGGAATCGTTTCTTTTTCGATTTCTGTCGCCACCTCAATCAGTGTCGTTTCTTCATCCTCTGCCGGTAACATCTCTCGCACACTGGCAGGAATTTGACTTTTCAAGGTTTCGAGGGGGATATTATCGAGGATTTGCGCCAGTTTTCCTGACTTCGTGACGGCAAAATCAAGCACAGCAATGCGATTGTGGTCTTCATCCTCACGGCGCGTGGCTACCGCTAACATCACCCGCGCATTTTGTTTAATTGGTTTCGGTGTCGGATCATTTCCTGTTACCATGTCCTCTTGCTGAAAATAGAGGAGTGCGGATAAGCCAGATGCAATCGTGCGGTGCTTAAAACCAAAGCTGCTGCGACTAATCCCTGGAGACGCTTGCAGGGGTGCAGCGGAGGCAATCCATGTTTCTGTATCGGGAGTCATGCCTTGGATGGTGCCATGAATTGCCTGATCCGTTTGGTCATAGAGTTGATTTCCGATCCCTTCATCAAAGCGGTAATAAGCAAACAGACCTAATTCATTCCCAATCAGGCGATGCTTAGAATTGCCAGTTGTTTCGCGATCACCGATAATTTCAACTGCCGATAAGGTGCGATTCCAAATGCGAATTTCATCGAGACTGCCTTCAAAATAATCTCGACCGTCTTTTCCATCAAACAGACGACCGATTTCCCAACCGTGACCGCTAATATCCCCTAACGTTGTATCGTTGAGTTCGTGCGTCCAGGCTTTTGCCCCATTGTGATAAGCGGTGAGGGTAACTGTATTGCCAAGGGTAGCCACGGTAATCGCAACATGATGCCAAGCGGTGATTGTCTGACTGAAGGTTTCTTGTTGCGTCTCTGCATTGGGAAGTTGAATCCCTTTGAAGTTAATCCCGAGAAAGTCGGCATAATAACCTACACTGAAAATTGGCTCTCCGGTTGGCGTGGTTTTACTCAGCAGAATCTGATCAGGAATCGGATCGGGGATTTCTCCTGATTTCGGAGTGGGATTGACCCACATTTCCACCGTAAAATTATCGCCGGGACTGAATTCTCCCAGTGAGATATAGTCATCGACCCCATCGAGTTGCAACGCGGATTCGGCAACTACCGCATTATCATCTGTGTTCAGGGTTGTCCCTTGGGTATTAAACCAACCCTCTGGCGAACGCTCAATATTAAACGAATCCACGCGATCGCTGCTACTGTTATAAGCAAAAATCTGCCAGCGTTTGATGTCGGCAATCTGAGTTGGCAACTGTAACACGCTGAAGCGTCCGCCTTGTAAATTCCGAATAAAGTCCAACTCTTGAGTCGGTTCAAAAAAGGGTATTTCATCCATATCTTTTGCCCCTAGCGAATCATTGGCATTGAGGGGACGAAACTTGTTGCGACTGCGACGAAAACGGACATCCCGTGTCATCTGCAACTGATTTTCTACAAAGATAAACCGATCCACCAGCAGAGTTTCATTGACAATAGGAACTTCAACCTCTTCTCCGGTTTCATCTGCCACTGATACCCGCACTGCGTTGGGATCATCAGCGCCAATGGCTTGACGGAAAACATAGATATACTGTTGGTCGGAGAAGACTTGAAACGGTGCATCTGCACTCAAACGGGCGGTACTGGAAAGAAACGGATCAATCTCTTCAGGACGAACCTCGTCTAAGCGGGTGACTGCTTCGCCGCCGGTGGTCACCAAGGGTAAAGGCTTTGGATCCACAATCCCAAACCCCACTTGTACAATTTCACGGGGAAACATTAACCGACGGGGAGAAGCTGACCAATTCTTGGCATCAATGGTCTGGTCTTGTTGACCATCGAGTTCCAAAACCGTGTAATAGATTGCGCGATCGCGCCCCATCGCAAAGGCAATTAACGTACCATTATGCCGGACTGAAGTGGTATGCCGATATTGGCGATCCGAATAAGTCGTGAGAAAGTTCTTTTCTAAGGCTTGAGTCAACATTATTTTTTTCCAATTGAGAAGACAAATTATCGCTCTAAAAGTTCTTGATTTAATGAGCCTAGAAAGTTTAGAAAGACGATTACTTACTAATACCGTTGCTAACTCAATCCTGTCGATATAGAAAAGTTAAGGAGATTGATTAAGAATCCTGGCTTAACTTTTCATCCGTTGATAATTACTCATCAAGCATGGCTTCTTGGGATAGATTAGCTGAATTTCATTGCTGGAAACTTATTCTAAATTTGAAAGTTTCATTGTCTAACGCAAGAAAAATTAAGTTATAAAAATCCTCAATTATTCTGTATCGACCCCAGCTAATAAAAAGAATATAAATAAAACTATCAAAGCACCCGTCAAAAAAACAGACATCAATAGGAGATGAAATCAATGATTATTAAATCGATCACTGCGACTTATTTAAAAAAAGAACCCGTCCAATCTTCAGAATTAGCGGTAAATCAACGAGCCAGTGTTCCCATTGGCAAAGAGTATAAAGTCCGTCAATTTTCCGAAGCAGAAGCCGGACATTATTTAGTGGAATTAGACTATGATGCCGGAACTTGGTATCTTTGGTCGGGGCATTGGGAACTGCCGTGGGAAGACCATCAAGAACAATCGGAAATTTTCACCCTCGAAAATCTGAAAAGAATTATGCCTCACGCCACGGCTACCGATATTGAAACCTATTGTTCTCCCATTAATCAAGTCTTATCCGATTTTGAGATGACAACCGTTCCCCGTGCCGCTGCCTTTATTGCCCAAGTTGCCCATGAAAGTGGTTCCCTCCGCTACAAAGAAGAAATTGCCAGCGGGGCAGCTTACGAAGGGCGACGAGATTTAGGGAACACCC
>CAZBPR010000073.1:0-9302 GCA_964493825.1 uncultured Dactylococcopsis sp.
GAGCAGACCTCTTGATTTTTCTCTATTTTAATTCGGAAAGTGACAAAAGAGGGATTGTCTGCTGGCAAGCTGTCTCCCTCTTCATCGGGTATCCGAGATATGGGGTTGTTGGAATCAGCGATTGCCCAACCTCGAATGACGTTTGGCGGAGAGGATCTCTACCCAAGTTTGCTGGAGAAGTCAGCAGCATTAGGGTTTTCAATCATCATGAATCATCCATTTGTAGCGGGACTTAGACAAAAAAACAACAAGAAAACCTCCTCAAACCCAGTCATGACAATAAATTTACACCAAACGCCTAAAAATCGCTGAAACCCAGCTATATACAGAAAACGGCTCAATCGAAGTAAAATAACTCCTGTGTAAAGGTTTGAGGCGGTTTTTGCCTCACAATTGTTTAAGGCTCGAGTTCACACTGCTGAGGTTTCGTTTGATGTACTTACAGTACAATAGGAAGTATTGCACTGAGAAATTGAGGTTGTTGGTGATGACCCTCGAACAGATTGAAGCCGAAGTGCTTGCACTCCCAAAAGATTCTCAAGTAATTTTATTGGCGCGATTACTTGAGCGATTAGGGCAAGATAGCGAAATCGATCAAGAGATCACAGATAGTTGGGTTGAAGAAGTCGAGAAGCGTGATGAAGAAATGGAAATTAGTGAAATTATTGGTACTCCTGCCGAAGAGGTATTTCAACGAGTTCGTGCATCTCTGCAATGACCAAAATAGTATTTCATCCGTTGGCAGAACGGGAATTGATTGATGCTGCCAGTTATTATGAGGAACAAGAGCAAGGACTTGGACTAGAGTATCTGGCAGAAGTAGAAGGTGCGAGCAATCTTCTCATTCGTTACCCTGCCGCTGGTGTCGTGATTCGAGGATCTGTTCGTCGGTTGATTCTGCCTAAATTTCCTTATTCTCTCCTGTACCGTAGTGTTGATGAAGATTTAATTCGGATTCTAGCGATAGCGCATCACAAACGTAAACCGCAGTACTGGGTTAATCGGGAGTAGCTATCATAGCCTAATTGAGCCATTATCAGTAATCAGTTACTTCCTACCTGATTTCGCTCAAAGCTTCTGATTTACCTCAAAAACATTAAACAATTTAGAATTGGTATAATTCCAATAATCCTGCTGGTAGAGTCACTTCTAACTTTCCTTGAGAAAGGGCAACAACTGGAACAATATCAGTAACAAAAGGAATTAAAACCTTATTTTTTTGTTTGGATTGTTGGGGAAAATTCGCTTCCAGAAATTCCGGCTCTAATTCCACCACTAACAAATCATTGCCGGCTGGATAAATATCAACAACTTGACCAATTTGCTCGCCCGTTTCCTGATTAATAACGGCTAAACCAATTAAGTCATCGACATGATATTCATTTGCTTCTAATTGAGGACGATCGCGCTTTTCGACAAATAGCTTACTTTGCCGTAATGCTTCGGCTTGATTACGATCTGTAATTTCTTCAAAGTTCACTACATAAAGTTTTTTACCCGGCAAATAATAGCCCCGCTTCAGTGTTATCCAATCGATTTTTTTTTCATTGGGACGTTGAAGCAACCGTTTTCCAGGCTTCTCAAACCGTTCCGGAAAATCAGAATCAGTATACACTTTCACTTCTCCTTTAATGCCGTGAGGGGAGACGATTGTCCCAATTTCAATTAATTCTTCTACTTCCATCATTAAAAATTAATTAGAGTCTTCCCAACTGCGAAGCTGGAAATAAACTAACAATAAAGCAACCATTAATAAAATTGTGGCAGCAGCGGCAGCATAGCCAAAATCAAACCGTGCAAACGCTTCTTGATAAATATAATAAACCAAAAGATTGGTTGAGTTGAGGGGACCGCCGCCAGTGACCACATAAACTTGTTCAAAACTACGCAATGTAAAAATGAGGGTTGTGATGGTGGTAAAAACTAATGTCGGACGCAACCCCGGTAAGGTCACATACCAAAACTTCGCTAGCCCATCTGCCCCATCTAATTCTGCGGCTTCGTAGCGGAGTTGGGGAATCGCTTGTAAGCCCGCTAAAAAAACCACCATATTAAATCCGATTTGTTGCCAGGTACTCAGAACAATTAAAACTGGCATTGCCCAGGCCGTACTATTGAGCCAAGGAATCGGATCAAAACCAAGTGTCATTAATAGTTCATTCACGGGTCCTTGATTTTGAAATAACCACCGAAATCCTAACCCAACTGCCACTAAAGAGGTAATCGAAGGAATAAAATAAGCAGTTCGCAAAAGTGCCCGTAACGCAACCGATTGATTCAGTAATACTGCAATCATTAAAGGGAAAATTAAACTGGGAATCACGGTTGCCACCGTAAAGTAAATGGTATTACCAATCACCTGCCAAAAATCAGGATTGACGAATAAACGGAGATAGTTGCGTAAGCCAATCCATTGGATACCGTCACTGGTAAAACTGCCGGTTGTAAAGCTCAAATAAAATAAGTAGCTAATCGGATAAAAAACGAAAATCGCGAGGAGAATGAGAGCGGGAGCTAAAAATAACCAAGCGGTAATTGTTTCTTGGTGCCACTGGGCAAAAGCGTTAATCTTCTGAGTTTTCATCACCGGCTTGAGCTTGTTGATGTTCTGCTAACAATTGAGCGACCTTTTGTTGCATCTGTAGATGACGACCGACCCCTTCATAGCGATACCGATCATAGCCATTTTCCAGAATCTGCATTTTAATATTATTCACTCTTTCTCCCGTGTCCGGATGAGTAGATAACCAGACAGGGGGGCGAGCTTGATTTTGAGTTTCTGCTTCAAGAGTCACCATTAAGTTATAAACGCCATCCGCTGCATAAGGACTACTGGCTAACAAGCGAGTTCCCAATTCATCTGCTTGTCGCTCCATTTCCCGACTATAGTTGAGAACAACTAAATTGGCGGCTGTCCCTCCATAAGGGATGAATTGACTGACATTGGCTAATAAATTGCCTTCGGTGACTAACTGGAAACCATGAGACAGGACAGCATGAGAGATTTCATGGGCAATTAACCCGGCTAACTCCGCTTCTGATTTGGTTTTTAAAATTGCCCCCGCATTGATAAAAATCTTGCCACCGGGAAGGGCAAACGCATTCAGGTTTTCGTCCATAACGACATGGAATTCGTAGTCGAAGCTATCTCGTCCTGCATATTGCGTTAAAGTCATGCCAATCTCAGTGACATAGTCCTCCACTGCTTCATCTTCGAGCAAAGGCAGTTGGTCTTCTAAGCGATCAGAAATGCGATTGCCCACCCCTGACTCTCCTTGTAAGAGTAAAGCGGTGGACTCAATTGCAGAGAGAGGACCGAATAAACTGCCGGTTAAAGCATAGCTTAAAGCGCCCGTGATGATGCTGGCAAAGGCATTTTCTCGTAAACTGGCTCTCAAGTGGCTTTCATAGGATTCTAAATGCTGATCGGCAAGGGCAGCGTAATCATCGGCTTGGGAATGTTCTGCATTGAGGAGGGCAAACTGACGGGCAGTCAGGGAGGCATTGAGCCATTGTTCCGTTTCTTCATAAAGAGGAAGGAGGGCTTCTACTAAAGTCACTTCTTGGGGATAGCGAGAAACAGCACTTTCAAGATGGGTAATGGCTGCTTCCATTTGTTCAAAATAAATTAAGGCTTCGGCATAACGGAGATGACCGGGAATAAAGTCGGGGTGTCTTTCCACTAAGAGTGCTAACGGCGCTAAGGTTTTGCTTTTGAGTTTGGGGTTGAATTGGGCTTTCCCATAACGCCAATACACTTTTCCGTCGGGGGGAAGGGCTGCTACATCAGTGTAAGGATTGCGGGAGATATTAGTCTTTTCGGCATTAAAAGCCGGTTTGGCTTCTTGATAAAGCGCGATCGCGCGGTCTTGTTTTCCTGCTTGATAAAGTTGATCCGCTTTGAGTAAAGTGACAAGATAATCATATTCTTCTTGGCTCAGCTCGGGCAGCAGATCATTAACTTTTTCTGATGGGCTTTGCTCAACAACTGTAACGTCCGATTCATCTGGGCTGGCAGAGGTGTTTTGAGTGGGTTCACTCCAAGCAATAGTAGGAACAACACTAAGGCTCAAACTGAGTAACAGAGCATTCCAAGGGCGTTTCATGGCAAAGGAAGTCTCAAGAGCTGCTTTTTAGTCAATGGCTGTGATTGTATCCTAGCCTATTCTTCAGTCAACTATGTCTTGCCGCTACGCTAAGCCAGATCCTTTCAGCAGCCCTGAGTTGTCCAATCATCTCTGTTTACACTGAGTTGACGGCGAGTTTACGCTCTCCCATCTGGAAATCATGGGAACCCGTTTGCAAGGTGTCTGTTGATATGACAAACTAAGAATTTTTTTATACTTTTCTTGAAGAAATGTTTATTTTAAACCATTTTGGGCGATCCCAGGTGTTTAGAATATAAGACACAGCATGGATCAGTTTCGATTAGGTTTGTTATGACTTATACGTTCGATATTATTGGTGTCACTCCTATTGGGAAGTTTGTGCAATTTCAACACCAATTTTCTCGTAAACAGAATCGTAGCAAGACATATCTCGGGAGTTATGACTGTTCTCTCGATGGCTTAATTAAAGCAACGAAGATGATTCCTCATAAGCCGGATTGGGATTGGGATGAAGTATTGGCAGAAATTGTAAATTTTTGGATGCAGTCGGAAGAACCCATTCAACAGTGGAAGGAAAAATTAGCCGTGGTACAAGAAGAGAGTTTGTTGGTGGGGCGGGTTGCTAATTCCGATTCGCTTCGCCATGAGTTTGAATCGCTATTTGAGCATTAAGATGAGTTGAAAAAGGCAGATATGCTAAATTATCAGGTGTCCTGCCTCTTGTAAATTTCATGACGAAAGGAAAGATTGTCGCGATCGCGACGGGAGCATTTTCAATTCTGATTGCGGTAATTTATTTGATTTTGGTCTTTATCCTTGACAGTCGAGGGGAAATGAAACCCGCCCCAGTGAGCCATATCCCCCCAGTCATTCAACTCGACTCAGCAATTAACTGATTCAGGTGGATTTGCATCTGTTCGACCACGGTGTCATAGCACTGCTGGACATAGTCCAAGTCTTTGGCGGCGTCTCGTCCGTAATGCTCGAAGATAATAGGCGGACAAAGGCGCACGCGGACTTTAGCCGGAAGTGGGATATTGATCAAGGGACCAAACGCCACACCCCACGGTAAGCCCAAATAAATGGGAAACACTTCCGGATCCAAATTAAATAACCAAGGGAGGTGAAATGTCTCCAGAAATGCCTTCATCGGTTCATAAATATCCGCCAGAACGAATAAGGTCTCATGAGCGCCCCAAGACACCACTGGAATAATCGGGACATTTTCCCGTAAGGCAAGTTTAATAAAGCCCTGCTGACCAAAAAATTTAATCTGATCGCGCTCCCAATACGGACGAAAGACATCCTTACCCCCGCCCGGATAGACCAAAACACAGGCGTCTTTGCGTAAGGCGGGAATCGCCAGGCGGGGATTGGCCTGAATTGCCCCCATGCGACTGGCAATTTGGGCGATGGGGCGGTATGCTTTCCAGATGTGAGGATGCATGAGTCCATAGGCCGGTCGTTCGGTGCCAAAATGCTGAAACCAATCATAGATCGTGATCAACATATCAGGAGCAGCCAGTCCACCGTTGTGGGAACCGACGAGTAGGGCGCCACCTGTGGTTGGGATATACTCCCAACCTTCTGTTTCTGCTTGAAAATAATGGTCATAAAACCACTGAAACCCAGCGAGCCAAGTTTGAATGGTTTTCGGGTCACGTTCATCTAGCGACCAACCGGAAAAAGCAGGATCACTCACGCGGTTACGGTCTTTAAGGATTGGGCGGCAGAGAGAACATCTTGTCTGGCTTGTTGATTGACTGTCAGGATATCTTCCAAAGTGGGGGTTTGGGTGTTGTAGTCAGCAGCGCGATCGCAGACACTTTCAATCAGACGCGGAATATCTAAAAAGCCGATTTTTTCTTCTAAAAATAGACTCACGGCTTGCTCATTCGCCGCATTTAAAACCGCAGGCATTAACCCACCGGCTTTGCCAGCATGATAAGCCAGTTGCATACATGGATATTTATCATGATCCGGGTCTTTAAAGGTCAAGCTTCCCGCTTTCACTAAATCTAGCGGTTCCCAATCTGTGTAGAGGCGATCGGGATAGGATAAGGCGTAAAGTAACGGTAAACGCATATCTGCCCATCCCAACTGTGCTAAAACTGACGTATCTTGGAGCTCAATCAGGGAGTGAATAATACTCTGGGGATGAATCACGATATCAATTTGGTCATAATCCAGCCCAAAGAGATAGTGCGCTTCAATCACTTCTAAGCCTTTATTCATCAAGGTTGCTGAATCAATAGTAATTTTCTGACCCATGGACCAGTTGGGATGTTTCAAGGCATCAGCCACTTTAACCGTTGGTAACTGTTCCACCGGTAAGTCGCGAAATGCCCCACCTGACGCAGTTAATAAAATGCGTCGTAGCCCATCCTCAGGAACCCCTTGCAAGCATTGAAAAATGGCAGAATGTTCTGAGTCCGCAGGAAGTAACTTCACCCCATGTTTTTCCACTAACGGTAAAACGACTGGCGCACCGGCAATGAGGGTTTCTTTATTGGCTAAAGCAATATTTTTTCCCGCCTTGATCGCGGCAAGAGTCGGCAGCAAGCCGGCACAGCCGACGATTCCCGTGACGACACTCTCCGCATCTCCATACTGGGCGACTTCTACTACACCATCTTCACCCGCAAGAAGGATCGGTTCGTAATCTAATCCGGCTAAAGCGGCTTGTAATTCCGGTAACTTGTCTTCATAGCAGGTGGCAACAATTTGCGGACGAAACTGTTGCACTTGTCTGGCTAATAATTCAATATTATTTCCTGCCGCTAGTCCGACAATTTTAAATTCGTCGGGATATTGCGTGGCAATTTCCAGGGTTTGCGTGCCAATGGAACCCGTTGAGCCGATAATCGTAATTAATTTCACGGTTCTATTTACCTTGATTGTATTGACGCTTCCTTATGGGGAGAAAGACATTGCATTTCAACATCCTTCACTTGAAATTTATTATTTGTCTTCCTATTTTCCTCTCTCGCCCTAATTTTGTCACCGGTCATTACCCACGGTAATAACTCGCACTTGTAATCCGGCTTGACGCAACTGTTGACGAATTTCCTCGACATTGGCTTGACTGCGAAAAATGCCCACTTGCATCACTGCCCGCCCTTGATAACGACTGGTAAAGGCTTCAGGAACAATTTGTTTGACTTGACTTTTATCGCTCGCTTTTGTAATTTCGACAACCACTCGGTATTGTCCGCCAACCGCTGTAACACGTTCTTCTGGTGAAGCACCGGGACGAAAGGGCCTGCCGCTGGGAATGTTAGCACTAGGAACCGGTAAAGAATTAGTATTACGGCGTGAGGAGGAATTCGGCGAAACATTAGGCTCTAAAACCAGGATATCTTGCAGACGAGTGCCGTTGGAAGGAGGATCAGCCGTTTGATCATTGCCAGTTGCAGCATTGTTATTGGGAAGCGGTTCCAGGGGCGGAGGGTCAAAGGGAAGGGAATTTCTCTCTTCAACATTATTATTAGCGGTAGAGGGTAACAGAGGGAGAGAGTTCAGAGGCGGTAAAGGAGTACTATTCGGGGCACTCCAGACTTGTTCGTCATCAGAAGAAGAGGACGTGAGGGCATTTTCCTTGCTCGAAAGGGGAGACAGCGGTGAAATATTACGATTCAAGGAAATCGGTGCCGTTTGCGTTTGGGCAACGGTTGCTCTAACGTCAACTTTACCGGCGGTATCGCCACTAATTTGGTTGCCACTGGCAGGAATGGTATAACTCTTGGTTAAGTTTTTAATTGCTTGTCCGCGATTACTGCGGAAAATATTGCCACCGGGTTCATTGGCTGTCCCTAAGTTGGGTTGAGAATTCGCGATCGCGACGAGTCCATCTTCACTCGAAAGGGTAATGACATTTTCTCGGAGAATGGGCTGGGCATTGCCTTCCACAATGACCCCAATCCGATTGCTTTTAATGTCATTACCAATCAGTTGCGGACTCGCGTCTTCAGTGATGCTAATCCCAAACCCCGTGCGTTCAAAGGTGTTATTTTTAACCGTAGGTCGGCTTTGTCCGTAGATCACCATGCCATTGCCAGAATTATTATAAAAATAGTTATCCAAAATGACGGCTCTCCCTCTTCCGTTCACGGCAATTCCCGTATTATCATTCCGTTGCAAGGTATTTTTTAATACAGTTGGACTTGCCCCCTCGATCCAAATGCCGATGCCGCGATCGCGCGGATTGGTGACACTAACGCCGGTGAGGGTGCTATTGCCTAACAAAGCAATTGCAACATTTTGACCCGCCCCAGTCCGACTATTAAACTCTCCTCCGCCCTCAATTTTGACGTTATAGCCTTGATTATCAGGATCGCCTCGGATTTCGACCGGCTTTCTCACAATAATCGGAAAGTTTTCTCCCGTTTCCTCACTGTAAGTGCCGTCTGCTAATTGAATCACCGCTTGACTGGGTGCTGCTGCGATCGCGGCGGTTAGGGTGGAGTAAGGTTGATCGCGCGTTCCTCTGGCTGTTTGATCGTTACCAGCACTGGGATCAACATAAAGAGTCGTTTTTGCGGTTTGTGCTTGTACCGAGTTGGCAATCACGGGTGCAGTTAAAACCGGTAAGACAGTGGCAAATACAAGTCCGAGGTAAATACTAGGGCGGGTGAGAGGGTTCACAACGTTTCTCCTTATAATCTTGAAAAGGTCTTAATCTCTTTCTCCAACCGCAGTTAGGGTTCGTCCGCCAAAAATCGCCTCAGCATGGCGATAATATTTGAACTCCAACAGGTTATAAAACGGATCTTCGAGAAAGAACGTCCGATGTTCGGTGAGTTCTCCGGGAAAGCGATGTTTTGCAGCCTGATAGAATTTTAAGTTTTGATTCGTGGCTCGTTCCCAAACCGCTTCCCAGTCAGCTTCATTGGGAAAAATCATACCAAAATGACGCGGATAAATCCCTTTTTGTGGCATTAATTCTTCAGTTGTGGTGTGAGTAACCAACTGATGTCCGTAGAAATTGAGAATGGCAGCATGATCGGTTTCTCTGCCGACGTCACACCCTAAGCCATCGACATAAAACGTTTTTGCGTCGCTAATATTTTTAACAGGAATCGCGAGATGAAAAATCGGAGTCTTCATAGCTTTCTCCTCTTGCTAATGGGCAGCGCGATCGCCTACTATTGTGGCAAATTTACTCTAAAAATGAGCAATGAGCAACCTCCCTCC
>CAZBPR010000073.1:9312-13882 GCA_964493825.1 uncultured Dactylococcopsis sp.
TTAATTCCTTGGCTTGTCGCGATCGCGCTCAACACTATCTTAGGCTTGATTGCGATCATTGCTCCGAAAAAATTATTAACCCCCGTTGGACTCGCCAATGCTTGGTTATTAGGGGTTCTAATTTGGGGAATCTTAGGTTGGCCAGGCTATACCGTTGTTATGTTTTACTTTTTGGTTGGATCAGCCGTGACTCGCATTGGGTTAGCGCAAAAAGAAGCAGCGGGGATTGCTGAGAAGCGTTCTGGGGCGCGCGGTCCAGAAAATGTTTGGGGTTCAGCCTTAGTGGCAACGGGATGTGCGCTCGGGGTCGCATTGAACCAAAATAGTGATTTTAGTTTGATTCCCACGCCAGTTTTGCTATTAGCTTATGTAGCAAGTTTGAGTACAAAATTATCGGATACCACAGCAAGTGAAGTAGGAAAAGCTTATGGGAAACGTACCTTTTTAATTACTACTTTAAAACCCGTTACTCCAGGCACAGAAGGAGCAGTTAGTTTAGAAGGAACCCTTGCCGGCTTATTCGCTTCAGCCGTAATTGCAGCTGTGGGATGGAGTGTAGGTTTAATCTCAGCTTTGGGGATTTTGTATTGTATCATCGCTGCTTTTATTGCCACAAACTTAGAGAGTTTAATTGGAGCAACGTTGCAAGAAAAATTCGAGTTTTTGACGAACGAAGTGGTAAATATCATTAACACTTTTCTGGGTGCCTTAATTGCTAGCGTTATTTTCTTAATAGGAAATAGTTTTCAGTGAGTTTTTTTTATAAGAACAATCAAAGCTCATTTAGAGACTGTTCCTCAAGAAATTTTGAAGCAAGGAATTAGCGAGAATCAAGCCCTAATCATCCTTCAATCTTTTCAAACCTGAGTCTGATCGTGTAGTTTAATACAGTTGTCGATGCCACCTCTAGATATATATGGTTCTGACAGCATCATTCTGAAAAAGTCTCGAAGCGATGATATTAGACTTCTACACCTTACTCAACAATGACTCTGAGCTTCTCCTCTTTATTCTCTTGGGACTCGGCTATTTACTTGGCAGCCTGAAAGTGGGTGGGTTTCAACTTGGGGCTACCTCTGGAGTGCTCATTGTTGGCTTGATTTTCGGACATTTTCAGTTTGAGCTAGATCCTGTCATTGGATCCATTGGCTTTTTGTTCTTTATCTATTCAGTTGGTCTCCAAGCAGGCCCTAGTTTTTTTAGTATTGTTCTGGAAAATGGGACAAAATATTTTGTGATCGCAACCCTCGTGGTAGCAATTTCCTTGGTGTTAACTTGGTGTGTTTCATTGCAAATTGGCTTTGAGCCCGGAATTGCAGCAGGTCTGCTCTCTGGGGCGTTGACTAGTGCAGGTGCATTGGCGGCTGCTCAGGATGCAGTGAGCAGAGGATTGGTTGAACTCCCTCCTGACTTTGTAGCAGAGCAAGTTGTTAACAATATTGCAGCAGGTTACGCCATTACCTATTTATATGGAATTATTGGATTATCAATCTTGGTCAGTGTATTACCCAAGTGGTTCAGGATCGATCTTGAACAAGCCTCGGCAGAGTTTGCTGGGGGAAAAGCCCTTACTGAGGATAAAGAAGAGAGCCAGCAGCCTGTATCCCTTGCCATCAGAGCTTATGAAATTAAGAATCCTGAAGTCACGAACAAGCCGTTTTCCCAATTGTTCTCTTATTTAAGCAATCGATTCTCAGTCCAGCAGATTAAACGGGGGAGTGCATTGATTGACGTTGAGCCCACTACAAAACTTGAGTTGGGAGACTACATTTCTGTGATTTTGTCTTATGGAGACCCGAATGAGCTTTCTAACTTAGGAGAAATTTTAGGTCCAGAGGTTTTTGATTCAGATTTGGTTAATTTAGCCCTGGAAAACCAAAATGTTATTGTATCAAAGCCAGAAGTCATTGGACTCAGGTTGAGCGATTTGCCACTAGGTCTGGAAAATCGATGCTATGTGACTCGATTACGGCGGATTGGACGTAATATGCCCCTGAGTGAATCAATTCAGCTTCAAAAGGGAGATGTCGTCACAATTACTGGGCTCAAACATCAACTGAATGTTATTAGTCAGCAGTTAGGGACTGTCGAGAGAGCAGTTTATGAAACAGATTTGCTCATCTTTGCCTTCGGCATCGTTTTGGGCTGTGTCGTGGGTGCAACCACAATTCAATTGGGAGGATTATTCATTAAGCTGGGAACGGCGGGAGGACTCTTACTCTCAGGAATTCTCTTTGGATTTCTTCGGTCGATTTACCCCACTTTTGGGCGGGTTCCCTCAGCGGCTCGCTGGTTAATGCGAGAACTAGGGTTGCTTTTTTTCGTTGCAGCAGCAGGGGTAAGAGGTGGACATGAAATTGTTGCCGCCTTCAAGTCCGCTGGGCCGGCTCTTGTTGTGAGTGGTATTCTGGTCACAACACTTCCCCCCATGGTGGGATATCTCTACGGTACAAAAGTTTTAAAGCTCAATCCAGCTCTTCTCATGGGAGCTTTAACAGGAGCAATGACCAGTACCCCGGCGCTTGGGGTAATCACAAAAGAAGCACGTAGCTCTATACCAGCCTTGGGCTATGCTGGTACCTATACATTCGCAAATGTTTTCTTAACGATTGCCGGAAGTTTAGCAGTGCGTTTCTAGAACCAACTTTTGATCATTCAATTGACTCTCCTTGTATTTGAGAAGCACGCTGAACCACTTGCCCTTTTTCAATTTTCAACAAAGTCGATTTTGGTAAGGTTTCAAGTTGCCTCAAAAAATCATAGGCATACTTGAATCCTAGACTGTCTCTATAGATCAATGTTCCGGGCATTTCATCACCATCAAGGAGTGTGACAGTTTCATTCTCTCTTGTGTAAGCAAATGTACTAAATGCAATCACTTCCGTGCCGATGACAGCGGCTCTTATTGAAACTGGCACTCCTAATCCATAGATTTCTAAATTTCCCCAGCTACTTTTACCATGACAGTCACGTTCTAGAGATTGAATTGTATTTTCAATATAGATCTGTTGGTCGTTGAGCAACTTGCCGTCAATGGAAATATTTAAACTAGGATGTTGGATGTATAGTTTGACAGAAATCTTGTTGCGTAAAAAATCTCTGACAAGACTTTGGGTAAGACGACCACTATATTGAAAGAGCTTAACTTCAGAGACATATTGACTGCTAGCAAAATCTTGTAATTTATGGTAAATATTAACCTGTTTATCAAATATTGTCGTTGTACCATGAGTTTTTGAATCTCTTAATCCTGCAACAATCCAAGACAAGTCGCCAATAACAATTGCAATACCCACTTTCCAAATTGCATCGACATTGATACCGAAAGAGACAGAGAGGAGTTGGCTAATAGGGGGAATTTGAAACAACGTCCCAATTAATAATAATCCTGTATGGAACCAGCGGATATACTTTCGTCTTATGAGAATAAAAGTCCTAGTCATTGTTCTATTTCACTCTTAGGGATCAAGTTTGATCGATGCGATCAATCAATTTCGTCTCTTTTTTATTTTTTATTTAGAAACACTTTCTAAGCCTTTCAATTACTCTTTAAGTTTATATTTATTTGTTATTTTAAATAAAATCACAGTTTTTTTGAATTGCTTTTTCTAACTGTTTTTTATATTCTCTTTCTCCTATTTCATAGGCACCAAAGCGTGCTAAATGAGGATTTTGCATTTGCGCATCAAAAAGTAAAAAATCTCTTGCCTTTAAATGTTCAACTAACTTGACTAAAGCAATTTTCGAGCCTTCTGGAATTTGATAAAACATTGATTCGCCAATAAAAGCACCCCCAATGACAATGCCTAAAACTCCGCCTGCTAATTCATCACCTTGCCACGTTTCAAAACTATAAGCAAACCCTGCTCGATAGAGTTCCCAATAAACTGACTTTAAATCAGAAGAAATCCAAGTCGTTTCCCGGTTAGCACAGCCATCACAAACTGCAGCAAAATCGCGATTAATAGCAATCTCAAACCAATTTTGATTCAGTACTCGTCGTAAAGATTTCGGATAGCGAAATTGCTCATCGAGAGGAATCACGGCATGGGAACGACTCGCATACCAACCTAAGCCACCATTTTCATTTGCCATCAAAAAAAGCCCCTGGGCATAACCCGAAATCACATTTGCAATATCAATCTCCATCAATCAATCCCATTGAGATATGAATAAAATAACGATTAACTACACTCAAAAAAGCTGGCAGCTGAGCCTAGTACCAATTCTGACTTACCATCATGCATTTTGTTGAATCCTTTGCTATGCAATCAGACAAATTCCCCTGGGGGGGATAGGGATTACATTAACAAAAATTCTGGCTTATCATCGTCCCCAGAACAGATTTTTTCTTAACGAGGACGAACCAATCATGGGATATGAACTACCCCCACTCCCTTACGATTACACTGCTTTAGAACCGGCGATTTCCAAATCCACACTCGAATTTCATCACGATAAACATCATGCGGGTTATGTCAGTAAATATAATGCTGCAGTTGAAGGAACAGAATTAGACAATAAACCCATTGAAGACGTGATTAAAATGGTTGCCGGTGATGAAAGTAAA
>CAZBPR010000073.1:13892-14384 GCA_964493825.1 uncultured Dactylococcopsis sp.
ACCCAATGGTGGAGGTAAACCAACTGGGGAATTAGCCCAAAAAATTGATGCCGATTTTGGTAGCTTTGAAAAATTCAAAGAAGCATTTAAAGCAGCAGGAACCGGTCAATTTGGTAGTGGTTGGGCTTGGTTGGTGCTTGATCAAGGCAAACTCCAAGTTACGAAAACTCTCAATGCTGATAATCCGCTTACCAAAGGACAAACCCCTCTCCTCACCATGGATGTTTGGGAACATGCCTACTATTTAGACTATCAAAATCAGCGGGGCACCTATATTGACGCCTTTTTAGACCAGGTGGTCAATTGGGAATTTGCTGCCGAAAATTTTGCTAAGGCAAAATAGGTTTAAGTCAACAGATTACACTTTTTTAAACTCCGGAATGGGGTTGAATCTTGCTGCTGAAATTGGGTAACCAAAAATCTCAAGCGGCTTGCGATTGAGTGTTAGTCATTTCCAATAGAAATGGCTGCCTGTGAAGGTAGGGTGTGCTC
>CAZBPR010000074.1:0-13047 GCA_964493825.1 uncultured Dactylococcopsis sp.
TTCTGTCAGAGCAAGCAGCCTCGATGAACCAAGAATCCCCCGCGATGCAAGCCGGTGGAGTGTCAAACCAGTACCAGCGCCGGAATTGTGCTGGGAACGAAAAACTATAGCCAAGCCTCTGATGTCGTGCGAGATGCAGATCTTGCCATGTATCGAGCGAAAGCCAAGGGGAAAGCCCAGTATGAAATTTTCGATCTGGAAATGCATACGCAAGCTGTGAATCGGTTACAGCTCGAAAATGATTTGTATCGAGCCTTCGAGCGTGAAGAGTTTCGTTTGTACTATCAACCGATTATTGCCCTCCCAACGGGAAGGATTGTGGGATTGGAAGCCCTCATTCGCTGGCAACATCCTCAGTGGGGATTAAGAACGCCCGGCCAATTTATTAGTGTTGCTGAAGAGATGGGATTAATTACTATTTTAGATTACTGGGCCTTACAAACTGCCTGTGAACAACTGGTACAGTGGCAAATGCTTTCCGAGCAATTTTCTTACTTAAAGGTGAATGTCAATCTTTCCAGTCAAGATTTAAAAGGGTTTGATTTAATTGAGGAAGTTGATTCTGTGCTGGGAGACACTGGCTTAGAGGGCACTTGCCTCACCTTAGAAATTACTGAAAGTATGCTTTTAGAAGATGTGGAATCCACGATCGCGCTACTGAAACAGTTGAAAACCCGCGGTGTGCAAATAAGTATTGATGATTTTGGCACCGGATATTCTTCTCTGAGTTATCTTCATCGCTTACCAGTGGATAGTTTGAAAGTGGATCGTTCTTTTGTTCATCAAATGCAGCACGGGAAAAAAAACTATCAGATTATCAAGACGATTATGGCTTTGTCGCAGCAGCTAGAAATCAGCGCGATCGCGGAAGGGATTGAAACGGAACAAGAGAAGGTTGAACTCCAAAAACTGGGCTACCATTTAGGTCAAGGCTACCTGTTTTCTCAGCCCCTGAGTGCAGAGGGGATCACGACAAAACTCAATCGGGGCTTGCATTAGATTTCCCTCCCAACACCGGTTGCTTTTTCAAAATGAAAATTGCTCACTCATCCCGTCAGCAATTCGCGTCATAATCTGATTGAAACTTCTTTTTTCTTATATACAGATCACAAACAAAACACAAAACAAAACGCAAAACTGGTTTTTTCTAACTTGGTTAGATTTTTTTATTTATTAAAATAAAAAATTGGAGAAGAGGCTTCAGAACAATTAGTATTTGTCAAATATCACATTCACAAGAGTTAATAATGGACAATCAAACATTAGGAATTGTTGTAGAGTAAGACTGTTGAGAGACGATCATTAAACATCCTGTGATTGTCTGCTCGGGATGGTTAACGGGACAAAATTAGTCGAGCAGAAACCGGAAATAAAACTTAAGTTAGTAGGATTACAATGATGGATATTCGCCAACGATCTTTAGGTGTTGGTGCCCAACAACTGACCATAGTTGATCAAACAAACCAGTTGGCAACCGAAACCGGAGTCTGTGTTACGATTCACGGACATTTCTACCAACCACCGCGAGAAAACCCCTATTTAGAAGCAATTGAACGCCAACCGAGTGCAGAACCTTTTCATGATTGGAATGAAAGGATTCATCATCAATGTTATCGCCCCAATGTCTTTGCCAGAGTCCTCAATGAAAAAGGAGAAGTCATTGACATTGTTAATAATTTCGAGTACTTAAGTTTTAATGTCGGACCGACTTTAATGTCATGGTTGGAACGATATGATTTGGAAGTTTATCAAAAAATAATTGAAGCCGATCGCGCGAGTTGTCAACGCCTCAATGGACATGGCAACGCGATCGCGCAACCCTATAATCATCTCATTCTTCCTTTAGCCAACTGGGAAGATAAAATTACACAAATTCGCTGGGGAAAAATTGATTTTCAATTGCGGTTTGGACGGGAACCGGAAGGGATGTGGCTACCGGAAACAGCGGTGGACTATCCGACCTTAGAAGCTTTGATTGCAGAAAACATTCGCTTCATTATCTTATCGCCGGCCCAAGCGCAACGGTGTCGTCCACTCCCTGATGGGAATAATCCCGCCCCTCGTTTATGGCACGAAGTGGGCGGATCTCAAATTAATCCCACCCGCCCGTATCGCTGTTTTATCGATCAGGACCAGTTTATTGATATCTTTTTCTACGATGGTCCCATTTCTGCGGATATGGGCTTTCATAATGTTTTAAATACCTCACAATATTTTGCAGAACGCCTCCGACAAGCGATTCAAGGCGGTCATCGTCGTGCCCAACTGATTAATGTTGCCACCGATGGGGAAACCTTTGGCCACCATAAACCAGGCACTGAAAAATCTCTGGCTTATGCTTTTACGCGGGAATTCCCCGCCCGAGAGTGGCAAGTGACTAACTATGGGTACTATTTGAGCCAAAATCCCCCAACTTGGGAAGTGATGCTGAAACCGGTAAGTTCTTGGAGTTGTTCTCATGGGGTAGAACGTTGGCGCAGTGCTTGCGGTTGCGGGGGCAATCATCACTCGCAGCAACGTTGGCGCAAACCATTGCGAGACAGTTTAGACTGGTTGCGCGATCAATTAGCAGAAATTTTCACCACAGAAGGCAGCAAACTGTTGGTTGATCCTTGGGCAGCCCGCAATGACTATATTCAAGTTTTGCGCGATCGCGCTCAGGTAACGCCTTTCCTGGCTCATCATAGCAACCATGCTCTGAGCCCCCAAGAGCAAATTGAAGCCTTGCGCCTCCTAGAAATGCAACGCAATGCCCTGTTGATGTACACCAGTTGCGGTTGGTTTTTTGAAGAAATTTCTCGTCCAGAAGGAGTACAGATTTTGCAGTATGCCGCCCGCGCGATCGAATTAGCCGGAGAAATCTCCGATCAATTGCTCGAAACGGAATTGATACAACGGTTAGCGCAAGCCCCGAGCAATAACGAACACTTCCACAATGCGGCGGATATTTATCAAGATCTGGTGAAATCTGCTCGGATTACCCTCGAACAAATTGCTGCGCACTATGCCCTAAGTTCCCTCTTCAAGCCCCAGCCCACCGAAGCTCATCACTATGCTTATCATATTGTGCAACAAGACTACCATCGGCAAACTATTGGCGCTCTGACCTTGGCAATGGGAGAGTTAAAAATGCAATCCCGCAACACTGGCGAAACCGATCATCTTGTCTTTGCCGTCTTACATCTAGGAGGATGGGACTTTCATTGCTGTGTGCAAGCCTTTCCGGGACGCACCGCTTATTGCAAACAAGTGGAACACATCTTTGCCACGTTCAAACATGGCAGCGCGGCGAAAACGATTCTGACCATGAGATCTCACTTGGGAGAACAGTCCTTGGGCTTAGAAAATCTCTTTGTTGAAGAGCGGATGGAGATTATGCAGCAACTCGCCCAGCAAACGAAAACCCGCTTGCATGAACTCTATACCCAAATTTATCGGGATAACTATAGTATTTTAGTCGCGTTTCATCAAGATCACTTACCGGTTCCCCAAGAACTACAGGTTGCTGCTGAAGTTACTCTGTCTCAGCGCTGCTTAAACAATTTACAGGCTCTCGAACAAGTAGAAGATGATCTGGCGGCGCGCAATGAGTTATTACGAGAATTAGAAGGGATTACCAAGGAAGCCAAGCACTTAGCGCTCGCTTTAGAAATTCCGGAAGGAAAGAAGATTTTAGAACGGCTCACCTTACGCTCCCTGTGGCACTTATTGCATCAGTGTCCTTATGATGTCACAACTGGCAATTATACAAGACGTTTGATTGAATTAGGACATCTCTTGCAAGTGGGAATTATGCTCGATCGCTGCCAAGAATTATATTACAACTGGTTACAAAGCCAATCCCAAGAGGAATGCTCGCCAGAATTCAAGAGTTTGCTGCAATTAGGGCTTGATTTAGCCGTTGATGTTCGTCCTTGGCTGCAAAAATTCTCCTCACAAAATGCGTAACTGCATTTGCGAGCGATCTTTGCCGTCTTGATGCTTCACTTTCCGGAACAGTTCGTAAGCGGTTTGAAAGGCTTGCCTCGCTTCGCGAGTCCGATTGCGTCCTTTGAGCGCTAAGCCTAAATTGTAATAGATACTGGGATTATCCGGGACTAATTCTGTGAGACGACGATAGGTGACAGTAGCGTCTAAATACGCTTTTTGTTTTAACTGTACTTCTCCGAGGGCAACTAACGCAGAAACCGGTTTACTATTGAGGCTGACCGCTTTTTTGTAAGCAGAGGCAGCTGCCTCAATTTGACCCCGTTGTTGCAAAAGTTTACCTTTGTGATAATGTCCGCCGCTATGATTCGGGTAGCGTTGTAAAAACGTCTCGATGGTTTGGAACGCTTGCGAGAGTTGACCTTGTTGCTGATAGGCAGTGGTGAGATCGAACCAAGCTGAACTTTCTTGTGGGGCAATGCGAATAACTTCTTTTAAGTGCGCGATCGCTGCTGGATAATTGCCTTGTCTAACGAGTAAAGATCCGACAATCGCATTAGCTTCACCATGATTCGGCTCAATCGTCAACAATTTTTGATAAATTGTCAGTGCCCCGGCTGGATCATTTTGTCGCAACAAGACTGCCCCTAACCCCAAATACGCTTCAATTTTGTCAGTATCCAATTCCGTTGCCCGAAAATAAGCAGTCGTCGCTTCGGAATAATTGCCTGCTTTGGCTAAGGTATGACCCAAAGCATAATAAAATTCAGCATTATCAGGAGCGAGTTCTACTGCACGGCGATACGCCCAAACGGCAGCATCATAATTCTCTTGTTGGGCTTCGAGATAACCAATTCCAGAAAAAATCTTCGGATTATTGGCATCGAGACGCGCTGCTTCTTGATAAATTTCCGTTGCCGCTTCATATTCCTTGGCGTCTGCTAATTGTCGTCCCTGTTCCAGTAATGCTCGCAATCGATTTTGGCGATTTTGTTGGGCAAGCTGAGTATTTTCTTGGAAATTCACTTCCACTAAGGCTTCACTCAGCCCAATCGAAGGCAGGAAAACAATCGGGGTAATCGCAGCAGCGATGAGGAAACGCTCAAGATGACGAGTTCTTTGCACGATCATTCAAAAAATTAAAGAAATACTTAACAATTGTTATCTTATGGCGCAAGGGGCGAATTAACAAGACTGAAAACACTCGTTTTCCTCTAGCTATTCTTGATATTTCTAACTTTTTCACAGCAGTTGAATCAGAGTTATTTTAGCGCGGGGATCAAGTGATGGGATGTCCGTGGCGATTCGAGGCGTGTTGGAGCGTGACATGATTGGTTAGAAAAAGCGGACTTGATCTCTGAATTAAATTACCATTAACGGGACGCATTCGAGGACATCCCCTAGGGGGGTATTGAATTTCTAAGGAAAAATTAGGAAGCTGAGAAATAGCAGATTGTAAGGGCAAATTGTGGTGAAAAAACAAATATTATTCGCATCTTTAGCAATTGGGCTTCCTTTACTGGGGCTCGGATGCACAACAGCCGACACAAACGGTAGTGAAAATACAGCAACTGGTGGCGAAGCAACAACAACGAGCGAATCGGGAACGATTACCCTCGTTGCCAATGGTGAAGATTTTGTTCGGCAGGGATTTGTTACTAAAGATGGATGGCAAATAGATTTTGATCATGTCTATGTCACTCTAGATGAGGTGATTGCTTATCAAAGTGAGCCGGCGTTTGACCCGGATAAAGATCAAAACATTCAGGCAAACAACGAAGTCACCTTAGTCAGTGAACCGACAATAGTCGATTTGGCAGCCGGTGAGGCAGATGCGGATCCGATTACGGTAACGCAAGCAAAAGCTAACGCTGGTCTGTATAATGCGCTTGCTTGGCAACTGGTTACACCAGAAGAGGGAGAAGTAAATAGTGCGATTGTTCTGGCAGGAACCGCGCAAAAAGATGACCGCAGTATTGATTTTGTCTTAAATCTGGACCAACCCTTGGCGTATAAATGTGGGGAATATGTGGGCGATGCCCGGAAAGGCTTCTTAGAAGCAGACGCTCAAACCCAACTCGAAACGACTTTCCACTTCGATCATATTTTTGGGGATGCCGAAGCGCCCGCTGATGATGCCATTAATACGGGTGCAGTGGGGTTTGACCCAATGGCAGAACTAGCTGATAATAACAGTCTCGATGTTGATCTGGCAACCCTTGAACAAGAACTTTCCCCAGAAAACTATCAAACTTTAGAGAAAGCGATTCAAGGGTTAGGTCATGTTGGCGAAGGACATTGTAAAGAGACAGCAACTTAAACTCGATTGAATTTTGATATGCGTTGGCAATTTTTTTTGTATTTCACCCTTTCTCTTTTTAGTGCTGCCCCCGTATTCGCTCACGGGGCGGCGATTGAACATCGGAGAACCAGCGCGATCGAAATTCGTGCCACCTACGATAATGGCGAACCCATGGCAAACGCCCAAGTGACGGTTTATGCCCCCAGTAACCCCACGACACCTTGGTTAAAGGGGACAACCACAGAAGAGGGAACATTTGTCTTTGTTCCTGATCCGGGGGTAACCGGGGACTGGGATGTGAAAGTCCGTCAATCTGGACATGGCGACTTAGTAAGTATTCCGGTCGAAAATACGGAAGCAAGTACTGTTGCTAATCAAGCCCAAGCCAGTGACAGTTGGCAAGGGGGAAATTATACTCCCTTACAAAAAGCAATGATGGCCGCTTTAGGAATTTGGGGATTTATTGGCACCGCTCTTTTCTTTGCCCGTAAGCAATCCGAGAAAAAATAATGCATATTCCTGACGGTATCTTACCACCCACAATTGCCATTGGCGGTTATGCCATTACTGGGGGAATGACATGGTATTCCTTACGGAAAATTAGTCGTTGTGGTAACCCCAGTGAACAAATTCCTCGGGCATCTTTACTGACAGCCGGCTTTTTCGTTGCTTCTTTAATTCATATTCCCATTCCCCCCTCCAGCATTCATTTAGTATTAAATGGGTTAGTGGGTGTGGTTTTAGGGTATTTTGCCTTCCCCGCAATTCTCATTGGTCTATTTTTTCAAGCCGTCATGTTTCAGCATGGCGGACTGTCTTCCCTGGGCGTTAATGCAGCGATGATGGGAATTCCAGCGCTCTTGGCTTACCATATTTTTCAACTGCATCACTCTTTCCCGAAAGGAGAACGCTGGGCTAATGGATTTGCCTTTCTGGCGGGGGCAAGTGCTTTGGGACTGGCAGCGCTCATTTTTACGGTTTTAGTGGTCACGACGATTCCCGCAGAAGTGAATGCAGAATTGGAACGGAGAGCCATTTATTTGGGCTTAGCAGGTTACAGTGTGCAAGCCGTCATTGAAGGAACCTTCACAATGTTACTCGTTTCCTTTTTCCGACGGGTGAAGCCAGAACTCTTGTCTGATCCAATTGACAATTAATCAGTTCCCCTGAACAATAGAGTGATGAGCAAGGGGTGATGATCACCTGTAACAAATTGCACCATCAACATCCACAATTTCTCGGGGAATCAATCATTGAGAAGGAAGCATCAACTCATTATCTTTTTAGCAGTTTTTGTTAGCGTTATTGTTGGTTTACAAACCGTTGTTCGGAGTTACTCCCTGCCCAGTCAAAAGGAAATTCGCGGGGCCTGGCTAACCAATGTGGATAGCGAAATTCTGTTTTCGGATCAAGGCATTGAATCAGCTCTCAAACGCTTAGATAACATTCACTTTAACACGGTTTATCCTACGGTTTGGCAAGGGGGATACTCCCTTTATCCCAGTCAGGTGGCAGACACGGTATTCGGAGAAAGTATTGATCCTGATGCGCGTTTGCAGGGGCGAGATATGCTCAAAGAGGTGCTAGCGAAGGGTCATCAATTGGGAATGACGGTAATTCCCTGGTTTGAGTTTGGCTTTATGCTGCCAGTAGATGCACCATTAGCTCAACAACATCCGGAGTGGTTGACCCAACGTCGCGATGGGAGCACGGTTGAGATGAAGGGAGAAGATGCTGTGGTGTGGTTAAACCCCTTTCATCCAGAAGTGCAGCAGTTTATTTTGGATTTAATCACAGAAATTGTGAGCAATTATGAGGTGGATGGGATTCAATTTGATGATCATTTTGGGTTACCGGTTGCCTTTGGCTATGACGACTATACCACTGAGCTTTATCAACGAGATGTGAATCTTACGCCACCAGAGGAGGCGCGAGAAACGTTTTGGGTCCGCTGGCGTGCCGATCAATTAAATCGGTTTATGGGAAAAGTTTTTCATACCATTAAGGCGGCTAACCCAGATTGTTTAGTTTCGGTCTCTCCTAACCCGCTGCATTTTGCGTTACCAGCTCATTTACAAGATTGGTTAACTTGGGAACAAAAAGGCTATATGGAAGAGCTGGTTTTACAAGTTTATCGGACTGATATGGAACGTTTTGTCGATGAGTTAGAACGCACGGAAGTGCAGTTGGCAAATTCCCATATTCCCGTTGCCATTGGCATCTTAAGCGGATTGAAAAATCGTCCGACTCCAATGCCCATGATTAAACAGCAAGTCAAAGAAGTGCGCGATCGCGGTTTTGATGGAGTGTCCTTCTTCTTTTATGAAAGCCTTTGGAATTGGGCGGAACAATCTCCTAGGGAACGAGAAGCTGCCCTTTATGATCTTTTTTTATTTCCAGCCAGCCGAGAAATTTTTATGTCCTCTCCTTAAGTACAATGACACAAGCAATTTGGATTACTCGTCACGGCAATCGTTATGATTTTGTTAACCCTGACTGGTTCATTACAGCAAAACTTCGCTATGATCCACATTTAGCGGAAGATGGAATTACCCAAGCCCAAGAATTGGGACAAAGACTGAAATCAGAAAACATTACTCATATTTTTGCCTCTCCTTTTCTCCGCACGGTTCAAACCGCCCATGAAGTGGCAGAAATTTTAGACTTGCCCATCAAACTGGAAGCAGGATTAGGAGAGTGGTTAAATCCCAATTGGATGGATCATGATCCAGAAATTCGCTCTCGGGAAACCTTAGCTCAACAGTATCCTCGTATTGATTTAACCTATAATTCCCGTGTTATCCCTGAATATCCAGAAACTGAGGCAACGGTTATCGAAAGAACGGCAACCACCGCCCAAAAGTTAGTTTGCGAATTTACTGGGGAGTTATTATTTGTCGGTCATGGGGCTTCTGTTTTAGGCACAGCAGAAGGATTAATCGGAGAACCACTCAATATTCGCGCTTCTTTTTGTTGTTTAACCAAATTAGTTCCAAATCAAGGACGTTGGGAAGTGGAACTCGCCGGCGATACGTCTCACCTCTCAAGCACAGAAAATACCATTCGCTTTAATTAGGAAGATCAGTATGACATTACTCATTGCTGGTGACATCGGCGGAACTAAAACAATTTTACGGCTCGTGGCAGTCACAGAGCAAGCCGTTGATTTTCAAACGGTCTATGAAGTGACTTATCCCTCTCAGGAGTACTCGGATTTAGTGCCGATGGTGCAAGAATTTCTCGCGCAAACGGATGAGAGGCCGCAAAAAGCCTGTTTCGCGATCGCGGGACCGGTTGTTCAACAAACGTCCCAACTCACCAATCTCAGTTGGTCTCTTGATGCCAATCGCCTACAAAAAGAATTAAATCTTAAAGCCGTCAGTCTGATTAATGATTTTGCAGCAGTGAGTTATGGGGTATTAGGGATTAAACGTGAAGAGTTAGAACCCTTACAGGCTGTTCAACCTCAAAATGATGCTCCCATTGCCGTTATTGGCGCGGGAACGGGCTTAGGAGAAGGTTTTTTAATTCCCCAAGGCAATGGCGATTATCAAATTTTTGCGACAGAAGGGGGACACGCGGACTTTGCCCCTCGTTCCGAGTTGGAATTCCAGATTTTGGACTATATTCGCCAGCAAAAGCAGATCAGTCGCGTTTCTGTGGAAAGAATCGTCTCCGGACAAGGGATTATCTCCATTTATCAAGCCTTAAGAGATCTCGAGGTTCACCCAGAAAGCGAGACATCGGTTGCAGAAACCATTCGCAAATGGGAAAAACAGCAACCCATCGCTCAGGATCCTGCCGCTGCGATTGCTCAAGCCGCAGCAACGGATCGCCTTTGTCAGAAAACGATGGCATTGTTTATTGAAGCCTATGCTGCTGAAGTCGGTAACTTAGCCTTAAAGTTACTCCCTTACGGCGGGCTTTATATTGCGGGCGGGATTGCTGCCAAAAATTTAGCTTGGATGAAAAGCGATCATTTTCTCAAAATCTTTAAAGACAAAGGCAGAGTAAGCTCGATTTTAGAGGCAGTTCCGGTTCGTGTTATTCTCAATCCTGAAGTCGGTTTAATTGGTTCGATTATGTATGGCTTGAATCAGTAATGTGCTGAGCCTCGCCAGATTTCCTTTCCTATTGACCCGTCGCTATTCCCGGCAAAAAATGCTATCCTAGTAGGGCTAAAAAATGAAATTGAATTCGCACATCTAGGGCTTCGGGTGTTTCCAAACTGGAGATTCCCCCTAGGTGGAGGATAAACCCGAACAGGAGAAGCAAATTTATGTCAGTCATTACCCTCCGAGAACTACTAGAATCGGGTGTTCACTTTGGACACCAAACCCGTCGTTGGCATCCTGCGATGCGCCCTTACATCTACACCGCACGGAATGGGGTGCATATTATTGACCTCGTGCAAACGGCGCAATTAATGGAGGAAGCTTATAGCTATCTCCAAGATGCTTCTGCCAAAGGACAAAAAGTGTTATTTGTGGGCACGAAACGCCAAGCCGCAGGCATTATTGCCCAAGAAGCGAGTCGTTGTGGTTCTTTTTATGTGAACCAACGCTGGTTAGGAGGAATGCTGACCAACTGGGAAACGATTAAAACCCGTGTGGAACGACTCAAAGAGTTAGAGCGTTTGAAAGAAAGTGGTGCGATGGCGCGCCGCCCCAAAAAAGAAGCAGCGGTTTTAGGGCGGGAATTAGAAAAACTGCAAAAATATCTTGGCGGCATTAAAATGATGCGTCGTCTCCCGGATATTGTTGTCATTGTGGATCAACGCCGTGAACATAATGCCATCATGGAATGTCAAAAACTCGGCATTCCTATTATTTCCATGTTGGATACCAACTGTGACCCGGCTTTGGCCGATATTCCGATTCCAGCCAATGATGATGCCATCCGTTCTGTGAAACTGATTGTCGGCAAGCTGGCTGACGCCATTTACGAAGGTCGTCATGGTCAGCTCGATATGGAAACCGAAGCCGAGTATGATGAATTTGAGGAAGGTATTCACAATTACCAAGAAGAAAGCGACGAGGAAGAAATGACCCCTGAAGCTGACTCCGAAATGGCTGCCGTTGGTAGTGGTGAAGAGGAATAATCGCTGCTGAATTGGTTCGGAAAAGACCGACTCATTTTCATGCAATAACGGTGTTACACTGCTCAAAGAGATTAGTGGTTGCACCAGGGAATAAGAAGAAAACCAGCCTCCTCTTTCCGGGAGATTAAAGCAAAAACTTTCCTGGTTCCAGGCCTCAGTTTCTCGTGCTGAGGCACTGGTCACTGTTCACGATAATGACTTGTCTTGTAGAAAAGGAAAAAGGTTACATGGCGGAAATATCAGCAAAACTGGTTAAAGACTTGCGCGAAAAAACTGGCGCAGGCATGATGGACTGTAAAAAAGCACTTTCTGAAAGTGACGGTGATGTGACTAAAGCAATGGAATGGTTACGTCAAAAAGGGATTACTTCTGCAGAGAAAAAGCAAGGACGAGTAGCAAGTGAAGGAATTATTGACAGTTACATCCACACCGGTGGACGCATTGGTGTTTTAATTGAAGTGAACTGTGAAACCGATTTTGTTGCCCGTCGTGAAGAATTCCAAACGATCGTTCGGGATATTGCAATGCAGGTTGCTGCCTATAGCAATGTGGAATATGTTTCCACTGCAGAGGTGCCGCAAGAAATTGTCGAACAAGAAAAAGCAATTGAAAAAGGGCGCGAAGATTTACAAGGCAAACCGGACAATATTAAAGAGAAAATTGTTCAAGGACGGATTGATAAGCGTTTGAAAGAACTGTCTTTGTTGGATCAGCCTTTTATTAAAGACCAAAGCATCACTGTTGACGAGTATATTAAACAGGGGATTGCCACCTTAGGCGAGAATATTCAAGTCAGACGCTTTGCCCGGTTTGTGTTAGGAGAAGAGGCTGACACGGAAGAGCAGTCTTCAGAAGAATAGGCAATTGCCGTGAGCATGATTGCTTGAAAAAATAAGAGGGCAAAAGTCAGTGAGTAGTGCGAGCTTTTGCCTTTTTTATTATGATTGATGAGACGAATTTTAAGTGAGTTGTTAAAAACTCCAATGTATAACCCATCACGCCTTAAAAATAGTAAGCTATGGTCAGACCCATTCAACAGATCGAAACTGATCTCGAAGCGCTAAGGGAGAAAGTGAGCGCGATCGCGCAAAATATCGAGGAAGCCTATCACGAATACATTGAACTGTTAGGAGAAACGCTGGAAAATCAATTAACTTATTCAGTTTACCAAATTTGTACTCAAGAATATCCAGAAGGATTTTTAAAGTTATCTTTATCTCAACAACAAGCCCTACAAAAGAAGATCCGGGAATTGGGAAAGGAAGCACAAGCCAATTTGAAGTTAGGGGGAGACGTTTTACAAAAGCTGGAATGGAATCATGAGCAAGCAGAAACGTTAGAGGAAATCTTCTCAGAAGAAGAGTCAGAAACAGCAACGGAAAGTGATTTTAATTCAGAAGCGCTGCAATCGTTATTGAATTCAAGACAAGAATTAGATGCAGACTCCGAGGATCAAAGCCCGGAACAAGTTAGAGCATGGTGTCATTTGCAAGCAGAAGCGATCAGCCTAATTTTACAAAATGCTTCCAGTCAGGCCAATGAAATTTTGCAAAAAGCAGAAATATTACCTCAAGCGTTTCCTAAGGAAATGATTGATGCTGCAGTGCATTCGGAAGGAACCGGTACCATTAGTAATCGTTCTCCGGGAGTCCTCCATTTAATGTTAGAACTGGAACAAAAACATCAATCGTCGTCACCCGGAACTTATCACGATGAG
>CAZBPR010000074.1:13057-13487 GCA_964493825.1 uncultured Dactylococcopsis sp.
TGATTCAACTGGCGATTGTGCGCTTGCGTGTAGGAGAATTAGAATTTGCTGCCCCTAACTTAAACACGAAACGACGGACGTTACGCCACCTTGAACAACAGTTACAGCAACTGGATGAACAATATCGTAAACTAACAAGAGAACGCGCGATCGCGCAAGCCGAACAAGCCTGGCGTAGCAGTTGGCACGAGAATTAACAATGACGGACACAAGCAGTCTTGACTGGGAACGTCTCCATAAAGCCCTCGCCGTCGAAGCGAAAGCGGGATATTCTGACATTGTTGGTAAACAGTATCGCTTCAGTGAGTTTCTTTGTTTAACCTTTGGTAAAGTACCACCGCAAGCCACCCGGGAACAAAAACAGCGCTGGCAAGCTTTAGCCCAAGCTTTTGCCAGTTATGGGGAGAAAAGCGTGAGGGAACGTCAGCAA
>CAZBPR010000074.1:13497-14255 GCA_964493825.1 uncultured Dactylococcopsis sp.
GTCGTCTCCTCAAAGATGTCCAAGAAGGAAAACAACCGGACTCTTCGCCTGAACCGCAAGTGCAACCGAAAACACCGGTTACTCCCGGCAGTCATTATCTCGAACCCGAACAACCCCTCACTGAAGCCCCCGGCATTGGCAGAAGTCACACGAAAAGCCTCTATCGTCTGGGATTAGAAACCGTCAGGGATGTCTTGTTTTATTATCCCCGAGAACACATTGATTATGCTCGTCAGGTCAATATTGGCGATTTAGCAGCAGGGGAAACGGTAACGATTGTCGGAACCGTGAAAAGTTGCAATTGTTTTACCAGTCCGAAAAATAAGAAACTAAGTATTTTTCAACTGACGTTGAAAGATCGCACCGGGGAGGTGAAGTTAAGTCGGTTTTTTGCCGGGACTCGCTTTACCCATCGCGGTTGGCAAGAGAAACAAAAGAAATTATATCCCAAGAGCGCGATCGTGGCAGCATCTGGGCTCGTGAAAAAAAATAAATATGGGATCACCCTCGATAACCCCGAAATCGAACTCCTAGACTCCCCTGGCGGGGAAATTGACTCAGTGAATATTGGGCGGGTTTTACCGGTCTATCCTCTCACTGAAGGTGTCTCCGCCGATGTGATTCGTAAAGCCGTGATGACTGTTTTACCGGCAGCCCAAAAACTCAAAGATCCGCTTCCTTCTCACTTGCGTCAACAGTATGGTTTCCTTTCCCTTCCAGAAGCAGTGAGTAACCTCCACTTTCCCCCGGATCATGAT
>CAZBPR010000075.1:0-14239 GCA_964493825.1 uncultured Dactylococcopsis sp.
TAGGCAGTGGTTGGGGTTGCGAAGGTGGGGAAGTAGGGTTGGTGTAAACAAATCAATTGCGCGATCGTTTTTTTCAGTTGAAAGCGATTGATAATGGCATCAACGAAGCCATGTTGGAGTAAGTATTCTGACGTTTGGAAGCCTTCGGGGAGTTTTTCGCGTAAGGTTTGTTCAATCACGCGTCGCCCGGCAAAGCCAATGGTCGCTTTCGGTTCGGCGAGAGTAACATCGCCCAGCATGGCAAAACTGGCGGTGACACCACCGGTGGTTGGATGCGTGAGAACCGGGATATAGAGTAAACCGGCTTCTCGGTGACGTTGTAGCGCGCCAGAAATCTTTGCCATCTGCATTAAACTGAGCATTCCTTCTTGCATTCTTGCCCCGCCAGAAGCACAGATAATGACTAAGGGAAAGGCTTGTTCCGTGGCATATTCTACAAGACGACAAATTTTTTCGCCGACGACAGACCCCATACTACCGCCCATAAAACGAAAGTCCATCACTCCAAGGGCAACTGGTAATCCATCCATTAACCCGACACCCGTTTGCACCCCTTCGGTGAGGTGAGTTTTTTCTTGGGCTTCTTTGAGGCGATCCACATAAGCTTTACGATCGCTGAAATTAAGGGGATCAACCGGTTGTAATTGTTCGTTTAAAGGTTGCCAGGTTTCGGGATCAATTAACTGACGAATCCGTTCATTGCTATCCACCCGCAGATGATGATTACATTCATTACAGACAAAGTGATTCGCTTGTAAATCTTTTGTATAAGCCAGTACCCCACAAGACTCGCATTTACTCCACAAGCCATCGGCAATTTCTCGTTCTGGGGTTTGTTTGAGGTCAGGTTCTGATTTTCGACGATTAGCAAACCAGTCAAATAAAGACATAAAAGTAAATTATAAAATTTTGCTCAACTATTATAGAACCGATTGAAAATGAATTAAACGGGTCTTCGCTAGACCCGAGACATCCTCTACTCTTTCCGACAAGGCTTGCTATCCTCTCGTAGCAGAAAGGTCATGATAATTTGTCTTTAATGGTTGCAACTAATGCTTCGATTTCCGCTTCAGCTGTAAAATAATGGACACAAGCGCGAATACAATCTGGATCGGCAAGAGTTCGTAACAAAAATCCGGCTTCCTCTAATTCGGTAACAAACGATTTGTGGGAAAGATTCTCTAACTGAAAGGAAACTAAACCCGCTTCTGGAGGAGAGGTGCGTAAACACTGGAGTCCACTGAGTGCAGAAAGACCCTCCCAAAGGAGAGCGCTGCGTTGGCAAATTTGTTCATAGCGTTCGGTGGCAGTTCCCCATTGATGGTGTTGCGCGATCGCGCAGGTTAAGCCCATATATTGCGGATAAGCCGATGTCGCCATCTCAAATTTCCGTCCATCTTCTTTGTAACTCACAGGTTTACCCTGATGATCTAAATTAATGCCGCGCCAACCGATAAAAGTGGGACGGAGTTGGGCAAACCCCTCAGCAGAAATATATAATCCACCGACGCCAGCAGGACCACACAACCATTTGTGTCCCGTGAATGCATAGAAATCCACTCCTGTATCAGGTAACTTTAAAGGTAATGATCCCACCGATTGCGCTGCATCCACTAAGACAAGGACACCTTTTTCATGACAAGCACGAGTAATTTCTGTGAGCGGTAACACTTGTCCCGTATTCCACAACAGATGAGATAAAACCACTAATTTCGTCTTTGCTTGCAGATGTTCCTGAATAACAGCAGTGGGATCCCCATCATTGAGGGTTTTCATAATCGGACAAAAGGAATACTCAATGCCGAAGCGATACGCTAATTCCTGAACTGTGGCAATGATTCCCGGATGTTCACAGTCCGTGAGTAAAATATGATCCTGGTTTTGCCAATTGAGTCCCCATAACGCTATATTACAGCCAACTGTCACATTTTCCGTCAGCGTAATGGTCTCAGGGGCACTGCCCACTTCTTGCGCGATGGCTTGACGGGTTTTCGCACTTTCTTCCTGTAGCCACGCATTCACGCGCTGGGAAAAAGGTCCCTCGACTTGAATTCTTTCATATCCTTGCGCGATCGCGCCCCAAGTTTGTTGAGAGAGAGGTCCCTGTCCACCAAAATTAAAATAGCCTTTTTGCTGCCAAGCCATGTTCTGTTTTCAACCGTTGTCCTTAATTTAGCCTAACCTTTTCCTTACATTAAAATCAAAGAGAGCAAGCGGAGAAAAAGTGACCAATCACCCCTAACCCCATAACCAATAACTAATGCTACTCAGTGATGTTGTCCTTTTAGACTATAAACGTTGTAACCGACGACCGTTTTTAGATTTTTATGGCGATCCCAACCAACAAGAAGCGCAACGAGACTTTCTCCTCAAATTACGGGAAGAAAATAAAAAACAGGTTTTAGAAATTCTGGCTAATTCCGATTATCATCAACCGGAAACTTCTTGCCGAGATTGGCAAACCAGTGGGGAAGAAACCCTAGCCCTCATGGAACAGGGGGTAGAGTGTATTTTAAATGGAGTCTTGTGGCAAACGGGATTAACGGGTTGGAACTTACCCTTCGCTATCCAAGAAACAGTGACCTTATTAGCTTCTCCGAGTTTATTGGTGAAACAACCGGGAAGTTCCATTTTTGGCGATTGGCAATATGAAGTGGTCAGTGTGAAATTAGGGCGACGTCCAAAACCGGAGTATAAACTCGTTGCAGCGTTTCAGGCCAAATTATTAGCCCTGATCCAAGGGAGTGAGTTCGTCAATCCCCGTTTAATTGTTAAATCCCGCAGTGAGTATCGAATTAATTTAAACACTTGGATTTCTCGAATGGAAGAAATCTTAACTGCCGTTTTAGCGATGTTGATTTCTCGTCAAGAACCAGAAGTTTTTATTTCTAGACAACGTTGTAATTTATGTCAATGGCAAAATTTTTGTTATAACATTGCCCAAGAACAAGAACATCTTTCCCTACTGCCTGGGGTGACCCCAAGTCGTTATGAAGTTCTCAAACAACTCGGGTTAACGAGTTTAGAAAAACTCGCTCAAGGGAATCATTTTTTACTCGCAAAAGAGTTAGGCAAAGAAGTGGCTTTTGACTTAAAAAAACAAGCAACGGCAACACTGTATCAAAAACCGCTCTTAAAGTCAGGTTCTCCAGCATCAATTTTAGAAACAATTCCTAGCGCCCACCGGGAAATTTACTTTGATATTGAAGCGGAACCGGAACGAAATTTAGATTATCTGCTAGGGGTTTTGATTGTCGATTATCAGCAGGAAACTGAAACCTTTTATCCGCTCATTGCAGAAACGCCAGAACAAGAGGCTGAAATCTGGAAAAAATTTTTAGAACTGGTTTTCTTTGATCCCCATGCCCCCATCTTCCATTACTCTAAATACGAAGCAGAAACCATTCGACGGTTATGCGCGCTTTATCAGACTTCACGTCAACAAGAGCAGTTACTTTTGAAAAGGTTGGTGGATCTCCATGATCGGGTCACACAACATATCATTCTCCCGACAGAAAACTATTCCTTAAAAACGATCGCGCAATGGTTAGGCTTTGCCTGGCGAGACACAGGAGTAAGTGGGGAACAATGCGTTTGTTGGTACGATCAATGGTTAAAAACGCGCGATCGCGATCTCTTAGAAATGATTATTCGTTACAACGAAGATGATTGTCGAGCAACTTATGAACTCAAAAGTTGGTTGGTCCAGTTTCTTTCTTTACATGATCCAAAAACCGATCAATATTTCCATCAAGTGCAATCGATATAAACAATTATAAATATTTCTGAATAAATAAGAACTTGGTTACAAAAACGACTCATTGGGCTTAAACGATAATGTTAAATTAAAAATTAAGCAGGGCGTTGGCTGGCAAAAAACCAACACGCTTTGACTCAAAAATTGTTCACTGAGCCAAAGGTAAATCTTATGATACTGCCCATTCTTCCCTTATCGCTCCTCATGGTTGCTCTCGTTAGCATTTGGTATTATCAACGCACTGCTAATGATATTTACCGGGTTCTCTCTGCAATCATCGCAGTCGTTTGTTTAATTTGGGGTTTCGCGATCGCGCACTGGTCAGTTCATTTGTTAAGCCTGCTTTTCCTTTATAAATTCAACACCGTTTCTTTCAATGGTGCGGATTCAGGTAAATAAATTATCCCTTTCCCAGATCCACTGCCTCAGGTTTGATGCGATAAAGGGGCGAATCCTTTCTCGCCCCTAGCTTAACTAGGCTTTGTGAGCAACCCAATATTTGCTCGCAAAATGGTTTTGAACATCTGTTACCGTAAAACCGGCAGCAGTTAAGCGCTCCCCTAGATCATCATGAATGTAACTCTTGTAATAGGGTTCATGGAAGAGAACAGGGAAGTTTTCCATCATCGGTATCAATTCAGGATTATCAATGGCTTGCATTGAATCGCAAATGACGAAGACGCCGCCTGGTTTCAAGACGCGGAAGATTTCGTTAATGACGTTTTGACGGGCTTGGGGAGGTAATTCATGAAACGTGAAAACACAACTAATGCCATGGAAATATTGAGCCGAATAAGGTAAAGTTTCCGCATTCCCTTGGATCAATTGCGGCAATTCCCCCGGCAATTCCGAGAGGAGTTGATTGGCTTTCCGTAGATAAGTCGGAGAGAGATCCGTACCATGTAAAGACACTTTGGGTAGCATACCTCGCAAGAGGCGAAGGGTGCGCCCCGTTCCACAAGCCACATCTAAAACTTGCGTGTCTTTAGCCTCTAGGGCAGCGATCTCCTGTAAGCCAGTCTTTAAGGGGGCTAAAATGCGTCGGCGCATGGCATCTGCCGCCCCATTAAAGAGCAATTCTACTTGTAAATCGTAGAGATTGGCGGATAACTCACTGAGATAACCATCTGTCTGATAGTGGAAGTTTTGCAGATAGTAACTGGGATAGCCTTCGGTATCAATGTCTGGCGAAAACTCTTGATAACGCCCGTTTTGGATTCTTTGCCAAATTGAGGGTAAATCCAGCCAAACCATTGGATAATAAGTAAAGAAATCATCCCAAGGATTATCAAAGAGTAAGGAAGTGGGATAAATTCCTTGTTCTGCTTCTTGCCAATCTGTTTCTAACAGTTGATTCAGACGGAGTCGAAATTGGTTCAAGACTTCTGGGGATACAGTTTGAACCTTTTCATCTCGTTTTGGGGCAGCTAAGCTCGTCAGCCGAGAACTAATGCTTTTGTGAGTGAGGGCAAAAACACTTTTACTTTGTTGGAACGTCTGATAAGCCACCTTGGCTAAAGGTTGCAGCGCCTGATCCAATTGGTTAAAGGGTGCAGGAGAATCCATGATCCGCTTTTCTGATGGTTGTATAGTTTTATTAAGATTACTTAGAAGGTATTATAACGAATCCCAGATTGAGCTTCAGTGTGACTCTAAATTGACCACATAGGTCATCCCAAAAACCGTCACCCGATCCCCATTGACTAGCTTGCGTCCGCGACGGGTTTCAATTTCATCATTGACGAATACTTCTTCATCCCAGATCATCATTTTTGCTTCCCCTCCCGTTTGGGCAATGCCTTGATACTTGAGAAATTGGTCGAGTTTAATGGTGTCACTCATGTGGGGAAAAGGGAAAATGATCCGCTCTTAGAATAGCAAACTTGCTTTGTCCTGTCTATGAGAAGTTATAATAAAAGGCTTTCTGATTGTTCTTTAGAGTATGTCTTATAAAGCCATTAATCTCCACAACCGTCAACATCGAGTGATCAGCGCGATCGCGCATCAGAATCAGCCTTTATCCGATTTTGATCGAGATGCAAAATACCAAAAAATGTCTGCCTCTCCCTATGATTTTTTACGAGGAACCAATCATCTCTTTTGGGAAGATGTTTACAACGATTGGCGTCTGAGTTTATTTGGTGGCAATGCTGACACCCATACCTGGTTACAAGGGGATGCTCATTTGTATAATTTCGGTGCCTTTGCCAACTACTATAATGAAGTGATTTATGGGTTTGATGACTTTGATGATGGCATTGTCGGAGACTATCAATATGATTTATGGCGCTTAGCAATTAGTTTGGTCTTAGATTGTCGAGAAAATGGCAATTTTAAGTCGAAAGAAGTCACCAAAGCCGTTAAAAAATTAGGAAAAAGTTATCTCAAAACCATCATCAATGATCGTCATAATCCTGCGCTTAAAGAAATTCATTTTACGCAAGAGAATACCAATGGCAAACTGGAAAAGTTTCTGAAGAAAGTGGCGAAAAAAGAAACCCGTCACAAGATGCTGGAAAAATGGACAACCTTTGATGACAACCCAAAGCGAGTATTTGACAAAGCAGCGAGAAAATTATCTCCCTTAACCCAAGCAGAATGGGAAATGATTGTTGCGGCGTTTCCCCAGTATCGAGAAACTCTCACCGGCGATATTCCCGCAGAGGATGATCGCTATTTTCAGATTAAAGATATTGCAAAACGGTTATTGGCAGGAACGGGATCTTTAGGAACCCCTCGCTATTACATCTTAATTGAAGGCGATGCGCTGACCGCCCATGATGACATTATTCTCGATGTCAAACGTCAAGAAACCCCCGCGGCTTACGATCAGATGAATGAAGAAGAACGAACAGCTTACCATAGCGTATTTTCCCATGAAGGCGATCGTCATGCCCAAGCCTTCCGCGCGATCGCAGAACACCCGGATCAGTATCTAGGTTGGATGGAATTACCCGATGGTGTGTATTCAGTCCGGGAACGCTCACCCTTTAAAGAAGATTTTCCCACTAACAAATTAGAGAAAGACAAAGATTTGTATGAACTAGCTGCACAATGGGGCATCATCCTGGCAACAGAACATAAACGGGGTGGATATGCCCTCAATGGCAGTTATCTCTTTGAAGACGCAATGGAAGCAAAAATTCTCGGTAAAGAGAAGACATTTATTCACTTTTTAGTTGATGTTGCCTTTCAATATGCCGATTGCGTTGAGCAAGATTACCAGACTTTTCTCGATTGTGTTGTCCCAGCCAAACAATGACAGGATCCTCCTTAGGAATTTTCTGTTTTGTCCCCTTGCAATTCTGCTGGATGGCTGGGGGGAATCCCTTGAATCGTAATTAAGCCTTCAATCACTTCTTTAACAATCGGTGCAGCCACTGTAGACCCAAAGGCTAACGGTTTTTTCGGTTCGTCAACCACCGCTAAGACAACATAACGGGGTTGTTTCACCGGAAAAATACTAACAAAGCTAGTAATTTTATCATTACCATAAGACCCGCGCGGGGTGGCTTTCTGGGCGGTCCCCGTTTTTCCCGCTAAGCGATAACCGGGAATTTGGGCGCTTTTACCACTCCCTTGGCTAACCACAGTTTCCATCATATTCAGCACTTGTTGTGCGGTTGCTGAGGAAAAAACTTGCTTTTGAGAATATTGTTTCTCCTCAACCCTATTGCCATTTTGATCGACTAATCCTTTCACAACATGAGGGGTAACCAGATAGCCGCCATTGGCGATCGCGCTATGCAGTTGCGCCAGTTTGATTGGGGTTAAAGAAAAGCCTTGACCAAAGGAAGCTGTTGCCGGTTCAATGGGATAATTCGTGAACTGAAACTTGCTTTTCACCGAACCTGGCGTTTCTCCCATTAAATCAATTCCGACTTTTTCTTCTAAACCCAATTGTTGCAATTGGTTGTAGTAATCCAGGGGGGACATCCGTTCGATAATTTTAATCATCCCGACATTACTGGAAACTTGCAGAATTTCAGCAATCCCAATGCTGCCATAGCCGCCGTTACTGTAGTAGTCATGGTTACGAATGGTCCAACCGCCAACCTCGATTTTACCGGGGTCATAGATTTTTGTGTGAGGAGTAATCAATCCCGCTTCTAGCGCGATCGCGACATTAATGGGTTTAAATGTCGATCCGGGTTCATATAAATCCGTAACCGCCCAATTTTTCATATTGGCAAAATTTGCCTCAAAATAGCGATTGGGATCAAAGCTGGGTTCTGTGACTAAAGATAATAATTCTCCGGTTTGAACATCCATCACAATGATCGTTCCCCGCTCAGCATTAAACGCCTGCATTTGTTTCTTCAGGGCTTGTTGCGCTAAGCGTTGGAGATTAATATTCAGAGTAAGCTGGAGTTTTTTGTCATCAAAATCCACCGCTTGCGGCGGTAGCGAAACCGGTAAAATATCCCCGTTTCTTGTTTTTTGAACCGGGGGCATTTGTTTAGGAACCCGAGTTAATTTTTCTTGTTGGGTAAACTCAATCCCAGTTTTTCCTTGATGCTCATCGTTTTGGACATATCCTAAAACGTTCGCCGCTAAGGTTTCATGGGGATAATAACGAGCATAGGCAGGCTCTAAATCTAGACCATCGCTGTTGATTTTCTTAATTTGTTCGGCCAGTTCTTCCGTTAAATGATCCCGCAGACGAATCCCCGATGCTTGTTGTTGAAACCGTTTTAATAACTGACTTTTACTAGTATTGTCTAAAATTTCAGCTAATTTTTCGGCAATTACTGAATGGGGTTTTTTGAAGTATTTGGGATGAACATAAAGGGTATAAACGGCGCGATCGGTCGCTAACACATTCCCTTGGCGATCAATAATTGAACGCCGAGGAACATACTCTTTCAGATGAGATTGCTGTTGCTTAGCGGCTTTTTGGTTGAGTTTTTCTCCCTGAATTTCCGCAATTTGCAGATAATATACTCTCCCTCCCAAGCCAATAGCGGCGAGGAAAAAAAATGCCCAAACTAGACTTAACCTGAGGAATTCTCGATTAATATTTTGCATAAGCTTAATACCCAATAGGACGATCCAATTCTGGTGTCATCGGATTTTGCTTCTCGGGAGCAGAAGGGGTGGGTTGCGCCACGGTTGCGGGTTCTAAGTAAATATTGTATTCAGGTGTCAGGGGAACCAACGTTTCACTTTGGCCATTACTCGATTCAGCAATTTCATCCTTGAGAGCTTCATTAATGCCAATAACACTGCGTTCATACCGTTGTAAACTTTGTAATTCTTGGTACTGTTGGTTCCACGCTTGTTGCGTCCGAGAGTGCAACCCGTACAAGACTAAACTCACCGCGATCGCGCCCAAGGCAACCCAAGAAGAAGTATGTTGGAGAAATAATAAGATGCGGATGAACAGTGGTAATGGTTTCTGCTTCTGATTACGAGAACGTTGCCGCCACTGCGGTGGCAGGGGATGAGAGGTCACTCTCAAGCCAGAGGATTTAGAACGACGAACTTGCGGTGCGGGGGTTGTTTGTGGAGTAGTCAACATAATTTAATTTGAGAAAATAGGATTAATTACTATATCAACAGTGTTGAAATTGACATGATCTTAACACTAACCATTACATTTTTTGTTGGCAAAATAATGGATTAACAATCACTCACCAACCAATTAGAGAAACTCAAACTTAAGGGGGGAGGAGCTAACGACCAATGATTAGTAAGCAATAATGGGTTGATTAAAATTTAGTCTTTCTGATGGCTGTGGCACAGCACCAATGACTTTAGAGGATAAAAAAACTTGATATCAAGTCGTAAACCGTATCTCAAGATTATATGCTCTCCAATTAAAAGGGCTCACAGGTGGAATCAGTGTTACTACTTTACTGTTTCCTTCTCAAGATAAAAATTCGACACAGAAATTCACGAACATTGCGGTGAACCTTGACCCCTTGGGCTGTCATAATTGAGACTGTCAGTTATTGATTATTGATTTTTTATTCAGAATGTCGGAGTTTTCAGTTCCTTCAGATCAAGTTCGTCAACAGGCTTTAGCCAGCCTGACCAGCCAACTGGTGCAACAAGGACATCCTCAACAGTATGCCCAACATATGGCGGTGGCAGCAATTTTTCAAGCGGATTTAGAACTTAGAAATGCCCAATTATCCCGCTTGCTATCTTGGTTGAAAGAAAACTATCCGGAAGTGCATAGCCAAGGGCTAGACTTGGTGGAACAGACACGGGAGGAGTTTGAAAAACGGGTTCAAGAGCGGTAATGAACGATTTTTTTACACAATTGGAAGCTCATTCCCAACGATTATTTAATCTTTTAGATTGCTTTCAAGAGCCTTCTATTTTAGTCGTGGGAGATTTAGCATTAGATGAGTTTGTCAGTGGAGAAGTGGAACGACTCTCCCGAGAAGCGCCAGTGTTGATTTTGCGCCATGAAAATACTGTACAAATTCCCGGTGGCGGTGGCAATGCGGTTTATAATTTAGCTAAATTGGGCGCACAGGTCCAAGTTGCCGGATTAATTGGCGATGATCCGCAAGGGGCAGCGCTGAAAGAAATTTTTGTTGAGGCAGGGATTGATCCAACGGGAATCGTTACAGAGCGCGATCGCGCGACAGTGACCAAAACTCGTATTTCTGGTCATGCTCGGCAGTCGGTCACGCAGCAAATTGTGCGGCTTGATCGCAAATCCAACTTTGCCCCGCGTGAGCGTTCCATCCAACAACTAGCTGATGTTGTCAAAAACTCAGCTGGAACAGTGGATGCTGTGGTTTGTTCGGACTATGGCGATGGTGTCCTCAGTGCACCGGTGATTGCCTCCGCCTTAGCCCATCGTTGTACGGTGGTTGACACGCAAAGCAACTTACCGCGCTATCTCGGTGCCACTCTTTTTACCCCGAACTTGCCCGAAGCAGAAGCAGCGGTTGGATATAGCATCAGCAACGAAGATTTACTCCAGAAAGCAGGGAGCGATCTCCTGCAATTAACCCAAGCCCAATACATTTTAATTACCCGAGGTGAACAGGGAATGAGTCTCTTTAGTCAGACAGGAGAGGTTCTCCACATTCCCCCATTTAACCGCACTGATGTTTTTGATGTCACGGGTGCTGGCGATACAGTCGTTGCCGCTTTAACCATTAGCTTGTGTGCGGGCGGCACCGCTTGGGAAGCAGCCGTCTTGGGCAACCTTGCTGCCAGTATTGTGGTGCGTCAGTTTGGTACGGCGACAACCACTGTCGAAGAAATGAAATTCGGCTTGAAGACCCTCTTAGAGGATCCGAGTTTATTGGCATGAAGGGCGAGACTACTGCTAATGCTGTTCCTGGTTTTACTCACCAATCAATAATTGCGCGATCGCCTCCTGTTCCTCCAATTCAAATTTCGGCGGGGTTTGTCGGGAATCAGTAATCAGCCAATCTAAAGCGGCTGCTTGGACATCAATGGTGGTGCCGGTTTTATCGACACAGTAGCGTCCAAAGACCAGTTTATCCACTAAACGCACTTTCGGTCCTAACCGGGAATATTCAAAGATCACACTATTTTTGACTGTTGCCCCACTACAAATCCAACAATTGGGACCAATCATTGCCGGACCCACAATGGTTGCGCCATCTTCAATGCGCGTCATCCCACCAATATAAACGGGTCCAGTAATATCAACTTTATCCCAGTTTACTGCGACATTGAGCCCGGTATAAACCCCAGGGGCAACTTCATGTCCGGGGATGTCAACGTTTTTAATTTCCCCGAGCAACACGCCTCGAACGGCGTGCCAGTAATCTGGAACTTTTCCGATATCAACCCATTGGAAATCCATGGGAACCGCATAGAACGGGGCTCCTTTTGCAACCAGTTTCGGGAATAAATCACTACCGAGGTCATAAACTTGATCGGGAGGAATATAGTCAATAACTTCCGGTTCGAGGATATAAATCCCCGTATTAATTTTCGTACTCAGGGCTTCTTCCACAGACGGTTTTTCTTGGAAAGCAGTGATGCGGTTATTGTCATCAGTTACCACAACACCGTAACTCGAAACCTTGTCTTGAGGCACATCTTTTGTGATCACTGTCGCGATCGCGCCTTTTTGTTTATGCTCTTTGAGCGCGGCTGTTAAATCTAAATCAATGAGCGCATCTCCACAAAGCACAATAAATGTATCATCAAAAAACTTATTAAAATCTTGGATCCGCCGAATGCCACCTGCAGAACCTAAGGCTTCTCCTACTAATTCCCCATCAACAATTCGCCCTTCAAAGGAATAGGCAATATCCACACCAAACCGTTGACCATCCCGAAAATAACTTTCAATTTCGTGAGCTAGATGGCTCACATTTACCATTACTTCATTAAAGCCATGTTGGCGTAACAGCTCTAACAAAAACTCCATTACGGGTTTTTGTAAAATTGGGATCAGTGGTTTGGGGATTGTGTAGGTAATGGGTCGGACGCGAGTTCCTTTCCCTGCTGCCAAAATCATGGCTTTCATAGCGCGTTGACTCCTCAATTCTTATATCGGTTGATGGATTCCTCTGTTCCTAACAGATCAGAAGAGGTTTAGTTAAATTGTATTGTAGCGAGTGTCACAAGTGTGTTTTGTATCCAGGGCAATGAAATTGCCACTGGTCAACTTAACTTGATCAATATTTCATGAGCTAGGTTGATTTTTTCACCAGTCCTATCCTCCTTCGCAATTGCCCGCATTGTCATCCCAAAGAAAGCGCAGTTGTAGATCTTGATAAAACTCTTCCTGGGATAATTCCACTTTAGACTGTGCAGACAATAAGAGTAAAGCCCAAAACAGTCCGACGCGATTTCCTTTTTCCGTTGTTCCTTCAGTCGGTGAATCACCGGGAAAAACGGCTTGTTGTCTTTCCCAGCGTACTGTTAAATGCTCTAAGGTGATCCAGGATTGGTCTGCTTTAAGCAAAGACATTTCTTGCAGCAAAAATTGTTCTAATTCTGTTGCGAGTTCAGTTAAATTTTCATTGTGCGCCAGATGGGAAATCATCTGTGCAGTTTCTCGCTTTGTGGCAGCGCGCGATCGCGCACGAGAGGGGGGGGAGGCATCTTCAATATGCTCCCCTAATTCCTTAAGATAAGTAATTAACTCCGAAAGTGTGACGCGTCGTTTCTGAGGGGGTGGCGCACTCCCGCGCCGTCGAATATGGTGTTCCAATTTTTGCGGGAGTCGGCGATTGGGGGGTTGGGCTTCTTCCGTAGCGGGCTCATCTGCTTCGGGTTCCTCTTCCGTTTCAGCAGCCAGCGCTTCTAAGGTATCGGCTTTCAAGGAGACCAACATTGAAGCCCACAAAAATGCTTGTCCGGACTGGGGTAAGTGAGTTTGTTTAAAACTCAGTTCCTCTAAATCCTGAAAAAACCGATCAATCACTTTAATGACATCCACATCCCAGGGATCGATTTCTCGACGCTGGGCGAGATCAATCAAGAGGGTAATGGCGGCATGGGCTGGACTGCCTTCCTCTGTCGGTACACTGGCATCCGGATTCATGATTCAGCTTCCGTGGTTTCCTCGCCTTGGGGTAAACGTTTTTGTTGTTCTTCTAGCTGCATTTTATAGTTTTCAACGTCTTTACTGAGGGTCTCTACCTCTTTCTCTTTCTTTTTTAATTCTCGTTTCTGACCAAATGTCGCAATTTGACGAGTGAGACGGCTCCAAATACTATATAACCAAGCTAGGGTTGCTCCAATCCCCATCGCTAAAATCAATTCAATGGCTAAGGGCGCTTGCACTTCATACCCCGGAATAATTTGAATGGTCGTTAGTTCGGTATTTTCGATACTAAACAACACTAAAGCCAAGCCACTGGCAAAAATCACCACAAAATTAAGAATACGCATTATGAACTCACTCACTTGTCACTCTCTTCAGAGATATCATGCCAGACTTTGGTCTCCTGTAAAGCATTATTTTTAATTTGGAGCAGATTTTTCTAATTTCTCTAAAAGTCGCCAACACAGCCAGAGGGCGCGGGGAACATGAAAACAGCCTTTGTAAGGTCCCCCCTTGAAGCGATGGGTAACATTGCCAGCGCGATCGAGATAGCCAAACCATTCGCCATATTTCGGGTCACGGAAATGGCTAAAAATATAGGCATCTACTTGCTGAAACGCTTCCCAATCGGCTCGTTCTCCCGTGAGGGAGAAATTTAAGAGATGCGCATATAAGGCTTCACAATGCACCCACCATAGTTTCATAAACCATTCCAAGGGCGTCGGGCTATAACCTTGGGCATCCAGGAAATAATAAATCCCCCCATATTCAGCATCCCAACCCCGCTCAAAAGACCAGCGAATGATCTCAATTGCCGTTTCTGATAACGCCGGTTGTTGTAAGTGTTGCGCCCAATGTTGGAGAAACCAACCTGCTTCTATGGCGTGTCCTGGATTGATTAATCTACCTTCACTACTATTGATGAGTTGTCCTTCTGGGGTTACCGTTTCATAAACCGCTTTCGTCTCCGGATGAATATGTCG
>CAZBPR010000076.1:0-9908 GCA_964493825.1 uncultured Dactylococcopsis sp.
AAGCCCACACCCCCTTCAGCTTGAACAATTTTTCCATACTCATTTTGCTCAACATATTCAGCCGCTTCTGATTGCAATTTTTGAAACTTGGTTTGTAGTTCTTGAACCTGTTCTTGATTCTTCTTTTCTTGGGCAGCTTCCAATTGTTGATGCACTTGATCTAAGCGCTCAATTAAAACTTTTTCTTTCTGGTAGTTTTTTGTTCCAATTTCGCTCGTTCCCTTAAAGGCAAGGTGTTCTAAAAAGTGAGCGGCACCCGTTTTTCCTTCTTCTTCATTTGCCCCACCGACATCAGCATACGTGACAAAGGAAATGACTGGGGCTTCTTTTTCGGGAAGGATGATAAATTTCATCCCATTATCCAGTTCATATTCTGTAATACGGTCCTTAACCCGTTCCAGATAAGGTTGAATCTGCGATGACTGATTCTCTGCTTCCGCTGGGGAAATCATCGGAATTCCCCAAAACAGGAAGAGACAGCTAATAGTAATGATTAGTCGTAACACAATTTTCCTCTAGAATTTTTCGTATCAATCCGTTAACTAAAATGCAAACTTCTGTTACATTTTGTTGAAAATCGTCAACTTTTTTGTCGGATCAAAGCTACCCTATCAATGATAAGCCACAAATCAAAGTCTTATGCAAGTGTTCCGTCCACAAGCTGCCCCTTCTTCCCAAAAATCGCCTTCTGAAGCCAGTGTGCGCGATCGCGTTCTCAAGACTGCGCAGCGTCTCTTTGCGAACCGCGGCTATGATGCAACCACAACTAAAGAATTAGCAGCAGAAGCTGGAATTGCAGAAGGAACACTATTTCGACATTTTGAGAACAAAAAGGCAATCTTGGTAGAAGTTGCCACTCAAGGCTGGATTGAAATCTTAACCGATCTCCTCACTGAGTTAAGTGAAATGGGAAGCTATAAAGCGGTTGCCCAAGTGATGAGACGACGGATGTTCCGACTGCATGAAAATGGGGAACTCTTACGGGTTTGTTTCTTTGAAGCCCAATTTCACCCAGAACTGAGGGAACGCATCCAGTCAGAAGTGATCTCCAAAATGACAGATGTTACAGAAGCTTTCTTTGAAACGGCAATGGAACGAGGGATTTATCGTCGGATGAACCCGAGAGTAGTAGCACAAGTCTTTTTAGGAATGTTTACCATTGCTGGATTTTCCAACGATACCATTGTCGAATCCGATGCACCGCCTCACGCGATGAAAGAGATGGCAGAAGGAATTGCTGATATTTTTCTTAACGGTGTGTTAGCAAAACCAGAAGATGAAAACGCAGCAAATTAATATATTTAGGTTAAAGGGTTGCGCGATCGCGCTTTCCCAGAATAAAACCACACTTTACCCTAAATCTTCTTCAGTCAGTCTAGCATCCTTTGACTAACACAAACTGTATGATGATTACCATACAATGTTGAATGAGTAAGGCTTGAGGAATTGCCAAAGAAACTTCGGGAACTGAAAGCTATGCTTAAAAAGGCTGGCTTTTCTGAAAGATCTGGTAAAGGAAGTCATACTAAGTGGTTGCATCCACTTTATCCAGGTCGGATTACCTTATCTGGTAAAAACGGAGATGATGCTAGACCTTATTAGGAAAAGGAAGTTCAACAAGCGATCAAAGTTGTGAAGCAACAACCAGGAGATGAAGAATGACGAATCTGCGATATCAAATGGTTATTGTGTGGTCAGATGAAGATGATTGTTACTTAGTCCATTTGCCTGACTTTCCAGAACAAACCTATCGCACTCATGGTAGTAGTTATGAGGAAGCAGCTAAGAATGGTGAGGAAGTGCTAAAACTTCTGCTGGAAGAAGATGATTTAACATTATCTAATACTGGTTCAACTGGTTCTCGCGATCGCGCTTTCCCAAAATAAAACCACACTTTACCCTAAATCTTCTTCAGTCAGTCCAGCGTCTGTCATAATACTTTTCAAAGTTCCCCTCGGCAAATCTCGATTACTATGAACTGGAATAGAAAGAATAACATCAACACCTTGTTTGACATAAATGTGATGACTACCAGTAACTCGCTTTAGCTGCCAACCCTTTCGCTCCAAGATTTTACAGAGCTTTTTACCAGAAATAGCTTTCATAAAGATAGCTCAATTAATTGCTTTTCTGGGTCAAGATCTTCTTGCTCACTCGCAACTTCCAGCCAGCCTTGAACTGCATCCTGTAACATTTCTAGGAGATGTTCGTAGCTTTCTCCCCAAGTATGGCATCCGGGTAAAGCAGGAACAGAACCGCACCAAACGCCATCTTCTTGCCAAATTACAGCTTTAATTTTCATAGCTTATCTTTAAGATTGTTCTACTAATATTTTAATTGGGCGTTACTAAATCAAGCCATGAGAATAAAACTTGAATAATATCAAGTATTTGTTATTCAATAGTTTAGCAATCCACCGACAAATAAAAATCATACTCAAAATCAATAATAGCTGATCTCAAATGGTTAAATAACTTTATTTAGTCTCAGTTTTTCCTATAACTTTATAGGAAGGAGATAGAGAAAAATAGTGGGCTAGGGGATAAGTTAATCTAATAAATTTTGGTACTTCAACATGAGCATAGCGAATTAGTTCAAGTAAAGTTTTGTCCCCAGACTCTAGGCGAATCCAATCTTTTAAAGGATTATTTCCTGACTTCCAATGAGTTTGTCCATTTCTGCAATTTATAAATGTCAATCCTCGGTTAATAACGAAGAGAGCATCAGGTTGATGTATCAAGTTAATTTGAGAGCACTTTTCAATTACCTTTTCATGTAGTGTGTCTGGAGACAGTTGAGACTCAAAAGCAACAATTATATACGGAATGCGACTTAGATAAGATTTATCAGCTTCTGGTGCAGAAAGCACCTGGTCACCCTTCCCAAATTTACGCTCAAGTTGTTTAACTGTTTTACAATTTGAAAGTGCTCTATCTATTTCTTTATCAGTAAGAGTTGCTTTAACTTGGACGACGAAATCGACTCCTTCTGCAATAAAAAGACCTCCTCCTTCTTGTGCTAAAGACTGGTCGGAATTACAGACACAAATATCCAGTTCATCAGACATATTGTCATTACTATCAAATATTTGTACTCCAGTAGAGATAAAGGTTGCTGGAAAATGCTCTCTCAGAAACTCTGCTACTATTTTTTCATTTTGATCTCCTTTGACATCACTGTCAGTATGAGAGGATTTAAGACGTTGAAAGCGTGCTTTCAATTCCTGAGCATAATTTTCAAATCGCGATTCAAATCTACTCATCGTAAGATGCTTCAATAAGGTCGTTACAAGTTATTTAAAAACTATAACTAATGTGATAATAATTTGTCTAAACAGTCTTTCTTGATCAATGAAGCCTCTATCTGTTTGTTCAGGTAAGTAGTATTTTTATAATTGAACTTGTACCTAACTAACTTCTGCCAATTTCAATATCCTGAACGCGCACAGGAACACAGCCGTGAGTCATTTGTGCAATTTGAATCGGTTCCCCTTTTCCACAAATATTCGTTCCACATTGTTCCCACTCTTCTGCACCCCCGAAAGCATCGACTTTTTGCCAGAAATCAGTGGTCATGGAATGATAGGTTAAATCTTTCACCATACCGGCAATTTTGCCGTCTTTCACGCGCCAAAAGGCATCGCCACCGAACTGAAAGTTGCGCCGTTGCTGATCGATGGAAAAACTTCCCACACCATCAATTAGAATGCCATCTTTGGTATCGCCGATCATTTCTTCTAAACTGGCGGTATGGTTTCCTCCCGCTGCGCCGGGTTCTAAACCTAAGTTGGGAATGCGTACCATCGGCACACTGGACCAACTATCAGCAAAGGAACTCCCGTTGCTGGTAGCGCGTCCTAAACGGTGAGCGGTTTCGCGATCGCTGAGATAATCGACTAATACGCCATCTTTTACCACATACCAAGATTGGGCTTTTACCCCTTCATCGTCATACCCAACGGTACTCCGTCCAGCGGCTTGGGTGCGATCGGCTTTAAAGTTGACCCAAGGGGCAGCATAGCGCAGTTCTCCCAACTTATCCGTTGTCGCAAAGCTGGTTCCGGCAAAGTTGGCTTCATACCCGAAGACGCGATCTAATTCTGTGGGGTGTCCAACGGATTCATGAATGGTGAGATAGAGATTACTAGGTTTTAGGATCAAGGTTGCGCGATCGCGCGCCGGTGCAGGTTCAGCATGAACTTTCTCAATCGCTTCTTCTGCTACTCGTTCCACTTGTGCCAATAGATCCTCGGGATTAATATGTTCATAGCCAATATTGAGAGGGGGACGTTCGTAGCTGCGAGTTTGGGCGTCGCCTTGCGCGATCGCCATACAGCCAAAACCCGGATGAGAGCGATAGATGGTTTGTTGAATCTGCGATCCTTCTGTGGAGGCAAAGGTTTTGTCTTCTTGGGAAAACCGAAGGAAAGAGAAGGCTTTTTTCACGCCTCGGCTTTCATATCCCAATAATTGCTCATTGAGAGAAAGCAGCAAGTTGGCTTTATCCGTGAGAGGAATCTCAAAAGGATTAATCTGGATCGGGGTGATGTACGTATCCTGATAGGTTTCCACGGGGGCTAACCGCACCGGTTGCTGTTGGGTGAGATGCGTCCCCTTGGCAATTTCGACGGCTAAATTAAGGGTACGGGTGAGGGCTTCGGGTGTCTTTTCATGACTGGCAGCAAACCCCCAAGCCCCGTTTAAAAGGACACGAATCCCATAACCGGAACTAATATTATCAGCAAGAGTAGTCAAGCTGCGATCGCGCGCCATCAGGGTTTGCGTGCGGTAGCGACAAAGCCGAATTTCTCCGTATTCACAACCGCTTTGCTGAAGTTGTTGAATGGCTAAGTTTGCAAGATCAGTGGTGGAATAAGTGCTTTTAGTTTGGAGCATAATTGAACACAAGAGGCTAAGTTTTATTAATTTTAATAAAATATTTCTGATTAAAACTGTGATGAACTGGCTTACATTCCACCTTCCTGAAATGACCCAAATGAAATGATTTGAGAGAGTCAATTATGAATCAGCAGCAGACCACCTATTGCTTAATTAGCGCAATCATCGGACTGACGCTGTCTGGATGTGTCCAAAGGGATTCTCAATCGTCTTCCCCTCCAGCACAAAACAATATCACTGACCAAACACAGACTCAAACCGCAACCAAAACAGAAAATGCTGAAGAAAAACTCTGGTCGCAACTCCAAGAAGCCGAAACCCATTACTTTGTTCTGATGCGTCACGCGATCGCGCCAGGGACAGGCGATCCCGCAAATTTTGAGTTAGGAGGCTGTTCCACTCAGCGTAACCTATCGGAGGAAGGACGACAACAAGCGAGACGAACGGGCGAAGCCTTTCAGCAACGAGAAATAGAAATTAACCAAGTCCTCTCCAGTCAGTGGTGTCGCTGCTTAGACACGGCTAAATTAATGGATATTGGTACGGTGAAGCCCCTTCCCGCTTTAAACTCTTTCTTCCGCGATCGTTCAACTCAATCGGAACAAACTGCTCAAGTGCGCGAATTTATCCTTGAACAGCCGGAAACACCTGGAGTTACGGTAATGGTAACCCATTTTGTGAACATTTCCGCATTGACGGGGAGTGGGGTTTCTTCAGGAGAAATGGTGGTGATGCAAGTGAATCAGCAGGAAGAATTAGACGTTTTAGGTCGAATTGATGCCTTTTGACCTCGAAAACTGAGAGAAGTTCGAGTCATTAAGGATGAAGAGCTTACGTTAGTATTTTGCTGCGAGGGATTCTTGTCTGCGCTACTATACAATATGCAGGCAACCGTCTGCGATTTTGTTGTGTTTTCACCTAATCCGCTTTAACCATGACCTCAACTACTCCCCGTCGTTATCACATCACTACTTTTGGCTGTCAGATGAATAAAGCTGACTCGGAACGGATGGCAGGCATTTTAGACGCGATGGGTTATCAATCTGAAGATGATCCTTATCTTGCTGATGTTGTGGTTTATAATACTTGCACAATTCGTGATAACGCAGAACAAAAGGTTTATTCTTATTTAGGGCGACAGGCAAAACGGAAACAAAGCAGCGCTGATTTAACCCTGATTGTTGCGGGTTGTGTGGCACAACAAGAAGGAGAAAAGTTATTACGGCGCGTCCCAGAATTAGATTTAGTCATGGGTCCGCAACACGCCAACCGCCTCGGGGATCTTCTCGAACAAGTGCAAGAAGGGAACCAAGTGGTGGCAACCGAGCCCATTTATATCATGGAAGATATCACAAAACCGCGACGAGACAGTGATATTACGGCTTGGGTAAACGTCATTTACGGTTGTAATGAACGTTGTAGCTATTGTGTTGTGCCTAATGTCCGGGGAGTGGAACAGTCACGGACACCAGAAGCGATTCGGGAAGAAATGGAAATTCTCGCGGAACAGGGCTATCAGGAAGTCACTCTGTTAGGGCAAAATATTGATGCCTATGGTCGCGATTTACCCGGTTCCACCCCAGAAGGACGACATAAGCATACGTTTACGGATTTACTCTATTCTGTCCATGATGTCCCTGGGATTGAGCGCATTCGCTTTGCCACCAGTCATCCTCGGTATTTCACCGAACGCTTGATTCGCGCCTGTGCCGAACTACCCAAGGTTTGCGAACATTTTCATATCCCGTTTCAGTCAGGAGATAATGAAGTCCTGAAGGCAATGTCTCGCGGGTATACCCATGAAAAATATCGGCGGATTGTGGATAAAATTCGCTACCATCTCCCCGATGCTGCGATCAGTGCAGATGCCATTGTTGGTTTTCCGGGAGAAACGGAAGAACAGTTTCAAAATACCTTGCAGTTGGTAGAAGATATTGAGTTTGACCAGTTGAATACTGCTGCTTATTCTCCTCGTCCGGGAACGCCAGCAGCTAAATGGGACAATCAACTGAGTGACGAGGTGAAAAGTGATCGCTTACAACGGTTGAATCATTTGGTTTCAACCAAAGCGGCAGCGCGATCGCGCCGTTATCTTGACCGCACGGAAGAAGTCTTAGTGGAAGGACAAAATCCTAAGGATTCCTCTCAAGTGATGGGACGGACTCGTACCAATCGCTTAACTTTCTTTGCCGGCGATATCAAGGAACTACGTGGCAAACAAGTGCCGGTGAAAATCACGGAAGTCAGAGCGTTTAGTCTCACCGGAGAAAGGGTCTAAGTCGTCATACTCGCTGGCGGGGTGACTTGTTCTTTCAAAAACTGCTGCACTTTCTGTTCAATTTGTTCCGACGCACACGCGATCGCGTCATGTCCACAATTTTCAAGGATTTCTAAGCGGGAATTGGGCAACCGCTGTTGTAATTGTTCCCCGTGGGCAAGGGGAAACCAGCGATCGCGATCGCCCCATAAAATCAGAGTCGGCGAGAGAATCTCCGATAAATTTTCTTGCACATAACTAATCAAGTTCGGTTCTTGTCGTTCGAGACACTCAATTTCTTGGGCTGCTTGTTGTAAGGTTTGGGTAAAGTGCGCGATCGCGCCCGAATTTTCAATAAAGGGATAGGTTAAGGCATAAACATCTTCATAGCGACTCATCGCTGGCGTTGCTACTACCTCTCGTCGTGCAAACCGTACTGCTTCTCGTACCAGAGGGGCTAAGGGCTTAACTAAACGAGACTGATCAAATTCTCTCACCACTGCTAAGGGAATTTTTGAAAGAAAGCGCATACTGACACTCGGTAATTCTTCTGGAAAAATTGCCGCATTCACCAATACTAAACGATCAAAATATTGGGGATAATCGAGGGCTGATGCCAGCGTTACCAAACCGCCTAAAGATTGGGCAATCACAGTTGCCGGTTCGTCACATAAAGCAGCAATGACTTGCGGTAACTCTTGCTGTAACTGAGTAATTTTCCACTGAAAGGGCTTATCCGAAAACCCATGTCCGGTCGCATCAAAGGCAATGACCCGAAACTGCTGAGCTAAAATCGGAATCAGTCGTCGCCAACTGTAACTCCAGCTGCCAATACCATGTAAAAAAATAATCGGCGGTCCTTCACCTTTTTCCCCATAAGCCAGGTGATGCACTTCGCCTTGAGGGCTATAGACAGGTAACATTTTTTGTCCCTCTGGAAAAGTATTTTGCCACCAGTTTTTCATTCGCCTCTCCTCTGCTCAAATGAGATCATGATCAGTCTCGAACTCATAGTTGACAATCAAGTAACGTTGAATTAATCGTAAATTTAATATAACAAAAAAACATTAATAATCAAATTCATCTTAACCTCTTACTAGTGTAGTCATAACATTTTGATAACTTTTTTCTAACCTGATTAATTTGCCATTTTATTCATCATACTCTAGGTAAAATAAATGAATCAGTTTTTATTCATTAGTGATCTTGATAATACTTTAGTGGGGGATGACAAAGCCCTCGAAGAACTTAATCAAATTTTACAAAAAAAGCGAGAAAAATGCGGTATAAAAATTGTTTATGCAACCGGACGCTCTTTGTTTTTATATCGAAAATTAACCACAGAAAAGCCTTTAATTTTTCCCGATGCTTTAATTGCTGCAGTCGGTACTGAAGTCTATCTAGATCCGGTAACTGCACAAATGGATCAAGATTGGGCAAAACTCTTGTCTCAAAATTGGCAACGAGATAGAATTTTAGCCATTGCTCAACAGTTTCCTGAACTGATTCCCCAACCTCAATCTGAACAAGGACCCTTTAAAATTAGTTTTCATCTCTCCTCTGACACTGCTACCAGAATCATCCAACAATTAGAAACAACCTTAAAAGAACTTTCATTAGATATCAAACTCATTTATAGTGGGAGTAAAGATTTAGATATTATTCCTCAGCAAGCTGATAAAGGATTAGCCGTGCAGTTTCTACAAAATAAGTGGCAAATGAGTGACCTCAAAACCGTTGTTTGTGGTGATTCAGGGAATGATATTGCACTTTTTAATACCGGACAACCCCGATGTATTTTAGTTGGCAATGCTCAAATTGAACTCCGAAAATGGTATCAAAAGAATCAAACTGACTATCGCTACCTTGCTCAACAATATTATGCTGCTGGAATTAGAGAAGGGTTAGCATACTTTCACTTTATTCGCGAGTAATTATTATGAGTCAAATCGTTGCCACAAACGAAAAAACTTTAACCAAAATTCCCTTAATTGAACTAAAAGGAATTTCTAAAAGCTTCGGAAGCAATACTATTCTCGATGAAGTTGATCTGACAATTTATGAAGGCGAAGCCCTCGTTATTATTGGTCCTTCTGGAACGGGAAAGTCAACCATTTTGAGAATTATTGCGGGTTTACTTGCCCCTGATAGCGGTGAAATTTATGTGAAAGGACAACTCAGAGAAGGTCTGATTGAAGAATATGACAGTGCTATGAATATTAGCATGGTCTTTCAACACGCTGCCCTGTTTGACTCTCTCACGGTTGACGAAAATGTCGGGTTTTATCTTTATCAAAACTCACGCTTACCGCGCAATAAAATTCGGAAATTAGTAGAAGAAAAACTGGAAATGGTTGGCTTACCCGGAACGGCGGATCTTTCACCCGCCCAACTTTCTGGAGGGATGAAAAAACGAGTGAGTTTTGCACGGGCGATTATGTCCAATCCCGATGATCCCGAAACTTGCCCTGCAGCTATTTTATATGATGAACCAACGGCAGGATTAGATCCGATTGCTTCAACGGTTATCGAAGACCTTGTGCGCCAACTCCAAGATACCAACACCGGATGTGGAACTTATGTTATGGTCAGCCACCAAGATAGCACGATTCGTCGGACCGCTGATCGGGTAATTTTTCTATACGGTGGTAAAGTACAGTGGCAGGGCAATGTCAGTGAAATTGATACAACAGATCATCCGATGGTACGACAATTCTTTAGTGCTAGTGTAGAGGGGCCAATTCGGGTTATTG
>CAZBPR010000076.1:9918-14213 GCA_964493825.1 uncultured Dactylococcopsis sp.
AGAAAATTAAACTCAAGTTAAGGATATCAATATGCGATCGCGCACAATTCGAGAAGGTTCTGTTGGTTTACTGATTTTATTAGGTTTTATTTTATTTGGCGGACTTTTTATTTGGTTAAGAGGGTTTAGAATTGGACAAACGAGCTACAACATTACCATTGCCTTTCGCGATGCCAACCGTGTGATTGCCGGATCACCGGTTCGTTATCGTGGCGTCAATGTTGGAGAAGTCGTTAGTATTAATCCGAATGCGAATGGAGTAGATATTGAAGTTAAGATTAATCGCGTCGATCTCAGTATTCCGCGAGAAAACTTATTAGTAGAAGCAAACCAATCGGGATTAATCGGGGAAACATCAATTGATATTTATCCACAAGTGGAACTAGCTTCTAACCAACCTGGAACGAATCCGCTGAGTGATGATTGTAACTCCCGAATTATCATTTGTGAAAACGATACAATTCAAGGTGAAGTCGGAGCGAGTATTGATGTTTTAATTCGGAATACGGCAGAAGCAGCAGAATTAATTAGCGATCCGGAGTTATTTAATAATCTAAAAAATGTTGCTAAAAGTGCGACAGAAGCTGCCGATGGAATTGCCGAAGTCAGTCGAGAATTATCAGCCATTTCGGGAGATGTCAGTGAACAATTAAAAGTATTAACCAAAACGACTTCTCAACAACTGAAAGTTTTAACCGCAACCACAGAAAAAACTGGACAACAACTGACACTGACGGCAGCAGCTGCAGAAGACCTAATTGGCAATGTCAATCGTGTTGTTGTTACAAATCAAGAAAATGTGGAGATGACTTTAGCAGAAATTCGCACAACAAGTCAACAATTAAACCAGTTAATGGCTAGTCTGTCCCCAACTTTAGAAAAAATAAATAGTGGTTTAGAGGCAGCAGATACTCAAGCACTCATTAAGAATTTAGAAAGCTTAACGGCAAATGCAGCAGCCACCTCTGAAAACTTGAAACAAGCTTCAGTTAGTCTCAGCAGTTCCGAAAATTTAGTGTTATTACAACAAACTTTAGATTCGGCAAGAGCTACTTTTGAAAATACCCAAAAAATTACTTCTGATCTTGATCAATTAACGGGAAATCCTGAATTTCGACAAGATTTAGAAGATTTAATTCAAGGACTGAGTGAATTGCTCTCTTCAACTCAAGAATTAGAACAACAATTGGCAGTGGCTGAAAAAAATAACTTAAAACTAGAGGAAGAGTAGTTAATAACCAAGCTGAAAGAGTAGTCTTTCTGTAATCAGAATTGCAGAAAAGCGAATCCCCGTGATTTGATAAAAATGGGGTTGTTGACGATCAAAAAGCTGACAACGGCGATGAAATTCCAGGAATGCTGTACTCAGACGATATGCGAGTTTTTCCCTTTGTTGAAAAGAAGCTCCTTCATCGAAACAATCAATGATGGAAATGAGTTGATACAGGAATTGCCAATCCTCATCTCGTAAAAAATTGTGATCGAACCAGGGGATAGATTGCCCTTGTTGCGTTGAGTCGAGAAGAGAAATGAGGTTTTCTCTGATGCCTAAGTTTAAAAGCTGCCAACAGCGATCGCGCACATATTGAGGAAAAGACTGAATCTTTTCTGGCGCAGAACCCGAGACAGCAAGGAGGCGGATGTGATTAAAATTATCTTCTAGCCAATGCTGAATTGCATGTTCTGTGAGGGTAAACTCGATCCAAGCAGGCGTAACAGATCGTACTTCTGCAAAATCAGTATCAATTTTATTTTGTAATTTCAGTACTATTTTTTGGGCAATAGAGGATGCCCGATTTAATTGTTCTCCAGCTAAACAAAGCGCGATCGCGCTACGATAGTTAAGCTTATTCCTCTGCAAACGCAGTGTTAAAGGGATGTGATTAAAGTTATAATCGCCTCCCGTAAAAATCGCTGGATCACTTTGATCCAATATTATTTTGATTTCTTTGCGAAATATAGACTTTAACGAGATCAATGACAATTTATACATTGATTTAGTTCACAATTTTAATGTAATACATTATACTTGTAGAAGACAACTTATGCAGACCATCGTGTTCAACGTAAACATCAGTGAAACTAATGTATCCTTCTCCTGCTTCTGATCCGAATCGTCCCTTTGTCATTTGGCAAAGAATTGCTGATTGGGCACAAACTCATTATCGAGAACGTAGCTTTAGTAAAGATGAGCGAATTCCTGCTCGTCCAGGATTACTATATTTAGTTGAACGAGGAGTGATCCGCTTAGCAGGCGTTGCTGAAAATAACCGTATTCCACCACAAAGTTCAGCGGAAGAAGGAGAAACCTTCTTGGGTTTTGTTGGTGCAGGACAACCCTTTGAAATTGTGTCGCAATCTCCCTATACTCTCCAAGCCTATGCTCATGTAGAAGCGACCTCCGTTATTTGGCTGTATTGGCAAGATCTGGATAACTGGCCCCATTTTCGTTGGGAAATTTTAGAAGCTTTTCGGGCGCAACACCAGAGGAAATTAATCTGGTTAAGTACGCTCGGACAAAGGCAAACCATTGACCGCTTACTGGGGTTTATTACACTACTCATTGAAGAACATGGGAAACCTCTGGCACAAGGGTACTACTTACCCTTTCCTCTCACTCACGCTCAAATTGGTAGTGCGATTGGTTCAACCCGTGTTACAGTGACGCGCCTGATGGGAAAACTGCGACAGCAAGGAAAGATTACTATCGTTGAAGAAAATTTAATCTGTTTACCCCATTCTCCAGAACCCCTGACTCGTTGAATCCTCAATGATTGATGCTTCTGAACAAGAGAGCATCACTGTGACTCCCTTTGATCTTTGCTTGCTTAAGGGCTGCATTGGCTGGTTGCATAAGGAGAGAAAATGGGCTGGGGCTTGATCGTTGCAATATCTAAACTTAACCTCATCCTATTTTCCGCTAGCCTTGTTGAATCAGATAATGGCAAAAACGCATCAGATTTGATCAAACCAATAAACTAGAAGTTAGTGGGATCAGTAATAATTGGCAAGTGGTAGAATTCGTGGAAAAATTATCTTGGATCAGCAAACTCGGTGCAGAAGTCTCTGGATCCAATGTTGGGCTATCTGCGATTTCAACTGTTAAACTTAACAATGCTGATCATCAGAGTTGTCCAAACCAGAAGACAAGATAGGTTATAGGTTTCAAACCAATCTGGCTAACTAAGATGACTTTCACAACTTCCTTGATTGATAATTACTTATTATTAGATCACGTTAGCGTCTTGTCATACCCTTTGTATTAAAGCAAATTATCATCGATGACGGCACATTCTTCTTCTCAACAAACCCATCTCAATCAAGCCCGAGCTAGTCTTTCTCAGGCATTGTCCTGGTATGGCAACATCCGTCGTCATGGTGCTTCACCCCCTAATAGTGAATTGCAAGCGGCAGTGAAAGCAGATCTACAAAGTATTAAAGCCGCTTACGATAAGCTTGATGAAACAGTGATTCGGATTGCAACTTTTGGTTTGGTCAGTCGCGGGAAGTCAGCGGTCATTAACGGGTTGGTTGGCAAAAAAGTCATGACCACCGGTCCCGTTCATGGTGTGACCCGGTGGCCCCAAACCATCCGTTGGACACCATCGAGTGGTAAAGTGCAAATTGAGTTAATTGATACGCCCGGTTTAGATGAAGTAGAAGGGGAAGAACGGGCACAAATGGCGGAAACGATCGCGCAACAAGCGGATTTAATTCTCTTTGTTGTCGCAGGAGATATCACGCGCACTGAATATCAAGCCCTCTGTGAATTGAGACAGGCGAAAAAACCCATTTTATTGGTGTTCAACAAGGTGGATCTCTATCCGGAAAAAGACCGACAAACCATTTACGAACAACTGCGCCAACTGGGAACCGGAAAAGAAGAAGAAGCGCTAGAAGAACTCTTATCGCCCCGAGAAATTGTCATGGTTTGCGCAGAACCTGCACCAATGCAGGTGCGTGTCGAACAAGCCGACGGAGAAATTACTTACGAATGGGAAGAACAACCCCCACAAATTGAAGCCCTCAAAGAAGGGATTTTAGATATTTTAAATCGGGAAGGACGATCGCTGCTGGCTTTAAATGCCCTTGTGCAAGCGCAAACGGCAGAGAATCATTTGGCAGAAGAGACCATCCGCTTGCGTCAAGAGGACGCCGAAACTTTAATTTGGGATTACGCTAAATATAAAGCAATTGCAGTTGCCGTTAATCCCATTGCCATTTTTGACCTGATTGGCGGAACCTTTGCCGATTTGGCTTTAATTCGGGGTTTAGCACGACTTTATGGCTTACCC
>CAZBPR010000077.1:0-14212 GCA_964493825.1 uncultured Dactylococcopsis sp.
CTGGTTTCCCCTTAATGCCCTCTGGGAACGCGACAATATTGGCTTGTTGGAGAAACTTCAATCCCTTTACCGTAATTAATTCGGGATCGCCGGTGCCAACACTAATACCATACAGTTTGCCCACGTGTCATTTGTACCTAATTACCAACCTTACTTAGTGTATCGAACTCCCACCAGTATGAGAAGAACTGATCCTTGTCTCCCTTGTCTCCCTTATCCCATCATTTCACAACTGGTAGACAACTACTCCCGCCTCACCTTCAACAATTCATTCCCTCCTCGCTGAAACTCATAAATCGTTGGTTCAATAGTAGTTTGATAACCTTGTTTGGGAAGTGCCGCTAAGACTGCGTCTAAATGTCGCGATTGATCACTCGTAAAATTTTCGACTAACGGAAAAATTCGCACTTCCTTCGCTACTCGACATAAATCTAAGATCGATTGTAGATGGAACTCCAGAGAAAATTGCTCCGAATAGGTGAACAAAAGATGCGAAGAAACGGCTAAATCAAACGTTTGGTCAGCAAAGGGTAATTCAGGAAAACCAACCTCACGATACCGCCCTTCTGCTTTTCCTTGGGAAAAGTCAGCCAAAAAAGCATTCATTGCAGCTAGCCTGGCTTCTCCTAATGCTTCTGGCGTTCCCGCTTTATCCCAAACAAATTGGTCAATATTTTGGTATAGCCCATCAATAATAATGGGATAAGTTTCATCAATTCGCTGCTGAACTTGTTTTGGTGTAAATTGATAAATGGGGTCGCAGGAAATCACTGTTTTTCCCTGTTGTTTCATGACGGCATTAAAACTCGCTGGTCCGCCAGCACAATCCAGAATTGACCCTTGCAAGTCTTCTGAAGTTAAGTTAAACATTTCGAGATAGTCTTGAAACGAACGCCCCCAAGGAACGACATTTTGCAGTTGAAACATCTTGAATTTTTTCGAGTCAGGAATTAATTGATTGTTCAGGTTTGAAAAAATTGAGCAGGATCGACACGACGGAATCAAAACCTCAACTGATCCTAACCTATGCTAACGGAGAATCAAGACATTGATGAACCCTTTCCTCTCAAGAATCATCCTAATGGGATTGATTTTAACGAGCTGTAGTCCAAACTCAACTCCCCCAGAAACTTCAGAACAGACGAATCAATATTCTCAATGTGATAACCCAGTTGATCAGCAAAATCGCAGTGATTACACAGCCATTGATTTATCGACAATTGTTAATAATAGTGTTAACCTCAATCGAAATGAAGCCGATCAAATCATTGTTAAGGATCCAAAAACAACGATACTAGAAGAATTTGGCTTCTCTCAGATGCAAGAATCGCAAAACCAGGAAATTGAGGTGAGTTGCCCCGATAGCAACCAAGTTATTGTAACACTGACCAAAACCGGATTACTAGATGATTCGGTGGCAGGAATGCGCGATCGCGCTGAGTTTACGTCTCATGAACAAGGTTGGCAACTCCTGTGGCTGGGAAGGCAACAAAAATGCTATCCCGGACGGGGAAATACGGATTGGTCAACCGAACTTTGTGTTTAGTCATTTCACGATCATTTTCCTGAGGCAGCAAAGTATTTAACTGGGTCATGGGTTAATTTCTTTTGAGTAAGCCATGGAAAAATGATCACGTCCCGGTCAATCATTGCTAAAGAAATTGAGTCTACTGGTCAAGCTAGCTCATCAGCAACCGCATCGCCCAAGTCGAGTAATACGGCAGAATACAACTTAAGAATGATTTTTTTACCGGCCTGTACTTTAGAACATCATCCTTAACGCTGGGTGCGATAATAAACTCCTGGCAACTGCCACCAGGGAACATTGGGATGTTCGTGATGTTCTTGATGATAACCGAAATGATAGCAGGTAAGGAATGACCAAAAAACGGGAAGAGCAGTACTTTGAGCACGATGGGGATGGGAATATCCTCCCTGGGGCTTCCGATGCGGGAGAAAAGTTCCAAAATAAAATAATTGCAGTGAACTCAACATTGAAGGCAGCAAGACAAAGCAAAAAAGATTGAGCAGAGGGACGTGTAACGCGAAGCTGATGAAGCTGAGAGTGGCAAGTAAGCCCACCAACCGCTTCCAACTCCAGTAGTTTTTCAGGAAGTGACAGTACCAAGCCCAAAAAGCGCTGTTTCTCCCGTCATGAAAATCTGGGTCGAGAGCGCTGGCAGGATGGTGATGATGTAACCAATGTTTGGCCAATAATTTTTGATAGGGAAAAAGAGCGTATAGCTTAACAGCAGTCCAACCGATCCAATGATTCAGTTGAAGGTTTTGGGGGTAAATGAGCCCGTGCATCCCTTCATGGGCAGTAATGAATAAACCCGTGTAAAGAAAAGTCTGCCACCAGATAGCCGTTAAAATTTGCAGGAAATGACTCTGAGAGACTTCCCAGGTGAAGAAGAGGAACAGCGAGCTCATCCACAGCCCAATAATGGTTAAGGCAATGGCAATTCCGAGAAAATTGTCTTGACCAACCTTGGTCTTTTGTCGCAACATCTAAACCAACCCCTCTAAAGTGGCAGCTACCACTTGGTAATCAGAATCGTTCCGAAGTTTCGCTAGTGCAGTCTGTGCTTTGGGGTGATCAAACTGTCTCAACACGAGTGCCGTTTGCGCTCGAATTGTTCCTTCGCCAGAGTCAACGGCTGATAGAACCAGCTCTAACGCAGAAGGCGCTTGAGATGTTTCGGCTAATTCCCCTAAGTTAGCGATCGCTGCTTGTTGAACCACCATATTGTCTCCTCTCAAACCCACGAAACAAAGTTTGAGGAGGATTTCAGGATATTTCTTTCCTTCTAAAGCTGCTAGAATGCTCTGTCGAACTAACCAATGGGAGTCTTGTTGGAATAACTGTACGAGATGGGTAAGAGAGCGCTCCCCGTATTTTGCCAGTGAATTAGCGGCTTCAGCTCTTACATTATGATCTTGATCATTCTCAATTAAATTGACCAACAACTCAAAGGCTTCGTCAGTTTGCTGAACGCCCAAACCAATCGCCACAAACGAACGAATCACAAATTCTTGGTCATACATCCTTCGCTTGAGTAAAGGGACAGCCAAAACCGTTTCATACTGCCTTAATGCGGTAATGGCTTTCAGGCGATTTTGAGGATTAGGGTGATCGAGATTAGTTTTAATTTGATGGAGTTCCATGAGTCAGTAACGAATTCACATTATGTAAACAATTATAACTTTACGTAAATTTTTATAATAAAAACTTGACTTTTGAGAGCAAGTTAAAAACCTAACCAATAAGAAAGGCTGCCAACGGTTCCCCCACCATAGATTCAGACTGCTTGGGTGATGAGCAATTTTCCAACTTGACCGGAGGTAGCAGTGGCGCAATTAATTCCTCCTATTGATCACTCAGACCCATTGGATCTCGTTATTTGTGCCATAATCAGGTTACAGACATTCTATAATTTGGGATAGGCGTTAACCTCTACAAGCTGATGTCCGAATGGCAACCCACCCTCGCGCAACATTACCACGAGCGTACAAAATACGATCCAGAAACCATTGCCCAAAAAGCGCGTTCTCTGAATTGGGATCAGCAACCTGTTCCTTACAAAGACTATAAACTGGGAACGATCTACGATTTAAAACCTTATTTAAATGACCCACCGCAAGAGGAAGAAAACTGGGAGAAATGGCAGCGCCTGTCTCGATTCTTGCTTCTCTCTTATGGGATAACAGCAAGACTAGAAATGCCTTCTGGAGATCAAATTCTATTGCGGGCTGCGCCTTCTGCGGGTGGACTGTATCCAGCAGAAGTTTATCTAATTGTAAGAGGGTTAGCCTTTTTACCACCCGGTTTATACAATTATCACTGTCCGAGTCATTCCTTAGTGCACTTTTGGGAAGATTCGGTTTGGTCTGATTTACAAGCCGCTTGTTTTTGGCATTCCACCTTAGAAAATACAGAGCTTGCTCTTGCTGTTTCTGCTATATTTTATCGTTCTGCTTGGCGCTATGAAGACCGGGCTTACCGACGCATTTTTCTCGATACTGGACATTTACTGGGAAACTTTGAACTAGCGGGAAGTATCTGTGATTATCGACCTCATTTGATTGGTGGGTTCAATGATGATGGGATGAATGAATTGCTTTATCTTAATCCTCAGGAAGAAGGGGTCATTACTGTTGCCGCTTTAGCGGATTTATTAGAAATTAAACAAAATTTATCGCCAACAACTACTGCTTTACCTTCTCCGGCTAATCATAGTTTTTCTCCCACTATTCCCGATGGAGAACTGCTACCTTATATTCATGAATTAACGAAAATTGAAACTGAACCTCAAGCCGTAAGCCAAGGGATTAAAGAGAGTGAAAAAGAAGATAAATATAACTTTCCGTTTTGCTTAAAAGTCTCTACAAAAGAGGAACCGATTGAGTGGAGAGAGGGATTACAAGGGTTACAAGAAACGATTCTAAAACGTCGTTCCACTCGTGGCTTTAATGGACAAGAAATCAATTTAAACGAACTGAAACAACTCCTGAGTTTTACTTATCAAACTCAAGACTATTGGCAACAAGGATTGGATGCCAATCCTGACTTTTTTGATCTAAATTTAATTTCGACATTTGTCGCTGTTTCGGGAGTCACAGATTTAGAAGAAGGCTGTTATTACTATGCTCCTAAAACTCAAGAATTAAGACAGATTCGCTTTAAAAACTTCCGTCGAGAATTGCATTATCTGTGTTTGGGGCAAGATTTAGGACGAGATGCTGCAGCAGTTGTTTTTCATACGGCTGATTTAAAACAAGCGATTCAATTATACGGCGATCGCGCTTACCGTTACTTGCATTTAGATGCCGGACATCTTGGACAACGCTTGAATTTAGCTGCTATTTACCTCCAACTGGGCGTCAGTGGCATTGCTGGCTTTTTTGATAATCAAGTCAATGAGGTTCTAGGCATTCCTGAAGATGAAGCCGTTCTTTATATCACAACCCTGGGTCAGCCTCGTCGAAGCTAACCCACAGGTTAATTCATCATCGCCGCTTAATGTCCTTCCCATCGTTTGAGGGGAACACAAGGAATATCAAATTGATCTAAACTGCGAGCAACGACAAAATCCACTAAATCTTCGATCGTTTCGGGATAATGGTACCAAGCTGGAATTGCCGGAACAATTCTTGCACCGGCTTCAGCTAAAGCGGTAAGATTCCGCAAGTGAATGAGGCTAAACGGAGTTTCTCTGGGAACAACGACTAACTTTCTGCCTTCTTTGAGTTGAACATCTGCGGCGCGTTCCAACAAATCAGAGCTTAAGCCTTGTGCTATTTTGGCTACAGTACTCATACTACAAGGAATCACCAGCATGCCGAGGGTGCGATAAGAACCGCTAGCAATGCTTGCACCCACATCTCCCCACCGATGGCAGCGCAGCTTTCCGCCTTGAAATTCACCCGCTTGTTCCCGCCAGAATTGTTCCTGCTGATCGGGTTCGCCAGGCATTTTAATCTCATTTTCGGCTTGCCAAACCATAAAACTGGCTTTGGAAGCAACCACATCAATGCTATAGTCTGCTGCTAATAAATATTTGAGGGTACGCACGGCATAAATTAAGCCCGATGCACCGCTAATCCCGACTGTAAGGGGTAAATCCATTATTCGTTATTCGTTGTTTGTGATCTCAAATGGGTAAAGGGGATGTCTCAGCCGAACAGGGACAAGGATCAGGGAATTTCAATTTTCCATGACCCTTGTCTTTCCTCAATGATCATGAATCAATTACTGATTTAAGGAGAGAAGACCTCATTAATTATCAAAGTCTTCATCCGTTGCCGGTGTTGCACCAGAAACGGTGACTAAATCAATTTGCTGACGATAGTAGTCAACACTCTTGACTTGGACTTTCACGCGCGACCCCAAACGGTAGGCAATGCGGTTTTTACGACCGACTAAACAGGCATGGCGAGCGCGATATTCATACCAATCATCTTTGAGGGAACTGACATGAACGAGTCCTTCCACCAGTAGGTCTTCAATTTCTACAAAGAAGCCATAGGATTGAACACCGGTAATTAAGCCTGAAAAAACTTCTCCCGTGCGTTCTTTCATTTTCTCAGCCTTTTTCAACCCTTTTAGATCATTTTCTGCATCTTCCACCATTTTGTCTCGTTCGTTGAGATGGTGAATGAAGCTGGCAATTTGTTCTTCATACTCCGTTGCCATTGCCGGTGGAAGCACATTCCAGTTGATTTTGCCATGACTACTACTGCTGTGGAGATCGACCCCCTCTTTGGCGCGACTATGGCGGCGATCGCGCCCCTGATTAAAGACCGCCTTTAAGATGCGTTGGACCCACAAATCAGCATAGCGCTGTCCGGGAGAAATACAGGGACTATAAGCTGTATTTTCCGCTAAGCCAAAGTGTTCACCGGGTTTAGTGCTATATTTGGCTAATTTCAGCGTTGATTTCAGGAAAAACATCAAAACGCGATCGGCACTCGACTTAGAAATTTGGCGACTGAAGTTCTGGTAATCTTGGGGACGCAACTCATCCTCATTTTCCAGTTCCAGTTCTAATTCCAAGTTATTGCCCAACTTCATCAAGTCTTCAATTTCTGTGTAATCCGAAATCTGTTGAATGCGATAGATTCCAGGCACACCAAGGGCTTGTAAATGTCGTCCCACTACTTGTCCCGGCAGAATCATTAACTCCGTCAGCAAAGAACGCACGGGTAGAGAAGAATCCACAACTACTGCCCCTAAACGCCCTTCGTCTTGAAATCCACCCTGGGCTTCTGGGAGTTCAATATCGAAGCTACCCCGCTGTAACCGTTGGGCTTTTACAAGGGGGCTGAGGGTAAAAAAGAGTTCATTGAGCAGTTCAACCGCTGATTTTTTGTCAGGCGCAACATCTTGATTGTCTCCTAACAGCGATTGCGCTTCTTGGTAGCTAAAGTGCTGGTCCACGCGAATCACACTTTCGTCAATGGAAAAATCTTGAATCTCGCCCATTTGGTCAATCATTAACATCACACTGACCGCCAGGCGATCTTCACCGGGAATCAAGGACGCACATTGTTGCACCTCTTGCGGGAAGAGAGGGATGACTAGATCTCGTAAAAATACCGCCGTTCCCCGTTGTTTGGCTGCATTATCCAACGCTGAATCGGAAGCAACATAATGAGCCACATCAGCAATATGGATCCCTAAACGCCAATTGCCACTATTGGTTTTGTCTAAAGTGAGGGCGTTTTCCACAAAGGGAGGGCTGTCCTCAGTGGGTGGGCTTGCTGCAAGGGAAAGGGTGAGTAAATCTCGATAATCTTGTTTGTTGGGAAGGGGTTTTTCATCAAAGATCGGGCTGAGTGCTTTGGCTTCAGCTAAAGCGTGTTGAGAAAAAGCTCTAGGTAAATCGTGTTTACAACAGACGATATCGGTATCCGCTGCTTCTTCTGCGTCACTACCGAGCACTTTTGTCACGCGACCAATTGGCGGATGATCGCCGAGCGGATAACGCAACACTTCCACATGAACCAAATGATCCACTGCTTCTTTTAAGTTTGCACCATCAGCACTGAGATTGAGTTCAAATAGCAGCCGATCATCAAGGGGAACGGCATGATACTCTGGTTGTTCATCATCCTCAACTTGCCGGACTTGTGCGAGTAAGGAGGGATTGGCGCGATCGAGAATCACTTGCACTTCTCCTTCGGGAGAACGACGGCGACTGGCTTCTTTAATCACTTTGACCAAAACGCGATCGCCGTTCCAAGCACTGCCCAAATGAGATTCTCTTACATAAATATCATCCGTTCCTTCTTGATCTTGAATCGCAAAACAAAAGCCCTTGCTAGAGCAGCGAAGTTTGGCTTCCACTACATCTTCTTGGGGGGGACGGCGATATTTTCCTCTTTCTTTTACAATAACGCCAATCCGTTCCAAGGCATCCAAAGCAACTTGTAATTGTTGGATACTTTGTTCATCTTGTAGATTAAGCTTTTTTTCGAGAACTTTTGGTGCGACCAGTTTATTATCACTCAAATGAGACAGGATTGTAGCGATTGAAAATTCCATCTGATATTAGTATCTTGTCGGGTTCACTTACGCAGAATGTGCAGATATTAAAGACACTACGACTGCTTCGTCTTCGTTGAATGATCGAGCAACTGTTGCCAATGTTTAGAGGAAAGCAAGCCCTTTAATTAGCTGATGTCTTCGGAGCGCATCAATCGACTTTACTTTCGATAGCATATTCGTTCATTAACGATTAAACTACAGAAGTAGTGCCATCTTCATCTATTCTATATGGTTTTGGACTTTACTCCGAAATGAGTCTGATCATAAATTGTTCCCAATTCGCTTCAACCGAGGCGAAGACAAAGCAGCAATCACAAGTCATGAATCATTAACAATCATTATGTTTGAGCAATTTCGCAGTCATTTTCCCCAGGGAAGTCTTATCAGCGAATTAATCCAAATTGATCACGGCAAATATATTGTTCGCGCAAGTGTGCAAAATGCAGGGTTAACCCTTGCCACTGGGCTTGCTGCTGCCGACACTGTAGAACAAGCAGAAGATAAGGCTCGCACACGTGCTTTAGCCGTTTTAGATATCTCCCTTTCGCCAACTTCATCTTCTACTGCTGCCAGTCTAACTCACAAAGAGCGCCAAGTTTCGGCAACTCCCCACCGCCAAGAACAGTCTGCTGCCTCTGCTCAAACATTGAGTGCAAACGTAAGTCCTTCTCAACAAAAAACTGGATCTTCTCAGCCGTCTCCTATTTCTCCTCAGAGGATGACAACAATTGCTCAGGGTTCGACTGTTGAAACAGTGGAAGGTGCAACAACAGTTTCTAATGACGAAGCCGAAGCAGAAATTCAGCCGGCTTCTTTTGAGAGCAATGGTGCCGATACAACCTCAAGTGGCTCCTCGCACACCGAAAGGGGTTCGAGTGACGATGAGCAGGCAATCATGGATAATTCTGATATTATTGCTCGGACCAATGTGGAATTGCGACGCTTGAATTGGACAAGTGAACAGGGACGAAAATTCTTAGAAGAAACTTATGGGAAACGATCGCGCTCTCTGCTTTCAGAATCAGAGTTACGAGAATTTCTCCAATATTTAGAAAAGCAGCCTACCCCCACCCAAGACAGTGACTAATCACTCACGGGCTTTCAAGATCCCTATTATTGTTCTCAAGCAGCTTAGGATTCTGATTCCTGCTCATGGTTAAAATCTGCCTGACTAAAATCAACGCCTTGTAAATTCGCTCCCTTTAAATTGGCATTGGTTAGCACAGTCTGAGCAAAATGAGCATCGCTTAAGTTCGCTCCCCCAAGATTAACGGTACTTAAATTAGCATGGCTTAAATCTGCTGCAACTAAGCTGACTCGGCTCAAATTTGCTCCGGTTAAATTGGTTTCTTGCAGGTGTGCTTCACTCAAAATTGCTCCCGAAAAGTTAGCTCCACTTAAAGTTGCTCCTCTAAAATTCGTCTGCTTTAAGTTAGCACTGCTCAGATTTGCGCCATTTAAACGAATCCCTGCCAGGTTGGCTTGACTCAGTTTCGCCCCGCCTAAATTTGCACCAATCAACTCTGCCCCACTTAAGTTAACGGCTCTTAAATCAGCGCCACTTAAATTTGCCCCAATTAAGTTGGCTTCTCTGAGATCCGCATCAGACAAATCAGCGCCACTCAGATTCGCTCCGATCAAAGTGGCTCCTTGCAAAATAATACAAGGGAGGTAAGCTCGATAGAGATTGATACCAGTGAGATCAATGGCTTGAAAATCCCGCTCACCGTCGGCATATTGCTGAAGTAATTCGTTGCTGTTCATCGGATTTTAACTGCACCCCATGAGGGCAAAATCATTTTTTTTAACGAGTTCTTGTGTGCTGCAACGCTCCTGCCGGTAAAATGGCTCCCTTGAGATTGGCTTCTCGCAAATTAGTTCGGGTTAGCCGAGCTTGGGTAAGATCTGCCCTTTGTAAGTCAGCACCATAGAGGTTGGCTCCCTGCAAATCAGCGTTGTGGAGATCAGCTTGCGCTAAATTGGCACCGGCAAGGATAGCGCCTTGGAGGCTCGCCCCAGAAAGATTGACATTGGTCATTAGGGTTCCCGTTAAAACGGCTTCGCAGAGATTGGCTTCGGCTAAATTTGCATCTTGTAAGTTTGCCCCACTCAGGTTAGCAACAATCAAAATTGCACCTTGCACGTCAGCTTGGCTCAAATCTGCCATGACTAAAAAAGCCCCACTCAAATTCGCCCCTTGCAAATTCGCTCCTTGCAAATTCGCTCGAATCAAGTTGCTGCCACTTAATTTCGCGTGGGCTAAATTGACACCGCTGAGATTAACTTTGCTAAAGTCTCTTGTGCCCTCAGCATAGCGTCGTAATAGATCGTTGCGTTCCATACGCCTGACCTCTGTTTTGAGATTACTAATTTTGATAAGGTCTTGCCCTTGAAATGAGAGTGAAGCACGTAGAAGCTTGAGCGGATTTCAAGCAAGTGATAAGACTTGATAAGCAGCGTTCTGAATTACCTTTACTCTAACCTAGAATCAAAGTAGATTATTTCAGTTGTAAACAAAGTCAACACCAGCGTAACGGAGAGGGTTGGCTTCTATGATTAATTTCCTTCATCCCAAGTCTTTAACTCGTCCTTGGCTCATGGGAACGGCCATTGCCTTATTCATGGGTTCTGTCGGAACTTATCTCATTGTGTCCCAAATTCAAGGGAATGATCCCTCACCGGAAACAACAACTGTGGTGAGTGCTCCCCAAACTGTGACGGCTCTTGGTCGGATCGAACCCCAAGGAGAAGTCATTAAACTTTCGGTGGCAAATGCCCAAGATAGTCGCGTCAACCAACTCAAAGTTGAAGAAGGCGAGTGGGTAGAAGCTGGACAAATTATCGCGATTTTGCAGGGGTTGGATCAAAAGCAGGCTGAGTTAGCCCAAGCCCAGCAGAACGTGAAAATTTATGAAGCGAGACTCGCGCAAGTGGAAGCAGGGGAGGCGAAACTGGCTGAGATTGCAGCGCAAGAAGCTGTGATTAACCAACTGAAGGCACAACTTCGCACCGAAACCCGGGAGCGAGAAGCCGAAATTGCCAGCGTTCAAGCAGAGTTACGCAATGCCCAACAAAACTATCAACGATACCAGATGCTGCATCAAGAAGGGGCAGTGGATACAGCTGCCCGTGATGATCGCCGTCAAACCTTTGAAACAACGCAAGCTGCGTTGCAAGAAGCGCAAGCGCATTTAGAAACCACCCGCTTAACCTTGCAAGAACGGATTCGACAAGAGGAGGCCTTACTGAAAACGCTAAAAGAAGTGCGTCCGGTGGATCGGCAAGAAGCGCAAGCAGAACTTGCTCACGCGATCGCGCAAGTGAAACGGATTGAATCAGAATTAGAAGATTTCTATGTCCGAGTGCCCATTGCCGGGCAAATTTTGAAGATTAATACCCGTGTCGGTGAGCAAGTCAATACCAGTGAAGGGATTGTCGAGTTGGGACGAACCAACCAAATGTACGCGATCGCGGAAGTCTATGAAACCGATGTTAAGTTGGTGCAACCGGGACAACGGGCGACCATTGTTAGTGAATATGGAGGCTTTACGGGAGAAATTCACGGGACAGTGGATCAGGTGGGGAGGCAGATTAAGAAGCAAGACGTGATTGATGCCGATCCGGCTGCCGATCAAGATGCCCGAGTGGTGGAAGTAGAAGTGCGCATTGACCCAGAAGATAACGAGACAGTAGCCGGTTTGACCAACTTACAAGTCCGAATCACCATTGATGTTGAAAACGAGTGAGGTAAACGATGTTTTCTGTTCCCGGTTTCTTGCGCCGTTGGGTTCATGAACCCCCCTTGGGATGGGCACAACTGAGCCATCAAAAAGTTCGCCTCTTGGTTGCCCTCTCTGGCATTGCCTTTGCCGATATTTTGATTTTCATGCAACTGGGCTTTAAAAATCTTCTTTACGATGGGGCAACCTTGATTCATCGCAATCTGGAAGGAGATTTAATCATCATTAGTAACCGGGCAGATTTTTTAGGCAATGGCCAGACCTTTTCCCGACGTTATTTATATCAAGCCGATGCTGTAGACGGTGTTGCTAGTGCCAGTCCGCTTTATTACTCTTGGGCGTATTGGATTAACCCTTGGAATAAGGAAGTGACAGAAGTGGCAGTGATTGCCTTTAACCCCGTGCAACCCGTTCTTGATTTACCGGAAGTGAATCAACAACTCGAAACCATCAAACTGCCCAATATCGTACTTTTTGACCGTCAATCTCAACCCACAACTGGACCCGTCCCAGAAACTTTTAGCAAGGGGGAAACGATTACTACGGAAGTTTCAGGGCGGCGCGTGAAGGTAGGAGGACTGTTTACTCTGGGCAGTAGCTTTTTTCTCAAAGGACACCTCATCACCAGCGATTGGAATTATCTCCGCCTTTTTGGTGCAGATAGTTTAGATGGCGTTACCGTTGGCGTGTTGAGTTTAGAGCCAGAGGCAAATCCTCAGCAAGTTTTAGACCGCCTGCGGGCAAGACTCCCAGCGGAGGTACAAGTGATAACTCGGGAGGAGTATATCGATTATGAGATTGCCTTTTGGTCTTCAGAGCATCCTGCTGGAACCATTTTTAATTTTGGTGCAGTGATGGGGTTTGTGGTTGGGGTGGTCATTGTGAATCAAGTGCTTTATTCCGATGTCAATGACCATCTGGCGGAATACGCCACCTTAAAAGCAATGGGCTATTCCGACCGACGCTTATTGCTTGTTGTGTTTCAGGAGGGCATCTTGCTGGCAATATTGGGCTTTTTACCCGGATTTGGAGTTTCAGTAGGAATGTATGGTTTATTAGGTAGCCTGACCCGCATTCCTCTGGCAATGAAGTTCGGGGTCGCGGCACAAGTTTTTACGGTAACCCTAGTTATGTGTTTACTCTCTGCCGCGATCGCGATGCGCAAACTCCAATCCGCTGACCCAGCAGATGTATTCTAGCCATGATGCAACCTATTGTCTCGATTCGTGATCTGAACCATGCCTTTGGCAAGGGAGAGTTACGCAAACCCGTTTTATTTGATCTCGATTTAGATATCTTCCCAGGCGAGATCGTAATTCTAACCGGACCGTCTGGTAGCGGCAAAACCACGCTCTTAACCCTTATTGCTGGCTTACGCTCCATTCAGTCTGGCAAAGTGCAAGTTTTGGGACAAGAATTATTTGGCGCGCGTAAAAAGGAACTGGTACAGATTCGTCGTCAAATTGGGTTTATCTTTCAAGCCCATAACCTGTTAGCCTGTCTCACCGCCCAACAAAATGTGGGAATGTCCCTGCGCCTTCACCCGGAGATTCCTCTCGCTGAACGGAGAAAGCAAGCGATTGGCATCCTCGAAGCCGTGGGCATGGGGGAACGAGTCGATTACTATCCCAATAAATTGTCGGGCGGACAAAAACAACGGGTCGCGATCGCGCGCGCCCTCGTTAGCCAACCGCGTCTCCTCCTCGCTGATGAACCCACTGCCGCCTTAGATAGCAAATCCGGTCGCGATGTGGTTGAAATTATGGAGCAACTGGCGAAAGAGCAAAATTGTACGATCTTACTCGTCACTCACGATAACCGCATCCTTGACATTGCCGATCGGATTATTCACATGGAAGATGGTCGTCTGGCAAGAGATACCGCTTTGGTAAATTAGGGGATTCGTGATTTTTACCAAGATTAAAGCGGCGGGGGAACTTTTCCTCCCCCTCCTTGGAGGGGGAAGCTTCCCCCGTCGCTTTCTGTGAGGCGGTGAGCTTTTTGCCTAAGCCGGCGGGTTACTGGCAGAAGGGCGACGTTCAATTACCCGATCAATTAAACCGTATTCCATTGATTCGTGAGGCGACATAAAGAAATCACGCTCTGTGTCTTCTGCAATGCGGTCTAAGGGTTGACCGGTATGTTCGGCTAGGTAATGGTTCAACTGCTGTTTGAGATAGAGAATTTCTTTCGCTTGAATTTCAATATCTGTGGCTTGACCTTGCGCTCCCCCTAAGGGTTGGTGAATCATAATTCTAGAGTGAGGAAGACTGAGACGCTTTCCTTTTTCTCCCGCACTGAGGAGAAATGCGCCCATACTGGCAGCGAGTCCTAAGCAAATCGTTGAGACATCAGGACGGATTTGGTTCATGGTATCAAAAATCCCGAGTCCGGCACTGACCGACCCGCCGGGAGAATTGAT
>CAZBPR010000078.1:0-12446 GCA_964493825.1 uncultured Dactylococcopsis sp.
TCCCATCATCTGAGATGAGGGTCTTCTCAGGATGACAGATAAGCGAAGAAGTTCTCTAAAAACAAGTCATCTGTACTTCGCCGCCAAGCGACGGAACGGGGTTCACAAGCGCCGGAATTGAATTCCGGCGACGACCCCTTGCCTGCAGATAACCGTTGGTCAAGCCATTAAAAAGCGCGATCGCGCTTGAATTAAAATTCGATCACGATCACGCCCAATCCTAGAGAATTAGTTCAGATCTGCAAGCAACTTTACCACCACTTGCGGTTGCCGTCCTCATCGAGACGCATTTGGCGAATAAGATCAGAAATTTCTTCCGCGTCTCTGACATGGTGTAAGGCTTCTTGGCGTCCATCGTTTTGATCCTCGAAAATAAAGTAAGTAGGGATAACCACCTGTTCACCCGTGAGATCGGCGGTATTCACTGCCACTTGGCGAGCCTTCTCAGCCAAAGTTTTCGATTCGTCAGCATAATCTCCAGGATTGATGCCAACATCTTGGTCTTGTTCAACAATTCTTTGGTTTTCTTGCCATTGCTGAAACGGAACTTCCTCTGGAGAGAGGGGTTGCTGAAGGTTGGGCTTGTTGTGTCGTACCATAAGTGTTGTCACGACCTTCTCTTTTTGCTGCTGAGTGTTACCCTAGCGTCAGCTAGCAGGTAATTACTTCCCTCAGAAGCATGAATGTAGGGCGAGTGCCATCCCGTCTTCAGTGAGAGTATATTGATCAACTCATGCCATCTCGATTGATCAAAGTCTTTCCCTTGATCGATATAATTCTCAGCAATTGCAGTTAACATTGGAGTCAGAATAAGACCTATGACCGCTCACACTCATGAATTCGACGCTGATTCGCCTTGAAGATATTTGTAAAGTTTATGGTTCCGGTAACACTGCTGTCTATGCCCTGAATCAGATTAACCTTCTCATTGAGGAAGGAGAATATTGTTCAATTATGGGCGCGTCGGGTTCTGGAAAATCAACGGCGATGAATGTGATTGGCTGTTTAGATCGTCCCACCAGTGGACGCTATTACCTTGATAACCAAGATGTTTCCCAATTACCTAATGCTGCTTTAGCCGAGATTCGCAACCGCAAAATTGGGTTTGTATTTCAACAGTTTCACTTGCTGCCTCACCTCACGGCCGTAGATAATGTAATTTTACCGATGATTTATGCGGGGATTGCGCCAGATGAACGTAAAGAACGAGCGGTGGCAGCATTAGAAAAAGTAGGATTGGGTAGCCGTCTGTATAATAAACCCAATCAACTCTCAGGGGGACAACAACAACGAGTTGCCATTGCCCGCGCAATCGTCAATAATCCCCGTTTATTACTTGCAGATGAACCGACGGGGGCATTAGACTCCCGCACAGTGAGAGAAGTGTTGGATATCTTTCAGGAACTTCATGATGGTGGGATTACAGTAGTTATGGTAACCCACGAAGTTGATGTAGCACGGGAAAGCAAGCGCATTGTCTGGTTCCGCGATGGCGAAGTCATTTATTCTCGCCTTACCCCAGAAGAAATGCTAGAAGTTGCGATATCCTGAAAAAGAAAAATGAACGTGACTCCTAATAATCCTTTTCTTAACCTCACCTACGAAACAGCACTAGAAAGTCTCGGTGAAGACTATTACGATATTGTCGCTGCAGCAGAATTTCCCCAACATTTTCTCCGCTTTCGCAATGATCATCTGTTACCGCTTCTCAATTTAGATCCAGCGCAAGTCAATGATGAAGATTTCATTGAAGCCTTTGGACAATTCCAAAAGGTGCGCCCCTTTCTCGCCCTGCGCTATCACGGCTATCAATTTGGTAATTATAACCCCTTTTTAGGGGATGGACGGGGTTTTATCTATGGACAAATGCGTGGACGAGATGGGCGACTATATGATTTTGGCACAAAAGGATCAGGACAAACCCCTTATTCTCGCAATGCGGATGGACGACTGACTTTAAAGGGAGGCGTGCGAGAAGTGTTAGCGGCTGAAGCTTTGCATCAATTGGGAGTAAGAACCTCTCGTTGTTTGAGTTTGATCGAAACCGGCGAGTCACTCTGGCGCAATGATGAGCCCTCTCCGACTCGCGCCTCGGTGATGATTCGGATGAGTCATTCTCATATTCGCTTCGGTACCTTTGAGCGCTTAAACTATTTACAGCGTCCCGATTTAATTCAACGATTACTCGATCATGTCATTGAACAGTATTATCCCCACTTCAAAAACTCAACGGATGCCTATGCCGAATTTTATGCGGCGTTAGTGCAACGAATTGCAGAGTTAGTTGCGCAATGGATGGTGGCGGGCTTCTGTCATGGTGTCCTGAATACCGATAATATGTCGATTACTGGGGAAAGCTTTGATTATGGTCCCTACGCTTTTATTCCTACCTACAATCCTGCTTTTACTGCTGCTTATTTCGATTATTCCGGTCTTTATCGTTATGGAAATCAAGCGCGAATCTGTCGCTGGAATTTAGAACGGTTACAGCGTCCCCTGAGTTTAGTGATGGCACAAAAAGATTTAGATCTCGGTTTGGCTAATTTTGAAAGCCATTATGAGGCAACTTATCGTCAATTAATGGCAGAAAAGTTAGGCTTGGTTTCTCTCTCCTCAGACGATACCCAAATTTTGGTGGAAACAACTGTCAATTTATTGCAGGATTCCCAAGTGCCTTATCACCGCTTTTTTGCTGAACTGGGGAATTGGTTTAGTCCTCAGTGGCGAGAATACCCAGACTTGATTCTAGAAAATGCGGAGTTTATTCAACAATTGCAGAAACACTCCAGTCTCTGGGAGAATTGGCAAAAGATTTATCAAGGATTATTAAAGCAATGCAATGATGATGAACTGCAACAAGTAGGGTTGCGTTTGCAAGCGAAGAATCCACAAACAGCTTTGTTACGTCCTGTGATTGAATCGGTTTGGGAACCCATTAGTTTAGATAATGAATGGGATCCATTTTATGCTTTGTTAGAACAGATTCGTCAGAAAAACTGAACAGAATCGCTAGAGGGGGCGCGATCGCGCGATCGCGCAAACCATTTGTACTACCCTTGTTTCGCTTGTTTCACCATGGCAATGAGGGTATGGTGAGCATCTTCTGAATCTTGCAGAGGATGATCGAATAAAATTCTGATGGGAACCGAACTTTCACCAACAGTAGCCGATAAGTTCATGCCATCAGTATCGACTGAGTTTAAAATTGCTGACTCTGCTTCAGGCATCTTGCCAAAGGTTTTGGCATACAAGAGAACTGCATCGCTGTGATCTTCATTCATGTGTTGACAAATCCGATCACTGATTGGAGGCGTTAAGGGATCAGCCATATTCCTGACAAAATTGGACGACATCTTCTAGTGTACTGGTTTTCTGCGGATAGACAAGGTGAGGTCGCTCGATGATAATTAAAGGAATATTGAGGGCTTTGGCAACCGCTTGTTTGGTATTTTCGCCACCGGCAGTTCCTGAAGCTTTCGTAACAATTAAGGAAATGTCCCACTGTTGACAAAGCGCTTTTTCGAGATCGTAACTTACCGGGGGACGCAGAGCAATCAGTTGTTTATGAGTAAACCCTGCTGCTAGGGCTTGTTCAAGAGAAGTCACGGTGGGTAAAATACGAGCAAAGAGTTGAGCGTGTTTTTGCCAGGCTTGAAATTGAGGCAAAGCTTTATAACCCACTGTTAGTAGCACTCGTTGTTGTTGGAGATAGTTACCACTAACAAGGGTGTCAAAGCTATCTAAAATTAAAGTATTGACATTTTTCTCGGCAGATAAATCAGGTCGTTCGTAGCGTAAATAGGGAAGATGTAATTGGTTCGCGATCGCGATCGCGCTTTCAGAAACGGCAACTGCATAAGGATGGGAAGCGTCGATAATCCTTGTAATGCCATAGTGTCGAATCAATTCTCCCATGGATTCTAAGGACAAGGCACCGACTTTAACCGTGATCCGATCAGATTGAGGATACAGCGCGATCGCAGCTTCTGTAGTTACACTCACGAGACAACGATAGCCATGTGCAATCAACTGCTTGGCAATCATTGTGCTTTCACTTGTCCCACCAATCAACCAAATCACTAATGACGAATGACTAACAACTAATGACCAATAAAAAAAGGGTTAACCAAAATGGTCAACCCGTTGCAGCTTGGGAACGCGCAGTAAAGACGTTTTTAGTAAACGCCACTACCGAGTTAGGATACTTCTACTGAACCACTAACTTAACGTTGGCATTTTCCAGACCACGTTGTTTTGCTTCTGCGAGGGTTTTGTTAACTGCGTATTTTTGATTAATGGAGTTGATTAACTCAGTTTGGTTATGTTTTTTAGCAACGCCCCAAAGATCAGCGATTAGATCATAGGTTCCGTCACTGTTTTGAGACCAACCTAAATCATATTCACCTTCAAGCTGTGCAACAATATCAGCACGGAGACGTTGACCGTTGTAGCCACGAACGTCAGCATTGGTTTTTACCGTTAAGCCAAGGTCGCTTAAGGATGATTTGAGAATTTCGGCGTTGCTGATTTTGGTGCGGAGAGTGCTAAAATGGGACATTGTGATTTCCTCCTAAATGGATTGAGAAATAAACGTTAACTGGTTTTGACATACGCGATCGCACTATGTTAAGATAGTTTACGATCTTTGGTTTTGAACTGCTAGCAAAGTTGCTAGCCTTTCCTCCTGTTGGCTGCAGGAGAGAAAGCCTGTTAGAACTCCAGTCGCTGATATTCGGCGACGGAGGATGAAGCAGGTCTGGCGCGCTGGTGCGCCCATTCTCGTAGGGCATTGACCTGTTCTGTCATCGTTCGGGACAGAGGAAGAGTTGACTTCAGCGCAGCAATAATATCAAGCTGCGTGAACTCCCGATCTTGAGCAAAAGCATCATACATTGCAGCGACTAGTGCTTGCTCAATTTCTGCCCCGGAAAATCCTTCTGATAAATTAGCTAACTGTTCCAAATCGAAGCGAGAAATATCGGAACGTCGTTTTTGGAGATGAATGCGGAAAATATCGCTTCGCTCTTGGGTATTCGGTAAATCGACGAAAAAGATTTCATCAAACCGCCCTTTCCGTAGAAATTCCCCTGGTAAGCGTTCTACCCGGTTTGCGGTTGCCATCACAAATACAGGGGATTCTTTTTCCTGCATCCAGGTGAGGAAGGAACCAAAAATACGGCTGGACGTTCCACCATCAGAGTCAGATGAACCGGCACTCCCTGAAAAGGCTTTGTCTAATTCATCAATAAACAGAATCGCAGGGGAAATAGATTCCGCAGTTTTGAGGGCATTGCGGAGATTTGCTTCTGAACGACCGACCGTGGAGCCGTCATAAATGCGACCCATATCTAGACGCAACAGCGGAAGCCCCCAAAGGCGAGACGTTGTTTTGGCAGTTAAGGATTTCCCACAACCGGGTACCCCAAGGATTAACATCCCTTTTGGTTGCGGCAAACCATAATCTCGTGCTTTTTTAGTAAAGGCTTCTGAGCGTAATCTTAACCAACGCTTCAGTTCTTCTAAGCCGCCAATATTATCTAAGGTTTCATCTTCTTCTAAAAACTCAAGAATACCGTTGCGGCGGATCAGCTGCTTTTTCTCCGAAAGCACCACATCGACTTCTGCTTCGCTAAAGCGTTGGGCTGTCACATAGACCTTACGATAAACTTTTTCTGCCTCGTCACGAGTCAGACCGAGCGTAGCTCGCAATAATTTTTCACGAACTGTATTGTCAAGACGACCTTGCTTTGTCTGTTCTAGCTGCTTGGTCAACACCTGATCTAATTCCCCTAAGTCAGGTAAAGGATAATCAAGAACAACCACTTCTTTCTCTAACTCAATGGGAACTTGTTGCACTGGCGACATGACAACAATGATTTTATCTGTTCCCTTAAAGCTCGCGATCGCGTCACGCAACCAGCGAGTTGTTGCCGGAGAATCGATAAACGGATGTAAATCTTTAAAGATATAAATTCCTGCTTCTTTCTGCCGAACCACCCATTCAATTGCTGCTTCGGGGGAAACCGTATTGCGCTGAGGAGTCTGTTGTGATTTTCCATATTCGGCAATCCCGTGAGTCACAGTCCAGACATAAACAGGCCGGGACTTGGCTTGTTCGGCAATTTCTGAGATTGCTTGCTCAGCCCGCTCCTCCTCGGGAGTTACGAGGTAGATAAGAGGATATTGAGCTTGAATTAATACACTGAGCTCTTCGCGCATGGCTTTTCACCTTATCATTTATGCAGTCCTTCCCTTGATGAGCAGCTCGTCATCTCGGTTAGGGTGTACCTAGCAGGGAACCAGTTGTTCCTGATCTTGCGGGTGGTCGTGGTCAGCAGTTTTGACCTGTTGATTGACTTGTTCAGTTGCTATTTCTTCCGTTTGAACGGACGGCTGTGCCTCTAGCGGAGTCAGTTCTCCATCTTGCATAATCAGTGCACTTTCGCATTGAGGGCATTCGTAGAGGCGATAGGTTTGGCCGTGCTCTTGTTGTTCAAACTCTTCAACCACTTCGGAGTGATTGAGGTAAAAAATAACCGCTTGTTCAACTAAACCTGACATAGATTCGCCACCAGTGGCAGCTTTAATTTTAAGGTTACGGTGAACATCCGGTGGAAGATAAAGCGTAACTTTTTGCTTATCTGACATACTTTTCATTACTGTTGTACCCGGGTATTAATGATTACTTTAGCGATATTTTTAGTTACCGTCAAGCTGTTAAGACAGAATGATGGCATTTTTGTAATATTACTTAACATTATAAGCAAAGGGGCGCGAGCAAAAATGCGCTCTAGTTCGCTGAAACAGGGAACTAGAGCGGCTGAAAAGAGTACTAAAAAGAAACCAACAGATGACCGTCATCTAAGAACTTTGCCCCTTTAACTGGCTGTCCTTTTAGAGGGGGAGGCAATTGAATATTGCGGCGTTGATCTCCGGCATCAATCGTAATTTCCTGTTGCGTCTGCGGTTGTGTCAGTTTAATCTGTTTTTTACTAAACCCCGGCAAAAAGATTTTAACCGTGCGTTCAGTCCGATCAATTGCAACCGTTGAGGGAGCTTGAGCAATATTACCCAGTAAATCGGGGAGGGCATTCCCCAGTACCTCCCATTCTCCTGGTTGGATGGAAGGTAAAGGCGTTACAGGTAAGGGAGAAAATTCTGCCTGTACTACATCTCTCACCTCTGTCTCTTGGTTGAGTAAAGCACCCGCAATGGTGAGTCCGCTTTGTTGAGCACTTCCCCAAAGGAATTTGGCACTTTTGAGGGCATAAGGATTATCAGCCGTCACCAAATAGCCGGCAACTTTCCTTTCACTGAGAGCATTTTTCCCTCGTTCCAATATTTGATTGGCTTGATTAGCAGTGGAATTGTCGGTCAAATCTTCTGCGGTCCAAGTCACATTCAAAATTGCACTACTGAGCGGCTGAATAAAAGGAGAGATCGCTTTCCCAAGATCAGAATCCAGGAAGAGGTCGCGAAAACGGCGGATATACCAACTCAGATGCTCCGGAATGGCAAACATCCGTAGTGTGCTTAAATCCCCGGCACCATCAAAGATGATGACATCATATTGCCCACTTTCGTAATATTCCCGAAGGGCATTGAGGGCAAGGGCTTGTTCCATACCAGGGAGCACAGCCAGTTCTTGCCCATAAACCTCTTTGAGTAAAGGAGAACGGAGATATTGCGCTTCTACCTTTTTGACCTCTTCCCAACTTTTTTCGAGAAGAACGGTTGCCCCGAGATTAACCGCCCACAACTGGCTGGTAATACTGGTCGGTTCGCTACTAAGAGGAGTTTCTAAAAATAACTCCGTTGTTGGATCTTGAGTGGTTAATAACACTCGCTTCCCACTTCGAGAGAGTTGGTAGGCAGCCGCGATCGCGATCGCGCTGCGACCGCTGCCCCCTTTGCCAAGAAAAGTTAAAATCATTGATTTGCAATTAGCTCGTTACGGCTTGCTCAACAGGTTTGAGTTCATCTTCAAAAAACCAGCTGCTGGAATTATCGTCAAACCTCACCACAGCACCAACACCACTGCCATCAGTCATCTTAAAATCTTGAATGGTGCCCACTTTGCCAAGTTTGCCCACAATGTCATTAGAGACGCGATCGCGCAGCCGAAACACTTTTACCTTTTGTCCAATTTCCATAAGTTCCTCTCAATCAAATTTTCATTCCACAGTATATCGAAATTTCGCTGCATTCTCTTGGGCAAGACAATTTTTTTAGTCATCATCTGCTCGTGTTAATCTTACTCGCGATCAACAGCAGTCCGGCTTAAAATTGGCTTGACAAAAGGAGCAATTGCACCCAGAATCAAACCGAAACTAAAACTAAACGCTAAAAGTACCCCAAACGGAATTTCTACAGACCGAAAGAATAAAAATTGTAGAGAAATCGCGGTAATATTCTGAATAGAGATCACCGCCATTAAAACCATTCCTGCGGCGATAATCAAAAAAGCAAATATTGTACCGAGTCTTTGCATTGTTCTGGATTCCCAATTCTTCAAGTTTCTAGCTAAATGCTAAATTAAATTACAACTCCTTACTTTTATCTCAACTGTGTTGAAAACGAGCGCCCAAAATTAGAATCGTGAGTCAGGCTGAACCTTCCCATTTAGAAACCCTCCAAACTGAAATTGCCCACCTGCAAGAGGAATTGCAGCTCCGAGATCAGCTTGTGGATCAACTATCCCAAGAATTATTTCGGCTGGTTAAAGACCAATCTAACGCTTCCTCTTCCCAAACCGACCCGTCAATAGAGCCACAACCCTACCAATCGCAACTGGAATCCTTACAAACTCAAATTGCTGAAATTGAGGAACAACTTCAATTTTATCAAAAGCAAATTGCTACCCGTGATCAAGAAATTTATCAGCTACAAAGTAAAATCAAAACTTTGATGGAGAAAAATCAAAATTTGGAAAAAATGTTACAAGATTTACCCGAACTCTATCGTCAAAAATTTGCCCAGCGCATGCAACCAGTGAAAGAAAAAGTAGAACAGCTCCAACGGGAAAATCAGCAACTCCAAGCCCAAGTGCAAACATTAACCTACCGCTTAACAGTTAGAAATCGTCCCTCTTGTGATCATGACGTTGATCTACCCAACCTCCAACAAAGTGACCAACGGCTGTCATAAGTCAGGGTAGCCGAGCACTCCAATCTAGCTTCACATTCGCTGCAATTTTCTACCCTCGGCGCACCGAAAATTAATTTTGGTATAGGCTGCGACTCTCAGTAATTATCTAAATCACATCACAGGAATGTATAAGGTTTTAATTATTATTAACGCTCAGCAGGTGTCCAACCAAGGAACAATTCTTTCTACGTCTCCAGCAACCCAGCGCATGGCTGCTGCCTTAAAGGATGCGATTGTTAGTGAAACTCAAGAAGAAACAATGGTGAAAATGGTTGCAGCGCACCAACTGCTGCAGCAACAGAATTGGTATGATCCAAACGACCCAAATTGGGTTTGTTGTCCTTTAACCATTGAACTTCCCCCTCAATTTAAGTTTCCCAGAGCAAAATTATTCCAAACCTGTCGTGATATTAAAGGAACGCGTAAATGGGTCGAAGAAAACTTCAACTTACAAACGGGAAATCAGATTAAAAAAGTTTGGCATGGTAATTATTGGCTGCCGATTGTATTCACAGCGAAAGGACCTTTATATGGTGAGGTAATTGGAGAAACACAACTGCCCAATTGTTTTCAGCAACCAGTTGATTTTCCTGATGATAAACGCCAACCCTTATATCGCTTAGGATATCAATTTTTGAATGCTCTTTCTGCGCAACCAGGCGTCTATCTCCTCCAGTTTGGTTTTCAAGGAGAGACCTTAATTTTTGATCGGGTTTGGCCCTTTCCTGCTGCTCCTGCTCTGGCTAGTGTCGGGGTGCAAAAACCAAATCTCTACACTTGTTATTGGCATTGTCTTATTCAAAAGCCCATCCGAGATTTAGTGATTAGTGATTAATTATTATTGATTGATGCTTTCGCAGATAATCATTTAGTTACACAAAAACAGTTTCAAGGTAATGCCAACCCAGCGTATTCCTCAAACCTGAGAGACGGAATCGATTCAGGCTCATTTTATATCTTGAACTTTACTGTAATTTGGACGAACATTTTCTAGTTTGTCGCCTCGCTTAAGACAGATTTTGAGAAAAAGTTCCATAATTGTGATTTTTCTTAAAATTAATGTGATTTCTGCCAAACGTTTGCTCTAAAATACATGAGCAAAGCAATTTTATTTAGTGGGATAAGCATTTATTACTAGCGTTAGCAAATGTTTTTTCACTAATAGATTATGTTCCCAATCAAAAACTACTTAAAATCATTCTTTCGATTCATTCAAAATCGAAAAAAACTCCAACCTTTGATCATTTTTCTAGCAACCGTCATTTCGATTCCGTTGCTTGTCACGGTCGTGAAAAGTCAACAACCGACAAACGTGAAAGTGCTGATTCAAGCCTTAGAAGCAGCACAATTAGAACCCATTGTCGAAGACTTTAACGAAGAAAATCCTGATATTCGGCTCGAAGTGGTTGAAGCGCCCAATGATACTAACCAAGTTGAAGACCTTTATACGTCCGCTTTTTTACTGGGAGATTCTCCTTATGATTTGGTTTATATGGATATTGTCTGGACGCCAAAATTTGCAGCAGCCGGGTGGTTAAAAGATTTATCCAATCGCGTGTCTCAAGAAGAATTAGATGAGTTTTTAGACGGCGATGTGAACGGCGGCAGATATGAAGATGGACTTTATCGGATGCCCTTTCGTTCGGATGCTGGGATGCTTTACTATCGCACGGATTGGCTTCAAGAAGCGGGTTATGAAGCACCAGATACATTTGCAGAATTAATAGAAATTTCTAAAGCGCTACAAGAACAAGATTACACGTCGTGGGGCTATACCTGGCAAGGGAAACAGTATGAAGGCTTGTCTGCAATGTTTGTGGAAATCCTAGAAGGATTTGATGCATTTTGGGTTAACCCCGATACCCTCGAAGTAGGCTTAGACCAACCCAAAGCCATAGAAGCCGTAAACTTTCTGCGAAACACCATTGAAGAAGGGGTTTCTCCCCCTGGTGTGACCACTTATAGTGAGGAACCCACGCGACGCCTATTCCAAAATGGTGAGACTGCATTTTTAAGAAACTGGCCCTATGTTTATGGTTTAGCTTCAGAATCAGACATTGCGGGTCAATTTGCCATCAAACCGATGCCACACGCCCCCAACGGTAGTAATGGTGCCTGCCAAGGGGGATGGGGCATGGGAATTGCTCAAAGTACCGACCATCCAGATGCTGCCTGGCGAGTCGTAGAATATTTCAGTCGCGCGCAAACCCAGAAAAAATATGCGCTACAAACGGGATATGTTCCCAGTCGGCGAGACCTCTTTGATGATCCTGAATTAGTGGAAAAATATACTTATTTACCGGAACTCTTAAATGTCATTGAAAACGCGGTTTTACGCCCCCCGATCGCGCAATATTCCCAAGCCTCCGATATTCTACAACGCTATCTCAGTGCTGCCATTTCTGGAACCATGTCTGCAGAAGCGGCGATGAATGCAGCAGCGAGAGAAACCCGTACCCTATTGAAGCGTTCTCAGTAAGACCAGTATGAAACTGAATTCCATTCGACAGCGAGACCAACTCACCGGTTGGTTACTCTCCTTACCCGCCTTAATTATTTTAATTTTAGTCTTTGCCTATCCCATTGGACGCGCCTTCTGGTTGAGTTTATTTACCGAAAACTTAGGCACTCAACTGGAACCGATTTTTACCGGGTTAGAAAACTACGCTCGGATGTTCGGGGATGGTCGGTTTTGGAATAGTATCGGCAATACAACCATTTTTACCTTTTTCTCTCTGCTTTTAGAGTTACTCTTAGGGATTGCTGTTGCCCTCGTTCTCGACCAAAAATTTCGCGGTCGCGGGATCTTGAGAACGGTTGGTATCTTACCTTGGGCGTTACCCACAGCAGTGATGGGCTTAGCCTGGTCATGGATTTTTAACGACCAATATGGTGTGGTCAATGACCTTCTCAGAGGCGTTGGTGTGATTGATTCTGGCATTACCTGGCTGGGGGATCCCACTCGTGCCATGTTTGCTCTGATTCTGGCCGATGTTTGGAAAACCACCCCATTTATTGCCGTAATTCTTTTAGCTGGGTTACAAGCAATTCCCCAAGACTTATACGAAGCCCATTCTCTAGATGGGGCCAATCCAGTACAGAACTTTTTCACTATTACGCTACCGTTAATCGCCCCACAGATGATTATTGCGTTATTATTCCGGTTTGCCCAAGCCTTTGGCATTTTCGAGTTAGTGACCGTGATGACTGGCGGCGGACCGGCGGGTTCCACAGAAACGGTTTCTTTGTATATTTATGACACCGTCATGCGCTATTTAGACTTTGGTTACGGTGCAGCC
>CAZBPR010000078.1:12456-14183 GCA_964493825.1 uncultured Dactylococcopsis sp.
TAATTGTCATTACGTTTTTGATTTTAATTATTGCTGTTGCAATTGCAGCATTCATTTTGTCTAAAACGGATGTGAATGTCACAGGAGAACAATAAAATATGACGATCGCGCAAAAACAAACAGCAACGACGACCGCTACCTCGCCCAAACCCAAACTTCCCAACCGCAAGATCGCCCTTGTTGTCGGCATTATTTTTGTTGCCGTTTTCTGTCTTGCCCCTGCCTTATGGCAAGTCTTAACCTCTTTCAAAATTAACGAGGCGATTGCCACAGTTCCTAATGTTTATTTACCCCGTCTGGATCAACTGACCTTTGATCACTACATGAATTTATTCAGTCGTCGCCCGTTTCTCCTCTATATTTTTAATAGTTTATTTGTTGCGGCAACGGCGACTTTAATCGCGTTAGTCACTGGTGCCCCCGCGGCTTATGCTTTGGCGAGACTACGGATTCCCGGCGAGAAAGTTTTAGTCGCGATCGTACTGATTGTGACGCTTTTCCCCTATGTTTTACTGTTTTTAGGCTTATTTGAAGTGGTCAAAGCGCTCAATTTAGGCAATAACTATCTTGCTTTAATTATTCCCTATGCCGGCAAGAACTTACCCTTAACTATTCTTGTTTTAAGAACCTTTTTCCAACAATTGCCGAAAGACTTAGAAGATTCAGCAAAAGTCGATGGCTATAATACAGTCCAAATGTTAGTGCGAATTGTCTTACCCATGACCGTTCCTGCTTTAGTGACAACGGGAATTCTTGCCTTTATTTTTGCTTGGAACGAATTTATTTTCGCTTTAACCTTTGTCACCGAAGAAAGTATGAAAACCATTCCGGTAGCAACAGCTCAAATTGGCGGATCATCCATTTTTGAAATCCCCTATGGTCCCATTGCCGCGGCAACGGTTGCGGGTACGCTTCCCCTGGTTCTCCTCGTTTTATTCTTCCAACGTCGCATTGTCCAAGGACTCACTGCTGGTGCTGTCAAGGGGTAAACTAATTAACAATTAAAAATTAATAATTAGTTCATCGTTTAAGGCAATAATAAGGAACAAATAATAATGGCAAAACTACAACTGCAAAACCTCCGTAAAGAATACAATTCCAAAACTGTTCCCATTAAAGAATTATCCGTTGATGTAGATGATGGGGAATTTCTCACCTTTGTTGGTCCCTCGGGCTGTGGTAAATCAACCACCTTACGCTTAATCGCGGGTTTAGAAGAACCAACCAAAGGGCAAATTGTGATTAATGGCAACACCGTCAATAGTGTTCCGCCTGGTGAAAGAAATGTGGCAATGGTGTTTCAAAGTTACGCCCTATATCCTCACATGACCGTTGCTGAAAATATTGCCTCTCCCCTTAAAATTCGTAAAACTCCAACCAGTGAAATTGAACAACGGATTAATCAAGTTGTCCAAAAGTTAGATTTAGAGGAATCGTTACTAGAACGTAAATCTGGTCAGCTTTCAGGCGGACAACGGCAGCGGGTTGCAGTAGCACGGGCTTTGGTACGCGAACCGGAAGTGTTTTTACTGGATGAACCGCTGAGTAACTTGGATGCATTGTTGCGGGAACAAGTTCGTGCAGAACTGAAACAAATTTTTAAGTCCCAGAATAAGCCAGTGGTTTACGTAACGCACGACCAAACTGAGGCAATGACCCTTTCCACTCGCATTGCCCTCCTCTATGATGGTGTATTGCAACAATTGGATACCCCCTATCAAATTTAT
>CAZBPR010000079.1:0-14050 GCA_964493825.1 uncultured Dactylococcopsis sp.
ACCCCCGACACCGTGGTCCGTAGCCACGTGCTCTAGTCCACTGAGCTACAAGCCCGAGCGCCAGCATTTTTGCCAACAGTAATTAAATATAACACAAACTTTAGTAATGACACAAGAGGAAAATTTAACCCATCTCAATGCCCATGGAGAAGCCCGAATGGTGGACGTTTCCGATAAAGCAGTCACTAAACGCAGCGCGATCGCGCAAGGAGAAATCCGGATGTTGTCACGCACCTTAGAGAGGATTGAAGCCGGGAATGCCCCGAAAGGAGATGTGTTAGCTACCGCCCGTCTCGCAGGAATTATGGCCGCCAAGCAAACGGCACAATTAATTCCTTTGTGTCATTCCTTACCCTTACAAAACGTGAAAGTTGATTTAACTGCCGATCCGAATTTACCCGGTTATCAAATTCAAGCGGAAGTGGTGACCACAGCGCAAACCGGAGTCGAAATGGAAGCCCTGACAGCCGTTTCGGTTACGGCGCTTACCCTTTATGATATGGCAAAGGCATTGGAAAAAACGATGACGATTCAATCCATTCGGGTTGTCAAAAAAACTGGCGGCAAATCATCATTGACCCAGGAATCGTAAGTTTGCCTCAACGCAACGAAGACAGCCACTGCCAAAGCCTCAGTAATCGCTCTTCTAGCCAAACTAAAGCCCGATCCACCCATTCTAAGATTCTAGCGAGGATATGTTTGTCATATCCCATAGAAACCGCTTCTGCTTGTAACCATTCTGCACTTTGATCGGATGTCTCCGCTTGGGCTTGTAGGAGAGTTTTCGGGGGAGAAAAATTATCTGTTAAGTAACGGCTGACAGCCACGGAAAAATCTTCATTCTCCTCATCAGGGGTTGAAGCGGAGGCTAAGTATTGCGAAGACTCATTTTCACGAAATAGATCAGCCCGAGTGAGCCAGGGTTCACTCGCTATTTCCGTTTCGGTTTCGATAGAAGAAGTGATGGTGTGGGCATCGGATTTTCCAAAAAAGTGGTCAATTGCGGCTTGAATCAGTTGCTGAACGGTAAATGGATCTTGATCAGGAGCGCTCATACGATTGAAGCGGCTGCCAATCGGAGAGTTTTGAATGATTCCTTTTCCCTGTTGAATGAGGGGGTACACTGGCTGAAGGAATTTTGGGTGTTGATTCACCGTTCTCTCCCCACTCCCGTCTCCTGTCAGACTGTTTTTGGGATTCACGCCATAAAAATAATCGACTGCTGAGCGAATTAAAGAGAGAATCGCATTATCTTCTGTCTGGTCACGCGGTACACCTTCTTTTGAAGAAGGTGCCTGCGCGTGACCCGCATTCCGCGGGCCAAGATTGGTTTTCCAAGATCGAATTTTGTCAATAACCGGACTCAGTTGCGTATTTTCCCAGCGAGAAAGGGCGCGATCAAGCCGATCTAAAAATCCGGCTTGTGGGGGAGTCAAGGGGGGAGTTTGAGAAATCCACTCATAGCCTGAGGTAAACCCCAACTGGGATTCTTGGAACCAGTTTAAGCGTTTGGCTAAGGGACTGGTTTGAATCCAAATCATTAACTTTGACAACCAATGTAGGGGATGATATGGCTTCCTTTTGGATTGAGAAGCAACTTGCCACCACCAAGGCTGTTGCAACTGTTCATAGCATTCGAGGAGAATTTTCATCCGTTGCTTGAGTTGTTCATGTTGTGTCTCTGAGAGGAGATCAATCGCTTGATTTTCGGTGGTGATGAGGACGAGTTTTCCCGTTTCGAGATAGGTGGCAACCCCTTGAATCAGATAAGTTTTTCCCACTTTTGTAGCGCTACTTTGGGAAAGAAAGGAAAGGTTTTTGAGCCTTGCTTGGCGTTGCGCAGAAGCCGGAACGTTAATCGGGTTGGGCTGGGTTGGTGAGGATTGCTGTTGACGCCAAAATTGTAGTTTTTCCCCAAGACTGCGGCGGGTTTGGGGAAGGGGCAGCAGTTGATAAGGGGTTCCTTCTAACCAAGGATGAAGACTATTTAAGACTACTGCTGTCGGTTGACTCCCCACAGAAGCCGTTCGTTTTTCCTCAGCAGGAGAGAGAAGTTTCACGGCTTTAGTTTGGAGTTGTTTCCCGATGACGGTTGAGGTTTGGACGAGTAAGTAGATCGGATAAGCAAGGAGTTGCATACTCCATACCGTTACTGTTTGCAGTTGTCGAAAGCCCGTTTTTGCGCGATCACCGAAGCGTAACCCTTGGCGATTGAGAAAGTTTAAGATTCGACTTTTATAAGCGCGATCAGAATCGGAATTAGATACAGAAGACATCTACTGACTCAGCCTAAAACAACAACATTAAGCGATAGCTTCTCATGCTATATAATTTTCTCAAGGAATGACAAGGAAATTTTATGGCACAACGGATCCTTTCGGGAGTTCAACCGACCGGAAATCTTCATTTAGGAAACTACTTAGGCGCAATTCGGAATTGGGTTGAGACCCAACAAGACTATGATAACTTTTTTTGTGTGGTTGATCTTCATGCCATTACTGTCCCTCATAACCCAGAAACCCTTGCTCAAGACACTTACACCATTGCCGCTTTGTATCTCGCTTGTGGCATTGAGTTAGATTACTCTACAATTTTTGTGCAGTCCCACGTGAGCGCCCATAGTGAACTGGCTTGGTTGTTAAATTGTATGACCCCTTTAAACTGGTTAGAACGGATGATTCAGTTTAAGGAAAAAGCACTGAAACAAGGAGAAAATGTGAGTGCCGGTTTGCTCGATTATCCGGTTTTAATGGCAGCAGATATCCTATTGTATGATGCGGATCGGGTACCGGTCGGAGAAGACCAAAAACAACATTTAGAATTAACCCGCAATATTGCTCAGCGAGTCAATGATCAATTTGGCAAAAAAGACCAACCGGTCTTAAAACTCCCGACACCATTAATTCGCACTGAAGGGGCTAGAGTGATGAGTTTGCTCGATGGGACGAAAAAAATGTCAAAATCCGATCCCTCAGAGATGAGTCGGATTAATTTACTCGATCCGCCTGAGGTTATTCAGAAGAAAATTAAACGGTGCAAAACCGATCCCGTCAAAGGATTAACTTTTGATGATCCCGAACGTCCCGAATGCGATAATTTATTAAGCCTTTATCTGTTACTATCGGGAAAAAGTAAGGAAGCAGTGGCAGAAGAATGTCAGAATATGGGATGGGGGCAATTTAAGCCCTTACTGGCAGAGGTAACCGTGGAAGCCTTACGTCCGATTCAGGAAAAATATCAGCAACTGATGAGTGAACGAGGCTATCTCGATTCCGTTTTAAAGGAAGGACAAGAAAAAGCCAGCGCGATCGCGCAACAAACGCTCTCTCGGGTCAAAGATGCCCTTGGTTATCTTCCCCCTTTCTAGGGGATTTGAGCACGATTCATTCCGCTAATTCCCCTGGCTGGGGAGTTAACACTCACCGCGGGGTTCAATGGAAGAATTTATTGAGGAAAAGATTACTCAACCTGATCCCCAGAAATTGACGAAAATCATTTTTTGGGAGCAAACCATAGCGTGGGGAGGTCTTCTTTTTCTGATCATTGCTGTGATGATTGCGGTGTGGTGGGTTAATCATCAAGAGGATTAGACTCAGCAACGCAATCGCGATCCGCTGCGACGTGACTTTTGCTGTGTGAGTCAACAGGGAGAGAAAATTAAGAATAAAAATAACCCTGCTATCAGAGGGGATAACCACTTCATTCATGAACCATCCAAGCGTCTCCATTACCTACCACCACATTCAATCCGCAGCCCAACGCCTGAACAAGGATGCTAAGCTGACGCCAGTTCTCACCTCAACCACACTTAACCAACTCACTAAGGCTCAAGTCTTTTTGAAATGCGAGAACTTTCAATGCACCGGTTCCTTTAAGTTTCGGGGGGCTTTTAACGCCCTTTCTCAACTCTCAACCCAGCAAAAACAACAAGGGGTGATTACTTACTCCTCTGGCAATCATGGGCAAGGGTTAGCGCGATCGGGTCAAATCCTCCAGATTCCCACCACCATTGTTATGCCCAATAATGCACCCGCGGTGAAACGATCAGCCACTCGGGGTTATGGGGCGCAAGTAATTAGTTATGACCCGAAAACAACCCGTCGAGAAGAACTGGCAAACCAAGTGGCTGCCGAGCAAAATCTGACAATGATTCCCCCCTACGACCATCCCGATATTATCGCTGGACAAGGGACTGTTGCCAAGGAACTGATCGAGCAAATCGGTGAACTTGACTTGTTACTCGTCTGTTGCGGGGGTGGCGGTTTACTCTCCGGCTGTGCCATTACAGCGAAAACTTTATTTCCCCATTGCCGAGTGATTGGTGTTGAACCCGAACGCGCTGATGATGCGACCCGTTCTTTCTACAGCAAAACCCTCCAGCGATGCGATCATCCAGAGACCATTGCAGATGGGGCGCGGACTCCCTCTCTCGGTCAGTTGACGTTTCCTTTAATCCTCGATTACGTTGATGAAATGGTCACTGTTTCGGAAGCAGCGATCCGAGAAACTTTGCTCTTTCTGTGGGAACGATTAAAAATTGTGGTTGAACCCACCGGGACTTTAGCAACAGCAGCGTTACTTGAGGGCATTGTTACCGCACCGGGAAAGCGCGTTGGTGTCATTATTAGCGGTGGGAATGTCGATCTCAAAAAACTTCCCCAATTGTTGGGACTGTAAGTTTCCGGTTTCTTTGGACGACTCTCCTTTCCTGAAGCGACCGGGCTGTCCAAGTTGAATTGAGGAATGAAGTCTGCTGATTTTTTCTACCTTGTCCCCCCTCAACCGATTATCGCCACTCAAAACTCACGGATCATGACACTTATTGAAACCATTCAAGCTGACTACGAACGCTTTCCTGCCAACCAAAGCTACGACATTTATGCTGAAGACGTTTATTTCAAAGATCCCTTGACCGAGTTTCGAGGATTGCAACGCTACCAGTCTTTAATTGACTTTATTAGCACTTGGTTTAAGAATATTAATCTTGAACTCCATGACATTCGACAAGAAAAGAATACCATTCATACGGAATGGACACTGAATTGGACAACCCCTCTTCCTTGGCAACCGCGTATCTCCATTCCAGGTTGGAGTGAACTGAAATTTAATGCTGAGGAAAAAATTATCTCTCACATTGATTATTGGCATTGTTCCCGTTGGGAGGTTATCAAACAGCATTTTCCTCTGTAACAATGAGAGTAATGTAAACTTTTTTTAACAACAAGGAGTTTGATCATCATGCGCGTCATCTTAATGACTGGAAAAGGTGGAGTGGGGAAAACCTCGGTTGCCGCAGCAACAGGACTACAATGTGCTAAGTTAGGCTACAAAACCTTAGTCCTCAGTACTGATCCTGCCCACTCTCTCGCGGATAGCTTTGACCAAGAAATGACTCATGAACCCACCCGAGTCCGAGAGAACTTGGATGGTGCAGAATTAGACGCCCTCATGGAACTAGAAGCGAACTGGGGTGCCGTGAAACGTTATATTACTGAAGTTTTACAAGCGAGAGGCTTAGAAGGGGTTCAAGCCGAAGAACTGGCAATTCTTCCAGGAATGGATGAAATTTTCGGTTTAGTGCGGATGAAGCGGCACTATGATGAAGGGGAATATGATGTTCTGATTGTTGATTCTGCCCCTACCGGAACTGCATTGCGTCTCTTGAGTATCCCAGAAGTGGGGGGATGGTATATGCGCCGTTTCTATAAGCCTTTTCGGGGAATGTCTGCAGCATTACGCCCGATTGTGGAACCTATTTTCCGCCCCATTGCTGGCTTCTCGCTACCCACCGAAGAAGTCATGGATGCCCCTTATGAATTCTACGAGGAAATTGAAGCCCTCGAAAAAGTTTTAACCGATAATCAGAAGACTTCTGTGCGACTGGTAACGAACCCCGAAAAAATGGTAATTAAGGAATCAGCCCGTGCTCATGCTTATTTGAGTTTGTATAATGTGGCAACGGATATGGTGGTTGCCAATCGCATTATTCCGGATGAAGTGAATGATCCCTTCTTCAAGCAATGGAAAGAGAGTCAGCAAGTCTATCGCCACGAAATTCATGAGAACTTTCATCCTTTACCCGTGAAAGAAGTCCCCTTATTTTCTTCGGAAATGTGTGGCTTAGAGGCATTGGAATTACTAAAAGAAACACTCTATCAAGGGGAAGATCCGACACAAGTTTATCACCAAGAACATACGATTCAGGTTAAACAGCAGGAGGATGGTGCTTATAGTTTAGAGTTATACCTACCGGGTATTACAAAAGATAAGATTCAACTCAACAAAACTGGGGATGAATTAAATATTCGCATTGGCAATCATCGCCGGAATTTAGTTTTGCCGCAAGCACTGGCTGCTTTGCAACCGCGAGGCGCAAAAATGGATGAAGATTACTTAAAAATTCGGTTTGCCAACTAATAATCGGTGTTGGGGCGAATCGTCATTCGCCTCTCCTGAATTGCTTTGCTTAAAATGAGCATTCAAAGGACTAACAATTTACGTCTGATTGCTTCCATACAAAGCGATACGCGAGTATTTGTCTCTTTTTTGTCTTGCATATCCACATCAAGTTTCATCTTTAGGTGCTGAATATAATTTTGGGCTGTTTTCAAACTAACTTTTAGTTGTTGAGCAATGGCTTTATCAGAAAGAGATTCCTTGCATAAAAGCTCCAGGATGATCAAATCATTTTCATTAAGATTTAGCTTATGACGTAAGTCTCTCGGTACCCTCAACTCACCTTTCAAAGTGCTTTTTGCCCCTTCAAGGAACGCTTGTCGTCGTTCCATTTTATTCACGACCACAAACCCCCCTTTATGATTACCAATACAATGCATTAAGGATTTGAGGTAACTATATTCACTGGTATAAATGAGGATATTTAAATTGGGATAATCTTCAAAAATATGTTTGAGTAAATTCAAGCCATCTTGAGCCGATTGTTCCCCACTCACGGAGCCAAATTGTAAATCGACGACTGCCATGGTTGGCACCTGCTGCGTGAAGAATTCTAAAGCTTCTGTTGGATTAGAGACAATAACGCATCGGGCTTGATCGTCGACTTTTTGGAGAGATAAACAGTTGTTTTGAGCCACTTCTGGATGATCTTCAATGACTAAGAAGAGTGCTGAATCTGCATTCATATAACTAAGTTTTAGCTTAATCTTGATTCAATCAGACCTGGGATTGTTGAAAAGTGCTGTTCATCAGATTATATCTGGAAATTATTCAGTCGAAGGTGTCATCATTACCGAATGCTGCCAAGTTAACTCGACGTGATAGCCTCCGGTTGCCAGGGGAAATGCTTGCCAATGACCATTCGGTAACTCTCGAGCGACCGTTTCCATCATTTTGGTGCCATAGCCGGTAGAGCGAGGAACAGCAGAGGATTCTGTTTCTTTGGCAGTATCATTTTCAACCACTAGCGTACAATAGTCATCTTCGACCCTTAGGGAAATCGTTACCTGTTGTGCATTGCCATAAGGGGGCTGAGCGTGCCTCATAATATTGGTCATTGCTTCTCGAAAAAACATAAAGATATCTTCTCGGGCATCAAGCCACTGACTATTGGAGAGTGTTTCTTCTAAAGGTTGCAGATTGTCTTTTACCGCTAAGGTTAGTTTCCCCATCGCTTGCAGGTAGTCAATATAGTGACGAATCCCAGCGACAAGCCCTTGACGTAGTTCTGGGGTGACTTCCAGTTGCTCAGCCATACTACGGATATTTTGCAGGTAATGACGGATGCTTTGACCAACACCCGAGAGTTTATTGACGACAAAATCTGGTTCGGTGGCTAACTGTAATTCGAGTTGATCCATCAACAATCGTAAATCCTGAAGCGGTCCTTCATGAATGCCCGAAGCAATTCGGTACAATAGTTTACGGGTTTGCAATACAATCGCTCTCGACTCTGCTGATTTGAGTTGGGCAATTTCGTACCGTTGCTGGATAATCAGTGCTTGTTGCGCGCGGTAGGTCAGCCAGCCTTGAATAACGAACCCGGTTAATAACCAAGTCATCACGGGTAGAAAGACGGGTAGGATAATTTGCTGGGTTGTAAAAATTAAAGCGAACCCAGTGTACAAGCCGAGGGTAGCTAATAGCAACAGGACAAGAAACTGGCGTTTTTGCAAGCCATGACGCTGAAACCTCTGCTCAATCCAATAACTGAGCGCGATCGCGCCAGTAATAATAACGAATTGCACGACCCAACGCGGTGGCATCTCATACAATTGATCCCTCATCAAGCTTGCCAAAATATTTGCTTGTACAGCAATGCCCGGTATCTGCTGACCTGAGGGGGATGGCACAGAGAGTAAGGCTTTGGTGTTTTTTTTCGGGGCAATAAAGCCCACAATCACAATTTTCCCGCGAATTTCTTCTTCAATTGCCGGACTCAGTTCCTGGGAACAATGATCTTCCTGCACCATTAAGCAAATCTGCTCAAACTGAAAAGTGGGAAAAATCTCCATGCCACCAGAAAAAGGAATTTTAATCGGCCATTGCCGTTGTCCTAACTCAGATTTGAAAAAACGATTGCCCGTAATCTTACCGCTAACTTGTTCGCGATATTTCAGCAGCGCTAAAGATAATGCCGAATGAAACTTACCTTGAGTTTGCCCCAAACTCGGATCATTGTAGTCGAAGACACCTTGTAAATGGGCTAAGCGAGCCGATCCATCGAGACGCGGTGCTTCATGATCAAACTCATAGAACCCTTGAATTGCGGTTACATCATATACGGCTTGCATCCGATTTCCCACCAAGGGCGGCAATAGATGATGATAGGTTTCAATTTCTGTGATATCCGACTGGCTCACCGGTGCCGTCGGTGTGACCAGTACAATCCGTTCATTGTACTCTTGAATGAGTTGCTGTAACGGTAAATTTTCATTGGCTGAAATTTCATTCACCCAGTTATCTAACAGATTGAGAACAACCACTGTTGCCTCTTCTTCCAAGAGACGTCTCACGAGAGCAACATAGCGAGTTTGCTCTCCTCCCACCCCAATCAGGTCACTTTCACGAAGACCCACCAAAGCCACTTCATCCGTTGGTGCATCAGTTGGTTGTTGCCAGAGCATGAGTTTGTCTCGAAAAAGAAACTCGAACTGTCGTATCGCTGATACTTCCGACAAAATTAAACTCAAAAAAAAGCTACAACCAATGCCGAGCGATAAAACACTAAACTTGCCAAATTGTAGCCGTTGACTCATAGCTAATTTGAGGGACGCAAACGGTAGCGAATCACTCGATAGGGTTCATCTTGATAGAACTTAGCCTCTAACCTCCGGTTGCCAGAGGAAAAATGCCATACCCCTGAAGCCGTTTTTACCGAGGAATTGTTGGTGAGCTGTACCCGCTGACCGGCATCAGGTCCACTGAGGAAAACAACCCATTCACGCGTATTATCATCCGTCTTTAATTGTAGCTTAGGTACAGAGGCACCATTCCCTGCACCACGGACAACGCGCCCACTTCCTTCCCAGCGTTGATCTGCCCAAGCCGGAATAGCAGTGACCGACCAAAAACAGAAAGGAACCGCACAAAATATAAGTGCTCTCAGCCAACGTTGCATATAAGTCAGTTAAAAATTGATACTGCAAAATGTAAATGATATGTATAATCTAACCCAGCCAAGATGATTTTAACCTGCGTCAAAGCGCAACATTTCATACTTAAGTAAGCAGGTTTAGATACGTCAATGACCGATTCAATCTTGCGCAAAACCCAATAGATTTTACCGAACGAAATCGATACTGTATATCTAGACGTTTGAACTAAGCCAATTTATATAGGCAAAGCAAAATGTTGAAAAACCTCGGTATCTTGGTAATCTTCAGTGCAACCTTTCTAGGACTTACAACAACTGCTAGTGCTAATGACACCACTAACCAAAGTGGTACTCAGGAAGCCACAATTAATGGAGATAATAACCAAGTTACCCAAATTATTTATCAAAATAATGCCCGTGGCCGAGGCGTCTCTAAACCTGTGCCGAGACGCGTCAGGCGGGGGGTTCGTATCCGCCGGGCATGGGAAAACCGACAAGAAGAGAATGACCGGGAATGGGATGACCGGGAACGGGACGACTAATCGTTAAGGCTCATCTCTCATCAGTCGGTCATCAATCAACTCCAATCGTTACAAGCAAGCGGAATTTAATTCTGTCTGCTAAGTGACAACTTTCTAACTCAAACGAATCAACGACTATCTTTACAATTGAGGAAACTACTATGTTGAAGAAGTTTTTCACTTTAGGTGTCTTAGGTGTAGCTACCTGCGGTGTTCTTGCTTTACCGGCTCAAGCTGATACTGCCATTATCCAAGAAAGTGATAGTTTAACTGTTATTGAAGGTTATGATAACAGTACTGAGTCATCAACTGTACAGGAAAGCGGAGTTAGCAGCCGTCGCCGCTCTGGCTCTGACAATAGCAGCAACAATGCCGTTGTTCAAGACACGATTAACACAATAGAGGTTTATGGCGAGGGCAATGATGCCAAAAGCGAACAAATCCAACGCAGCGTGATCAGAGAGCGTTCTGGCGGTCGTCGTGTTTGCAGACGCTACTGTGACTAATTTCAATTTTTGGTTTAGTGATTGAAACGTCTTCTTACGATGTTGGCAGGAATGATTGAGTTCCTGCCGACTCATCGCTCTTTCGAGAACCTGCCTGGAACACCCAATCTCTCAGAAGGAGAGTTCTCATTATGAAAAGTAACTTTAAGTTGAATTGTTGTCTGGGCTGCCTCGCCTTACTCAATATCATCATCACACCGGGCTTAGCCCATGCTGGCAACCTTGAAATTAACACCGGTCGCGTCAACGTCAGGATGAGTAGAAATGGCAATCTCTCCATCAATATGCCAAGCCGATATGTTGATTTTTCATCTACAGGGCTCAAGGTTCCAAGCTACCGTTCCTCCCCCCGTCGAGGGGTAACCCGTCATTCCCGTAGTAGTTGCCAGGGTCAAAACTATCAAAGCAGTCGGGTTAGCCGTAGAGGAAATAGCCGTGTCTCAACCCAACAAACGACGCGAACACAAGTTTGTTATTAGGTGTTAGTTATGACAGGAGCTTGCCTTGTTGAAGACAATAGCGATATCTGTCTTCCCTGCTCTTCTCATCTCACCATCAAATTTTATGCAAATTTAGCGTTAGTCATCAAAAGCAATGAATAGAACTTCTTTTTTAGGGGTAATTCCCTTATCTGGCTTATTGATTTGGGCATTTTCAGCAACAACTCCATCGCTGGCACAGTGTGTCGTCGCTGATACATCAGTCCAAGTAGCTGTCAATGGGAGTCGTGAGCCTGCCCAACAAAGTAATGATGTCGAAGTGGATACACCAGAAAACTGTAGTCGCAATCGTTCTGTGAGTACTGGTCGCCAAGTGCAGGTTGGGGGAACAGATCCTGTTATTCAAAAACGGCGATCAAGACATCAAATTAATAATCGTACCGAAGAATCGGAGTCAGCTGGATCTGGCTCCTCTGTCGTTATACCTGTGGAAGTACAATTAGATGTCTACAATGCTGCCGATGAGGTTTCTCGTCCTGAGGAAGGGTCGACTCAGCGCCGCTATCGCTAGCTAAAACCTTTCGACATCATGGAAAACATTTCTTTGAAAAGCTTGTTCAACAGGCTTTTCAAATCTGTAATTCAGCCAAATTTTGACTAGAAATCTCTGGAATCAGCGATGATATGAATAGAAAAACATTACGATATGCTCTGATTTTAATAGCAGTATTTGCCATGGTTAATGACTCACGTGCCTATGGTGCTAACCATAACAAGGTGGCAATCAGCCAATCGACCTCTCAGTCTGTTTATGCTTCCTCTGTCAATCAATACCGAACAAGACTTGATATTAATGCCAACCAATTGAATCAATCGCATCGGTTAACCATTACCGGTACTGGGCTCTCCGGGGCAGTGCGTTTAAATGGAAGAGTACTCACGACACTCAGATCAAATGGGACTTCAATTAATCTCGCTCCCTATCTCTCAAGAGGTCGTCATAATCTCACCATATCAGGTCCTGCTCGGGGTAATGTACAGATGACTTTTACCGGTCCAGGCATTAATCTCATTCATCAAGCAAGCGGTAGCAACTGGATGGATATGGAGCTAACTTTAGAAGTCTGGTAGTTTTGATTGAAAGTGTTAGAAATCCCTACCAGGAAAAATTAGTTTGATGTGCTCTGTGATAATCATTGAACTAAAATTAATTATTATTAAGGCTTCCTAGCGAAGTGCTTAAAAATAAAGATGAGTAAGCGCACTCCTGAAGAGCAAGCACGTCTCGAAAAGAAAGCTGCTCTATTCAATGCAAGAGAAGAAGCCTATGAACAAGCTGGCTTCAAACGAATCTACTGGACAGCAGACTTGGTGGAAATTTGGGAAAATAATTCTGCTGCTAGGTTCGAGTCTGAAGATGAAGAAGAGGAAAAGAATTGATCCACTCCCACGGCTAAAGCGCCTGGGATGCTTCGCACGGACTTCGTCCTACGGGACTCAAACAGAAGTTGCAGGACAAGCCTGTCTTACACTCCCTAATCCCACAGACGGGATCCCCCGCCTGTTTTTATATTTTTAGCTGCGTTTAGGTCTCGATCATGATGGGAATGAAAATTCGGACATTTCCATTCTCTAGTTTTTAATTTCAAAGATTTCAAGACATGACCGCAATGACTACAAGTTTGAGAACTAGGGAACCATTGATCTTGAAAAACGACTTGTTTTCCTTTCTTAAAAGCAACCCATTCTAGAATGTTGAGAAATTCTCTCAACGCCAAATCTGCGACTTTTCGCCCCCATCCTTTGTATATCACGCTATGGCATCTTTGATTGGTGCAAGACGCGATCGCGCGATTAATAAATTTAAGAGTGAAAATCTATTAGGAAATTCTACTTGTCTAAGTCTTCGTTTTGGAGGATGAGTTCTACACAGTTTTTTAGCGGGTAAAGTTCAGTTTGGATAATATCCCAGACGATTTTGGAGTTAATGGAAAAATAGGTATGAGCAATAATATCTCTTAAACCTGCAATTTGCTTCCATTCGATTTGCGGATATTTCAGGCGAATTGAATTGGGAATTTGCTTGGTGGCTTCACCGATGATCAGTAAGTTATGAACAACCGCATCGAGGGTTTTGTCATCTTCACATAATCTGTTATAGGTCAGATCAGCAGTGTAATTTTGAATTTATTAATGCTGTTAATTATATTACTAAGATAGAGACTAAGACGACGAGACATGAATGGCTTCGTTGATAACGCTTTCTCTGATTTGGGGTTTTAGGTCGGTTTTGATAACGAGATCGACATTTTTTTTAAATAGGTCTTCAAGGAAGAATTTTAGTTTCATGTAACGCTTAAAGGTTAATTCGGCTTTAAATTCCACAAGGAAGTCGAGATCGCTGTCTGCGGTGGCTTCATTACGGGCGGTTGAACCAAATAGAGCGAGAGTTTTAACGCCTAAGTTTTTAATGTCCTCTGAATGTTCTTTTAGGGTAGAGAGGACAAAATCACGACTAATGAGAGTGGATTTACTTTGACTGACCATAGATGATTGAAGATAAGGATTATATTTTCATTTTTCCTGTGACTGCTTCAGCAATCATGATTTGTTTGAGTTCTGTTAATTGGTTGATCTGATTCTAAGTGCAGATACCGTCTTCAAAGTCAACCAATCTGACCATAATTAGGATTAGTAAATACCAATTTCGCCTTCCTCCTCATTTCCAAAACAGCGATAGCAACTGGCAGTAACTAACGCTCTGGGTTAATCGCGCTAAGATCGTAATTAAGTCTTTAACCACTCCTGAAAATATCTATGTCGGACCCCAAAACAGAAAACCTGATCCCTTTTGAAATTGAGGGAGAAATGACGTACCTCAATCCAGACTCTGCCGAAGGAAAAGCCTTACAACGCATTGATTCTCTTGATCCAGATGACCCCAGCCAATGGATTACAGTAGTTGAAGAAGGTCAGGAAATTGATGTTGATGGGGCTTTAAAGCGATTGCGAGAACGTGGGTATCAAGTC
>CAZBPR010000080.1:0-14048 GCA_964493825.1 uncultured Dactylococcopsis sp.
AAGAACAAGCGCAAGAACAAACGAAAAGTAATATTGAGGAAGCGATTGTGAATGCTCTGATTGAGCAAACGGAAATTGAATTGCCGGAAACGATGATTGAACAAGAATTGCAAACAATCATCACTCAATCAATGATGCAGTTAGCGCAGTATGGTATTGATCCTCGGCAAATGCTAAATGAAGAAGCGGTCAAGCAAATGAAGCAGCGATCGCGCCCTGATGCCATTGCTCGCCTTAAGCAAAACCTGGCGCTGCAAGAAATCTCGAAGCAAGAAGGGCTGAACCCCACTGAAGAAGAGTTGAAAAATAAAGCCGATGAAGTCAGAAAAGAACTAGACGAACAAGAGCAAGAATACGACGAAGAACGACTCCAGGAATATGTTGAAGAAGACTTGCGTCAAGAAAAAACGCTGGCTTGGTTACGAGAACACTCAGAAGTGGAATTAGTGCCTGAAGGCAGCTTACAAGCCGAAGATGAAGAAACAGAAGAAGCCGCCTCAGAAGCAGTGGTCGATGCTGAAAGTGAAACAGCAGAATAAGCCATAATGAGGACAGAAGGAAATTAACCCAATTGAGTGCCAAGACATTAGACTAATCTATGATTTACTCCCAAATGCCCTTTTCTAATCTCCGTAGTGACCGCGCCTCAGGTTCCGTTGTGTCTCAATCCCAAAATGCCGTCGTGCCCATGGTGATTGAACAATCAGGAATGGGCGAGCGAGCCTTCGACCTCTATTCTCGCCTACTCAGGGAACGCATCATTTTCCTCGGGATGCCAGTGGATGACCAAATTGCGGATTCTGTAGCCGCCCAAATGCTGTTTTTAGAAGCAGAAGATCCCGAAAAAGATATCCAACTTTATATCAATTCTCCCGGGGGATCCGTGTATGCGGGCATGGCCATTTACGACACGATGCAACAAATTCAACCGGATGTCGCCACCATTTGCTACGGACTGGCTGCTAGCATGGGAGCGTTTCTCTTAGCCGGTGGTGCTGCGGGTAAACGGATGTCGCTGACGAATTCTCGAATTATGATTCACCAACCCTTAGGCGGGGCTCAAGGACAAGCCGCAGACATCGAAATTCAAGCTCGAGAAATTCTCTATATTAAAAATACCCTCAATGAACTCCTTGCTGACCACACTGGACAACCGTTAGACCGCATTGCTGAAGATACAGACCGCGACTTTTATATGTCTGCGGCAGAAGCGAAAGACTACGGTTTAATTGACCAAGTAATTACCTCGCAGACTCGTTCCCCTCGGGAAGTAGCTGCAACTTAGACGATATTAATACCAGAGGCTGGTGCTGACTATGTCAAAATTCGACTCCCACTTAAAATGTTCCTTCTGTGGTAAATCCCAAGAGCAAGTTCGCAAATTAATTGCTGGTCCTGGAGTCTATATTTGCGATGAATGCGTGGAATTATGCAACGAAATTTTAGACGATGAACTCATCGAACCTTCATCGCGCCCAGAGCGAGTTTCTGCCCAAGATGAAGAGAAGGGGAAACGTCAGGGAGCACCAACGCTCTCCTTTAGCGAAATTCCCAAACCCAAAGATATTAAAGGTTATCTCGATGACTATGTGATTGGTCAGGAAGAAGCGAAAAAGGTTTTGTCAGTCGCGGTTTATAACCACTATAAACGCCTGAGTCTCCTTGAAGATCAAGACACCCATCGGGATGAGGCCAGCGTTCAACTGCAAAAATCGAATATCTTATTGATTGGTCCGACCGGTTGCGGGAAAACGTTACTGGCGCAAACCCTAGCGGAAATTCTGGAAGTTCCCTTTGCCGTTGCTGATGCCACCACTCTTACTGAAGCTGGCTATGTAGGAGAAGATGTGGAAAACATCTTACTACGTTTGTTACAAGTTGCGGATTCGGATGTGGAAAAAGCCCAGCGCGGTATTATCTATATTGATGAAATTGATAAAGTCGCTCGCAAAAGCGAAAATACCTCCATTACCCGCGATGTCTCCGGAGAAGGGGTCCAACAAGCCCTGCTGAAAATGTTAGAAGGAACAGTCGCCAATGTCCCACCGCAAGGGGGACGCAAACATCCCTATCAAGATTGCATCCAAATTGATACCAGCAATATCCTCTTTATCTGTGGTGGAGCCTTTGTTGGCTTGGATAAAGTGGTCGAACAACGGATGGGACGCAAGTCCATTGGCTTTATTCAGGGGGAAGAAGGACAAACTCTGACCAAAGAGAAGCGAGCCGCAGATATTCTCCAGCATCTGCAGCCGGATGACTTTATTAAATTTGGCATGATTCCGGAGTTTGTGGGACGGATTCCGGTTTCCGCAGTGATTGAACCCTTAGATGAACAAGCACTGGTTTCGATTTTGACGCAGCCCCGCAATGCGCTGGTAAAACAATATCAGAAGCTTCTGGGGATGGATAACATTGAACTGGAGTTTACCTCAGAAGCCCTGCGCGCGATCGCGCAAGAAGCGAATCGTCGGAAAACCGGAGCAAGAGCCTTACGGGGCATTATTGAGGAAATCATGCTTGATGTCATGTATGATTTACCCTCCCGTAAAGATGTCCGCCACTGCGAAATTACAAAAGATATGGTTGAAAAACGTTCCACTGCTGAACTGCTACTCCATCCTTCTTCTTTACCCAAACCCGAATCTGCTTAAAATTTCTCATGTCCCGCCTCCTCACCCTCTCCCATTGATCCCCACTGAGTTAGACGTTAATTTTTGTAAAGAAAGTTAAGATAGTTAATAAGAAAAATGAAAAAAACTTAAACCCAACCGTTATGGCTTCGGAATCCAACCAAAAAGAGTTGTTAAAAGCAATTTTAGAACCTTTACTGGAAGACTTTCAGTATTGGTTTTCCCGGTCCCGTACCCGATTAGAATCGGAACGAATCGCTGTTTTATCGCCCGCTGAACAAGCAGACTTGCTACAACGGGTGAAAGCGGCGCAAGAAGAAGTGAGTGCCACCCAAAGTTTATTTCAAGCAACGGATGGTCAGGTTGGTGTAGAAATGTCCACAATTGCACCTTGGCATAAACTGGTTACAGAATGCCGGCAAGTAGCGATGAAAAACCAACAACAGCAACAACAGCTACCGCGTCAGGGAACTAATGAAACAGGTTAGAATAAAGGGTATAAGAAAATTTCCCTTTATTTCATTAATCCTGCTGAATTAGAGCAATCTAAACTGAGAAAATACGCCCGTTTAAAGGAACACTATGTTACACCTACTATACATCATTGCTTTTACCGTCATTGCTTTTTTCGCTGTTAGTAATTTAATTCGCAGTTTGATCACTTTAGGTACCGAGTCGCAAAGAACTGGTAATAACTGGAACTCTCGCCGCAATAGAAACACATTCAATCGCAACAGTTATACTTCTGGGCAAACCCCCTCTCATCCTGAGTTACTGGATGAACAGGGTAAACCCGTGAATGAACCCCTGTTAGTGATGCGTTCAGTTAATGTTGATGATGCCCGAGAAAAATTGGATGCGTTGTATAACAATTCTCCCGGTAGCCAGCAAGAAGAAGATAAAGATTAATTCAGAATTTATTGTTTTTTTAGTCACTGCTTTTTCCAAAATTAAAACAATAATTTAGTGATGAAGACGTTCGTTGTAGCGTCTTCTTTAGTTAGATTAATTTGCACTACCATTACGGTTTTAAAGGTGTAGACGGGTATGGTTATCGCCAATTTGATGAATGTTTCGTTTTTCTTGTTCACTAAATTTTTCAAAAAATGCTCTGACTTGTGGGGGAAAATGAGGAAAAGAAAAAGCAGCATCCCCTTGAGCAATATCTGCCCAAAAATATCGTAAATCAGGAACAAATTTTTTCGCTTCTTCTGCAGAAAGGTTTAAAGGCGGTTGGGTTAATAATTTTATCATAAACGGATCAGCGCGATCGCCCATCCATTCCCTAGAAAAATGGAGTAAATCCTCCCAGCCGGGAACTGTTTTTACCCAATGGGATTGAATGTCAACGTGCATGATATCTCGGGACTCACCTTTAACTTCAATCACACGATAGGGATGAGGATAGCTAACTAAAGAACCAGTTGTAATTTCGTATAAATTTCCTTCTTTTGCAATATCTTGAATATGAAGATGACCCGTCAAGATGCAACGCACCCCATAAGCATTTAGTAATTTCTTTAAACGCGGTGCATTATCTAACATATACCGCTTAGAAATGGCATGATCGGCCTGTCCAGGAAAATGTTCAATGACGTTATGGTGAATCATGACCAAAACTAATTGATCTTGCAAAGTCGGTAATAAATTTTCTAGCCATTGTAATTGTTCCTCATCAATACAACCTAATTGCTTGCCATTTTCATCAAAAATATTGGAGTTCAGTGCAACGAGTTGGACATGAGGTCGTAACTCAGTGGTGTAATAAAGTTTATTGCTTTTTTCATAACCGCAATGGGAGTAATAATGTGGAAATTTATCATGGGGAATGGCTGGATTTTTTCCCGGATTTTCACCGGAAATAGTAGGAATATCGTGATTTCCAGGAATAACATAAACGGGAAAAGGAAGTGTTTGCAAATAGTCTGATAACCATTGATGATTTTCTGGTTCACCATCTTGAGTTAAGTCTCCCGGCAGTAAGAGAAAATCAAGATCTAAACTTTTGAAGTGTTCAATCACTTGTTTAAAGCTCGGGATGCTAACTTCTACTAGATGAAAGCGTTTCGGATGGTGAAAGATTGTTTCTTCGACAGCAATATGGAGATCGCTTGCAATTCCGAAGCGAAAGTTAAAACTCATCACATTAATTCTGATTAACGCACTATATGCAAGTTTATCTCAAACAAATCCCCAACTTGCCTGAAAAAGTCAGCCAATAATTTCAATGACGAATTTTCTCTGTCATTCCCTATCGCTTCCATACTCGCACCGCGTTCATAACTAGCAGCGATTTTTTCAATTGGATTCAACTGAGTGAAAACAATACCCTGAGCCGAAAAAATCCACTCAGGGCAATCAACTTGATAACCGCTCACCCGGTCAATTTGTTTAATTCACAAAGACAAAGTCACTGTTGGTCAAGGCAGTGCTGTCAATTCCCAATAAAAGAGCGAGTTCACTCCCATCAAGGGCAATGAGTGTATCCTCTCCCACTTGAGAGATCTCAACATCTGCAATATCAGCTGCACCAATACCAGCAACACCAAGAACATCTTCTCCAGTTGTAAAGTCAGTGATGCTGCTAACGGCGCTGGGAAAACCGGCATTAGCAATCCAAAATTGGTCAGCACCTGCACTGCCGGTAACTATGCTGGCACCGCTTGCTTCGCCAAGGAAGAATTGATCGCTGCCGTCGCCGCCCACTAAGCGGTTATCGTTCCCATTGAAGAAGTTATCGTCACCCGTACCACCATAGAGTCGGTTTCCGCCCTGGCTGAGTGTTGCATCGAGGATATCGTCGCCAGTACCCGCAAAGAGACGATTATTTGTACCTGCAAATAAATCATCTGCTTCACTGCCTGCGTAAATCCGGTTATCGGATCCGGTGCTGGCATCTACGAGGTCTTCTCCCGCACCGGTAAACAATAGATCGGCAACGGTATCAAAGTTGTCATTATCGAGGCTACCAAACGCCAGCGCTTCCGTTTTCTCGGGTTCTTCAGCATCTTCACCATCCTCAGCCGCAAACTCTAGGGTCAGTTGTGGAACTTGATCCAGGCTACTTTCGGAAGAGTCAAAGTCCCAGCCGTCTCCTGAGGCATTCAAGATGATCCAACCATTGTTTTGGTCGGGGTTTTCTAACCAGAATTGAATATCTTCAGTCACGTCCAAGGCAATGAAAGAATCATCAGCAGGATTGGTGAAGCTCGCAGACGCTTCTTCGGCAGCTTCAACCCCATCAGCCTGAACCCCATCACCGCCAAAGTCAGCCCAAGTGCTGTCATTGTCCCAACTTTGCAGCATTCGGTAAAGTGAAACCGGACCATCAGTCTCACTGTTGGTAAAGAAGCTGACAGTTGCCGTTTCTAGTGTTGTTCCTTCGGGAATGGCAAAATCTGTAAATTGAATCAGGGCTTGAGTTTCGTCGGGATCTTGTTGGTCAACGGTAATATCGACCACATTTGGGCCAGGGCTATTGGGTTGATCCTCACGAATATTGTTATCAATGGCTTCGGTGAAGGTTTCCGAGGCAGTTAATAAGGGTTCTGTGATGTTAACGGTGAGGATAACCGGGTCGGATTCAAACTCGCCATCACTGACAACCAGTTCCAGATTATATTGTTGTCCTTGTTCAATGTTTTCTAATCCCTCAGGCGTAATCGCAATTCCACCAGTTACCGGGTCAACCAGTTCAAAGAAGCCACCGGCATCCTCGGTTAACTCAAAGGTGAGATCAATGGCAGGGGTATCAGGATCCGTTGCTTCAATCGCCTCTTCAGCAAAGACTTCTGTTTCTCCCGTGAGGGTACTTTCGGGGAAGTCCACTGGCGCGATGGGCGTAATGATAGCAGGCGGATCATTGGGTCCGGCTAAGTCTTCTTCTCGCACTTCCACCGCACCGATATCGACAAGATCATTGAGAATGCGATCAAAGCCTCGTTGGTCAAAGGGAATGGGTTCTGCTGTGTCGCCGTCGCCATCAAGATCAAAGAGATCAGCAGGGAGTTGATTGTTATCTCCAGCATCGATCGCGGGACTTGCCTCTAAGGGGAGGTGAGTCAGCACGGAACCACCATTGTCTTGTAAGGGAGATAGACGCGGGTCGAGATCAATCGTATCGCTGACACTGCCATCTTCAACAATGTTTGCACCGAATAGGTTAAAGGTTGCACCGGCATCAGCGACCTCAGCATCATCGGCACTATTGCTGTCAGCAAGAATGCTGTTGGTCAGGTTAACGGTTCCATCGGTCCAGATCGAACCGCCATTGTTCGCTGCGGCGTTTTTACTGACGGTGGAACTGATGAGGCTTGCGGTCCCCGTGTTGAAAAGGGCACCACCATCCCGTGCTGAGGCGTTGTTACTGAGAGTGCTATTGATAAAGGTTACGGTTCCTGTGTTTTCAATACCACCGCCATCGGTTCCGGAAGTGTTGCCACTGATCGTACTATCAGAAACAACAACCGTTGCGTTATTGTTTCTGATGCCACCACCGCTGTCACTGGCAGCATTACCAGAGATTGTGGTGTTGACAAAGGTGGCTGTGGAATTGAGCGCGTTCGAGATTCCACCGCCAAATCCGCTATCGGCTAGGTTGTCCGAGATAGTACTGTTAATAATGGTGAGTGTGCTGTCATTGGCATTGTCGATCGCGCCGCCATCATCACTTGCTGTGTTGCCAGAAAGATTGCTTTCAGCAATACTGACCGTTCCTTCAACATTGTTAATCGCACCCGCATCAAGATTGACGGAGTTTCCAGAAATTATTGCGTTTGTAAGGGTTAGTGTTCCCCCAGCGTTGTTAATCGCCCCGCCATTGACTTCAGCAAAATTATCGGCAAGAGTGAGATTGCTTAGGGTTAATGTCTCACGGTTGGCAATTGCCCCGCCACTGCCTTCGGTGTTACCGCCCGTGAGGGTTAAGCCGTCAATAGTCACCTCAATGAGCCTGTCTGTGCCATCATTGATGTTGAAAAGGCGACTGGTGTCATTGCCATCAAGGGTTAACTGATTGCCTCCTAATCCTTCGATAATGAGGTCATCAGTGATGGTGAGTTCGCCACTGGTTAAAACAATGGTTTGCCCGTTGAGACTGCTATCAAACGCGATTGTATCAATGGTGTCTTCACTGGCATTGGCTTGCGCGATCGCGCTGCGTAAAGAACCCTCCCCACTATCCTCAGTGTTGGTAACAGTAAACACCTCACCCGCAACCGGTTCTGGATCTTCACCATCGGTGGAAAATTCTAAAACCAATTCTGGTACGAGTTGGCTGAGAGACTCAGAGGAATCAAAGTCCCAACCATCGGTGGAATCATTGATTAAAATCCAACCGTTGTTCTGGTCAGGATTCTCTAACCAGAATTGAAGATCCTCGGTAACATCTAAGTTAACGAAGGCATTATCGTCAGGATTAAAGAAGGTTGCGGAGGCTTCCTCAACGGCTTCAAACCCATCAGGCTGTACGCCATCCCCATCAAAAGAAGACCAAGTGCTGTCATTATCCCAGTCTTCGAGCATCCGATAAGCCGAAACCGGACCGTTGGTAGGATTGTTGGTGAAAATCCTTAAGGTTGCGCTTTCTAAGGTTGCCCCATCAGGGATAGAAAAATCACTAAATTCCAGCAGCGCTTGCGTTCTTCCCCCATCATCTTCTTGGTCAACACTGAGATCAACCACATCGCCACCGGGCGTATCGGGTTCATTCTCAACCAGGTTGTTATCAATCGCTGTCGTGAACGTTGCGGTTTGGGTATTTGGTGGTTCTACACCAGCCGCTTCTTCCGGTTCAATCCCAAACAGCGTCCGATACATGGTGCGGTAAATATCGGTATTATCGGCGGTTGGGGGTAACGTATCCGCATTCATCCCGAAGGCTTTGGAAACAATCCCGCCACTTAAGTCAGATTGGAAATTGACAACCCCAAATTGAAATTCATCGCCATCCGCATCAGCCGGCGTCGTAAACGGCGCAGTATCAGACCCCGTTTGACCGTCAAAGGGAAATTCTTCGCCAGTCCCCGGTAATTCTGGTTGTACAGTGTAAGTGCCAACCGTATCTCCAGAGACATCATCCACTTCTACCCCACCCGCATCGCTGTCAGCAGCGGTAATCAGCAAGGTATTGGGGTCTTGATTGCGAATGAAGTCTTGCACCACGCCCATTGCTGCATCGGCACGGAGGGCTGCTTCAATCCCGCCAGCCGAGTTGCCGGAGTTATTAAAGTTATCCGTTCCTTCCTCTTCCGCGACCAGCATAAAGCCATCGGGGTCTTGAGACAGAATTTGCAGGGCAACCTCAGTCATTTCCGCAAGAGTAGGAGGATCCGGATTTTCAGGAGGCTGACCGTAGAAAATCAAGTCGCCATTTTCATCTACCAATCCTTGATTGATGAGATTATCTTCCGAAGTCGCATTGTAGGTGGAACCCGCGGCAAAAATTCCCAACAGTTGATCCGTTTCTGCCGGATCGACGGCTTGCAGTTGTTCCAGGGTATAAACAACGGTATAACCCATCTCTTCCGCTTCTTCAATGAGGTTACGACCGTCGCTGCGCGTTCCTTCCTGTCCAAAAAAGCCGATTTCGCCTTGGGGAAGATAGTCGGTTTCTCCCCCGCCGAGAATAACATTGGCGCCGGATTCAAGAACTTCGGCGGTAATGAATCCGGTTTGACCGCGACTTTCCGCAGTGGCTAAGAAAACGGCAGAACCGGGTTCAGCAATTTCCCCAGAGTTAATAATCCCCACTGCTTTCCCCGCAGCTTGGGCTTCTTCTAAAATCGTTACCCCTTCTTGTCCAGAAAGAGAGGTAATGGCTTCTCCTTGTTCGTCTAGACCAAAGGTGCCACTGAAAGGCTTGACCCCATAAGCATGAACAACAGCCCCCCCATTAGAAGTCCCAACAATCTGATCGTCCATGTGACCGAGATAAACGCCAGCATCGGTCATGTTATCCCAATTGAGACGACCGTCCGTTCCTACAGACGCAAAACGGGCTGCTGCGTAGTGGGAAGGACTCGTGCCATCCGGGTGAATAAAGACGACGTTTCCCGTATCTTGGGTGGGTGGAGGCGGTAGTTCAAGGGCAAAATCATCAGGGACACCATCGGGGGAAGCCAGTTCCACCTCAAACAGGGTTTCGTACATAATGCGATAAATCCCTGTGTTATCAATGGTGGAGGACAATTGCTCCGAGTTTAAGCCATAAGCCTTGGTGACAATGCTACCCGCAACATCACTTTCTGTTGCCCACTCTGCCGTAAAGGAAAAGATATCGCCATTGGCATCTTGTCCTCCCGTGAAAAAGGGGTCTCCGTCATTCCCAACGGGACCGTCTTCGCGGGTTCCGCCAGCACTGCCGCCATCGTCATCAATTTCAATGCCACCAGCAGCACTATCCGCAGCGGTAATCAGCAAAGTATTCGGGTTATTATCTACAAAGTCTTGCGCCACACCAATGGCTGCATCGGCTCTTAATACTGCATCTAAAACCCCCGCAGCATTATTATTGTTCCCAAAGTTATCCGTTCCTTCTTCTTCGGCAACGATTAAGAATCCATCTTCAGCTTGGCTAAACTTGTCCAAACTGAGCGTAGCTTCCATCATTTCAGCAACCGTTGGCGGATTCTCATTGCCCGGTTGACCGTAGGTGATGAGTTGCTCGTTAGGGGGTAAACTGTCGTCAAATAATCCCTGTTCGACTAATGCGGCTTCGGTGGTGTCGTTGTAAGTATCTTCCGCAGCGAAAATTCCTAAAACTTTTTCGGTATCAGCAGGAAGATTTTGTAAGTCTTCTAGCGTGTAAACAACGGTGTAACCATCTGCAATTGCTTCTTCAATGAGGTTTCGTCCATCGGTACGAGTTCCTGGTACACCAAAGAAACCAGTTACTCCTTCTGGAAGATAGTCCACCTCTCCTGCGCCGAGAATCACATCAACTCCAGACTCAACAATTTGCGCCGTGATCCCTTCTCTGTCGCTGCGACTCTCGGCATCGGCTAAGAAAACACCGGTACCGGGTTCAGCAATAAATCCCGATTGGATCACTGCCGTGGGTTTCCCCGCCGCGATCGCCTCCTGCATAATAGTCGAACCAGACTCGGCACCGGCTTGCAGTTGGTTTTGCAACTCGGAAAGAGACTGATAAGGCTGATTGTTTTCATCGAAGCCATAACTGCCGGAAAACGGTTTAATCCCATACGCATGAGCCACAGCACCGGCATTTGAGGTTGCGACAACGCGATCATCGATATGACCGAGATAGACACTTGCTTCGGTCATTTCGTCCCAGTTGAGACGACCATCGGGTCCAACAGTGGCAAGACGACCCAAGGCAAACGCTGAAGGATCCGCACCATCGGGGTGAATAAATATTACGTTATTACCTGCCATTTCTACTACTTTTTTTTAGGACAATCTCATTTTTCTTTAATAAGATTAAGAAAGTATTATCTAAAAGGATCAAAAAGATTAAGAAATTTGCAAATTTTAGTTAATGCTGTTAGTAAATCAACTTGATTAAGCTAATTAATTATAAAAAATCTAATTTTAAAAGCAAGATATAGTAAGATTTTAAGGCTTTATTTCACTGTTTTAATTGTTCTTTTTAACTCTTTCTAGAATTCATAAAGAAATGCAAACAATTTTCTTGCTAGTTTTTAATTTAAATTAATTTATTTAAAATTCAATCTATTAGTTTCAATAAAAAATGTTATAAGAATTTGGCTTAAAGAATTGCTAAAGAATTTTCTATCTCAGTGGCGCAATTAGTAAAAAGAATTCCCTCCTAACATCAGCGTAGGAGGGAACTGAAAGATTAAAGGGTTACTCTCTTAGTGCCAGGAGACTTCCACCTTAGCATCATGCACATTAAACAAAAGCAAAGTTGCTATTGCTCAGAGCATTGCTATCTACGCCCAGCAAGACTGCCAAGTCGCTGCCACCAAAGGCAATAATAGCATTGCCATCGCTTTGAGAAATGTCAAGATCTCCAATGTCTCCGGCACCAATGCCAGCAACACCCAGGACATCTTCATCGAGAGTAAAGTCCGTAATGGTGTTCGCTGCTTCTGGTAAACCAGCATTGGCAATCCAGAATTGATCAGCACCGGCACCGCCTGTAACAACACTCTCACCGCTTTCTTCACCGAGGAAGAAACGATCGCTGCCCTCGCCACCGACTAAGCGGTCGTCATTGCCATTGAAGAAGTCATCGTCACCGGTACCGCCATAAAGTCGGTTGTTACCGTTGCTGAGCGTTGCTTCTAAAATATCATTACCCGCACCGCCAAATAAGCGATCATTGGCTCCGGCAATTAACTCATCTGCTTCACTTCCACCATAGAGACGATTACTACTGTTGAGCGTAGAAGCATCGATCGTATCTTCTCCAGCCCCACCAAATACTAAGTCTCCTTCGCCAGCAAAGTCAACACCAGCTTCGAGGGTATCTCCTTCTAAGCTACCGAAAACAGGAGTACCAGGAGTCGGGGGAGTCGGGGGAGTCGGGGGAGTAGGAGGAGTAGGAGGAGAAGTAGCAGCCTCTTCAGCTTCAATTCCAAAGAGAGTGCGATACATGGTGCGGTAGATGTCAGTGTTGTCGGCGGTGGCAGGTAAGGTATCAGCGTTGAGACCGTAGGTTTTGGTAACGATACCGCCATTCACGTCGGGGAGTCCTGCCCAGGCTACGCCAAAGTCAAAGACATCGCCATCGGCATCGGGAGCGCCGGTGGTGAAGGGCACGAAGTCGCCAAAGCTGCTGCCGTCGGTGTCATCCAACTCTACTAGAGTGCCGTCAGCGTTGGAACCGAAAGCCGTCAGTTCAGCCTGGGTACGGATGGTGAAGTCCGACTCGGGCGGGGTTAAACCGAAGGTACCCTCACCAATGGGAACGTCGTCCACTTCTAATCCCCCTGCATCAGAGTCGGCTGCGGTGATGACCAAGGTATTGGGATCAGTATTATCTACGAAGTCGAGGGCAACCCCAATCGCTTCGTCAGCACGAATCGCAGCTTCGATAACGCCAGCCGCGTTGTTGTTGTTGCCGAAGTTGTCGGTCGCTTCTTCCTCTGCAACCAACATGAAGCCGTCGGGGTCGCGATCAAGGATAACCAGTGCCGCTTCCATCATCTCAGCAATCGTCGGCGGATTCAGATTTCCAGGTTGTCCGTAGAAAAGTAGGTTGCCGTTGTCGTCTACCAATCCTTGCGCGCGCAGGTTGTCCTCGTAGGTGTCGTTGTAGGTATCTTCAGCGGCAAAAATCCCAAGCAGTTTTTCGGTATCGGGATTGGCGATCGCGTCTTGCAGTTGTTCACGAGTAAAGACGACAGTGTAACCTGCAACTTCAGCTTCTTCAACTAAGTTGCGTCCGTCTTCGCGAGTGCCTTCTTCCCCAAAGAAACCAACCGTTCCAACAGGCAAGTAATCGGTTTCGCCGGCACCGAGAATAACTTCTGCACCGGAGTCGAGAATTTCGGCGGTAATTTCTTCAGTTTCTCCTCGATCAACCGCATCGGCTAAGAAAACCCCCGATCCCGGTTCGGCAATGAAACCGGAGTTGACAATTCCGACAGCTTTTCCGGCTGCCTGTGCCTCTTCCATGATTGTCGTGCCAACTTGACCGGAGAGAGAAGTGTAAGGATCGCCGTTTTCATCCAAACCAAAGCTGCCAGCGAAGGGCTTGATGCCGAAGGCGTGAACCACTGCACCGCCGTTAGAGGTTCCCACGAGACGGTCTTCCATGTGTCCTAAGTAAACGCCCGCATCGGACATTTGATCCCAGTTGAGGCGACCGTCAGTGCCGAGAGAGGCAAAGCGTGCCGCCGCGTAGTGGGAGGGGCTGGTACCGTCGGGGTGAATGAAGATGACATTGCCGGTTTCAGCAGTTGGTGCAGGGGCTTGACGGGGTTGCAGGTCGTCGGGAACACCTGTGGGGGGGTCGAGGCTGACATCGAACAGGTTCTCATACATCAAGCGATAGATTCCCGTGTTATCAATGGTAGCGGGTAGCTCTTCTGCACCGGCACCAAACGCCTTCGTGACGATACTGCCAGCGAAGTCCGGCAATCCTGCCCAAGCAATACCGAATTCAAAAACATCGCCGTTTTCATCAGGGGCAGCAACAAAGGGAGCGGTGTCGCTACCGGTGGTTCCGTCGAAGGGAATGTCAGTTGTGACAACCTCTTCGCCTTCAAGGCGGCGTTGGGCAGAGATGTTGCCCACGGTGTCGCTGTCGAAGATATCATCGATTTCCATGCTGCCACCGGCGCTGTCGGCAGCAGTGATGACAAAGGTGTTGGGCTGAACATTTTCGATAAAGTCGCGAGCCGCACCGATTGCTTGGTCGGCGCGCAAAGTGGCATCGATAGCACCACGGGCGTTATTGGTGTTACCAAAGTTGTCGGTGCCTTCTTC
>CAZBPR010000081.1:0-13928 GCA_964493825.1 uncultured Dactylococcopsis sp.
CGCCGCCAAATATTTTTTAATCTACAATGCAGGACTATTAAATAAAGAGGATCTCTTGCTAAACTAAACCCAATTAGCCAAAACAGAGGTTGATTATGGGGATTTCCTTAAAAAAAGGAGAACGCGTCTCCTCAGAAAGATGGACAATGGCATATGAGCGCTGTTGGTGCGGGTTATGAAGGTGGGTTACAAGCTATTCTGAATCGTTACTACAACTAGAAAAACTAGAAAAGATGGGTATCAACTTACAAAAAGGACAACGGATTTCACTGAAAAAAGAAGCGCCAAGTTTAAGCCGATTAATGTGTGCTTTAGGTTGGGATGTGGTTGATCGTTCCCGAGGCTTAAATTCCATGTTCAAAGCGGATTATGACCTGGATGCTTCGGTTTTATGTCTTGATGAAAAGGATAAACTCAAGGGTAATTCCAATGTTGTTTATTTCGGGAATTTGAGTCATCACTCCGGTGCAATTACTCACTTGGGCGATAACTTAACCGGGGCAGGGGAAGGAGATGACGAACAAATTATTGTTGATTTACCGAAAATTCCTGAAGAAATTGCTAAGTTAGTGTTTGTTGTTAACATCTATGATGCGGTTAAACGGAAACATGATTTTGGACAGGTGGAAAATGCCTTTGTCCGTTTAGTTGACTTGGACAATAACCAAGAAATTGCCCGTTACACCCTTTCTGGAAATGACTATCAAGGTAAAACCAGTATGCTGCTTGCTGAAGTTTATCGCCATAACGACGAGTGGAAAATGGCGGCAGTGGGCAATGGACTGGAATTAGACGGTTTACAACAAGTGGTTAATCATTACCTCTAACTTTCATTAGAAAAGGGATAACCCTTGAGACAAACCACATTTGCAATTATGTAAGCCCGAAAAGAAGTTTATGGTTTCAGTTCGTCGGTGGTGGAGTCAGTATGGTTCACAAATTATCTTAGTCGGATTGCTTTTGCTAACAGCAGGCATCATTCGACAGACACAAGCGGTTCCCCTTTACGAATTATATTATTGGCTGACGCGCCCGCTTGAAACAGTGCAAACTCACCAACAACGAAAATTAACCAATGCTCGGATTCGAGAGTTAGAACAGCAAGTCCTAGAATTACAACAACAAAATCAACGTTTAAAAGAACTCTCAGGCTATGTTCAAGAAAGTGCTATCCCCTTAAAAACAGCACCCATTATCGGGCGGAGTGCTGATCATTGGTGGCAGCAAATGACAATTGGCATCGGCAGTCAAGAGGGAGTCAAAAAAGGAGACATTGTGACTGCTGTTGGGGGATTAGTGGGGCGAGTAGAAACGGTTACTCCTCACTCGAGCCTAGTTTTACTGATTAGTGACCCCAATAGTCGAGTGGGCGTCATTATTAGTCGTAGCCGGGATATGGGATTTATCCGTGGTGAAGGAGAACGGCAAGTGGTGATGCGTTTTTTTGAAAAAGTACCGGATGTGCAAGTTGGGGATGCCGTCATCACTTCTCCTGCCAGTCGTCTTTTTCCACCGGGCATTCCTGTGGGAGAAGTCACGGCGCTTAATTTAGATCAAGCTCCGGCACCAGAGGCAACCATCACTCTCAATGTTCCCATGCAGGAGTTGGAATGGGTTTTTGTCCAGGAAATGCAAGAGCAATGATTGTTTATTCTAGTGCAAATTGAGACCCCCAGCGATCTTGGGGGAGAAAAGCACGATCCATCGGTAAAGGGGCAATGGGTTCGGCGAGGAGAAAAGTTCCTTCCAAAATTTGTTGTTTCAAGAGATCTGCAACTTCGCGCGATCGCGCAATACTGGCTAAGGGAGCCGTGCGTACCGTTTCCCCTTCGATTTTAATCGTCCCGCTTTTCAGTTGCTGGTAATTGACTAAACCAAAAGTGGGACGCACCCGCCGCGGAATCGAAAAATCCACAACCGGTGCGACAATCTCTTGATCTTGAATCGCACAATGGGCAACGGCTTCTTCATTAAGCATCGGGAGGGGAATGCCAACGCCCAACATGAGGGAAGGACCGTAATTGCGAAAATAACACCCGCGTACCCATCGTGGACTCATGGCTTTGGCATCACCGACTAAGGTTAAGGTTGCGGCGGGACCAATGGGGGTTTGATTCGAGAGTCGCCGTTGTTTGGGGAAGTGTTGGGTGCCTTCAGCGGCAATATAGCCTATCCCCCCGCCGAGAAAGATGCGAGTGCCGATGCCAATTAAATTAAGCTGCGGATCATTGAATAACGGCGCGATCGCGCCGGGAGAAGAATAAACGGCATTCCCTAAATTGGGATGTAAGGGACCTAAATACGTATAGAGGACTCGTTCCCCGGCATTCACGCCAACAATAAAATTTTGATAGACGTTGCGAGGGTTATAGAGATAGAACTGATTAATCGTTTCACGAGTAACGGTGGTTTGAAACGAGGCGCGCGGATAACAATCACTCACGTGTCCAATTGCCTTTAGTTGTACGGGTTGACCGGCAATTAAATCTTGGATGACATGACCGCCACCGCGTTCCCGATAGGAAACTCCCAGACGTGTCTCTAATTCGCTGGTTTCTCCCGAACTACTATAATCTGGACTTGCCGTTGCACCAATGTAGAGGTCAACTGCCCCTAAGCCAGTATAAGCCGGAACACTATCGAGCCAGCATTGTCGAATGTTAATCGGCGGATCGGTATGTCCGAGATTAATCATTGCACCCGAAGACTCCATCGGTTCAAAGGTTCCCGTGGTTACCACATCCACTTCTTTGGCAACTTGGCTGACGCCTTTTTGTGCAACTTGCGCTTTTAACTCTTCTACCGTCCAGACAACGGCTTTTTGCTCTTTAATCTTTTCGTTGATCTCCGCGATCGTCCGCATCGTGATTCTTATAATATGAGTTGAACTCGAATCCATTTAACCATATCAGATGCCAGAGACAGAGGGCGATCCTTTTTCTTCAGATATAATGGTTCAAAGCAGTTCAATGACCAGTAACTCTTCGTAGGATTAACGAAAAATATCATTTTCGATTAAAAATTGAAAGTTTATCTGATCGGTGCTGGCTTAGGTAGTCCCCACTATTTAACCCAACAAGCCCAAAAACACTTAGAAAACGCAGATATTTTAATTTATGATGCGTTAGTTGATGAAGCAATTTTAGATCTTGTCTCTCCCCATTGCCAAAAAATTTATGTTGGAAAACGAGGAGGAAAACCCAGTACCCCTCAGAGTGAAATTAATCGTCTTTTAGTGGAATTTGCCCAACAAAATCAGCACGTCGTTCGTCTTAAAAATGGCGATCCTTTTATTTTTGGTCGCGCGAGAGAAGAGATCGAAGCCTTAAAAACCATTGGTTGTGACGTAGAAATTATTCCCGGTTTATCTTCAGCAATTACAGCCCCCCTGCTTGCCGGAATTCCCCTCACCGATAAAGTTTTAAGTCGCAGTTTTAGTGTCATTACCGCTCATGAACCAGCCCAATTAGAGTGGGATGCTCTCGCAAAAATTGATACTCTGGTAATTTTAATGGGCGGTCGCAACTTAGCCCTAATTACTGAGCAATTAATAACAGCAGGAAAAGCCAGTTCTTGTCCCATTGCCATTATTCGAAAAGCCGGAACAGACGAGCAACAAGTATGGGTCGGAACTCTAGAAACAATTGTTGAAATTACGCAAGGGAATCAACTCTCTCCCACGGTCATAGTGGTGGGAGAAGTGGTTAATTTAAGGGCTCTGTTTTCATAACTTTAATTGGGAAACGGCAATATTTCCAGAAAAACAAATATCAACATCGCTTCCTTTTTGACGCTGACGCTGACCGTATTCTCCTTGATAGTGATATCGTTCACCATCAAAATGATAGACAACCGGTAAGGGTTGTTTGCCTCCCTCACAAAAGATAACTTCCGGATCTTTTGATCCCGGTTCTAAATGAGGTAAATTGACATTCCAATAACATCCTTTCGGTAAAGGAAGCGTTAGTAAGGTTTCTAAAACTTTGGCACTCCAACGGGCGGCGAGAGTCCAGTCAATTTCTAACGGTCGTTTGCGCCAATGGGAAATAGCAATCCCTTTTTTACCTAAAAAAACGGCTTCTCGCACGGCAGCCACTGTTCCTGAAATGTAAATATCTGCCCCTAAATTACCACCGGCATTAATCCCAGAAATGACCCATTCCGCATCTGGAAAAAGCTGAGTCAGGGCAATACGGACACAATCGGCTGGTGTACCATCAACACTATAGGTTTGCTCCGAATGCTTTTGCAACTTTAAGCCCCGTTTCGTCGTCACTTGATGTCCACAACCGGAAAGTTCTGTTTCGGGAGCGATGATAATTCCTTGTTCTTGAATGGCCGTTTGCAAGGCTTTAATTCCAGGGGCTTGAAACCCATCGTCGTTCGTTAAAATCATGCTGTTTTTTAAGCTTGTTTCATAGAGAGAGATTACAAAATGAATCGTTTATTGCAACCATTTCGGTCAAGAGGATTGAGTTTAATCCTTCTCAGTAGTTTAATTTTAATTGTCGGTTGGAGTTTACAAGAGCGGGTTTCCCTAGCACCGGCGATGGCTCAAGATTCCCCCCGACAAATCCTAACGGTGACCGGAGAAGGCACCGAGTCTATCCCCACAACTCTAACAGAAGTGCAGTTGGGAGTGGAAGTAGAAGGGAAAACCGCGACTCAAGTCCAAGAAGAAGCGGCACGCCGTTCAACGGCTGTGGTAGAGTTACTGCGATCGCGCGATGTAGAAAAATTAAAAACCACTGGTATTCGTTTAGAACCGCAGTATAACTACAATGAGGGCAAACGTACTTTAAGAGGCTATCAAGCTCTCAATTTAGTCAGTTTTCGGATGCCCACTGACGAAGTCGGTAATTTACTCGATGAAGCCGTCCAAGCGGGCGCAACCCGCATTGATTCGGTGCGGTTTACAGCCACTGACAGCGCGATCGCGCAAGCGCAAAAAGAAGCGCTGCAAGCCGCAACTCTTGACGCCCAAGCACAAGCTGATACAGTTTTAAGTACTCTGAATCTCCAATCCAAATCAGTGGTCAGTATTCAAATTAATAACGCGACACCTCCGGTGATGCCGCGTGCTGAAGTATTCCGGACTCAAGGAGATATGGCAGCCAGTAGCGCTCCCAGTTCGCCGGTAATTGGCGGAGAACAAGAAATTCAAGCGCGAGTGACCTTACAAATTCGGTACTAACATCAAGCAGGGTTGGCCAGGCTCGAACTGGCGACCTAGCGCTTAGGAGGCGCTCGCTCTATCCTGCTGAGCTACAACCCTGTGCCACAGCACGACCATAATAGCAAGTCTTTTCTGGATTTGGCAGTTGTATCACAGGAAAAATTTGTGATTGGTAAGGACTTTGAATGTAGCGGTCGTCGAAATGGGTGATAGATGCCTAAACTCAACTGGAGGTATTGTCAGTACTTATTTTGAGCGATCCTTCTCCGATCAAACTGACTGTCGCTAGTGAAGTCGGTAGATCACTTCAAGGCAAGACCGTTTTAGTGACGTTTGTGTCAGTTGATTCGGAATGGATGACCATTAAGTACAAAAATTTAAGTTTTAAATCAAAATGATGAAAATTTGGTATAAAAATTACCCATTTTGATAGAGGTCCTTAATATAAGATTGGACAGTTCATGCCTTAATATAGGAAAAAATTTATGAGTGGAAATGCTGGCCGAGTGCAAGCCATTTATGAAATCACCAATCGTAATCCCATGCCAACTCAACCGCCAGAGCGTTTGGAGGACATTTGGGCGGAGAATGTCTTTGACTTGAATAAAATGCAGGCAAGTCTCCCCAAGGCAGTTTTTAAATCAATTAAAAAAACGATTCTGACTGGTGAAAAGCTTGACTCCTCGGTTGCAGATGCGGTTGCCACTGCAATGCGGGACTGGGCCATGTCAAAAGGGGCGCTTTATTATGCCCATGTCTTTTACCCCATGACCAATTTGACGGCAGAAAAGCATGACGGTTTTATTTCCGTGCAAAGTGACGGCAAAGTAATTTCCGAATTCTCGGGCAAAGTGTTAGTTCAGGGTGAACCGGACGGTTCTTCTTTTCCCAATGGCGGCATTCGCGATACCTTTGAAGCACGGGGCTACACCGGATGGGATGTCACTAGTCCGGCCTACATCATGGAAACGGACAATGGGTCAACCCTTTGTATTCCCACTGTGTTTGTTTCTTGGACAGGAGAAGCATTAGATAAAAAAGTCCCGCTCTTACGTTCGATTGCGGCGATGGATCAAGCAGCTCGCAAGGTGTTAACCCTCCTGGGAAATGAAGAAGTTGCACCGGTTAATTCTAGCTGCGGCGCGGAACAAGAGTATTTTCTCGTGGATGCCAATTTTGCCACTCAGCGTCCCGATCTCTTATTAGCGGGACGAACCCTTTTTGGCAAAGCCCCAGCAAAGGGTCAAGAATTTGACGATCATTATTTTGGTGCAATTCCCGAGCGCGTGCAAATTTTTATGCAGGAAGTGGAATCTACGCTTTACAAGCTGGGGATTCCGGCAAAAACTCGCCACAATGAAGTCGCACCGGGTCAATTCGAGATTGCCCCATTTTTTGAAGCTGCCAATGTTGCCAGCGACCACCAGCAACTGATCATGACGGTTCTCAAACAAACCGCTAAGAAGCATGGTTTTATGTGTCTGCTTCATGAGAAACCCTTTGCTGGAATTAATGGTTCGGGTAAACACGTAAATTGGTCAGTGGGGAATGCCACTCAAGGGAATCTCCTTGATCCCGGCGATTCCCCCCATGAAAATGCTCAGTTCCTTTTATTCTGTGCGGCTGTGATTCGAGGAGTCCATAAATATGGACCGCTGATGCGCGCAGCGATCGCGACAGCTAGTAATGACCATCGTTTAGGCGCGAACGAAGCCCCACCGGCAATTATGTCTGTTTATTTAGGGACACAACTCGAAGAAGTATTTGAGCAGATCAAAATGGGGACGGTTGCTGAGTCTAAGCAGAAAGGGGTACTCGATATTGGCGTTGATGTCGTGCCGCAATTAACCCAAGATGCTGGCGATCGCAACCGCACGTCACCGTTTGCGTTTACAGGCAACCGCTTTGAATTTCGAGCCGTCGGTTCTAATCAGTCCGTCTCCGGTCCCTTGATTGTTTTGAATACAATGCTGGCTGACTCCCTAGACTGGATTGGGAATCGACTGGAAAATGAACTGGCGAAAGACAAGGAAATGAATACTGCCATTATCACTGTGCTGAAAGAAGTGATGGAACAGCATAGTGCAGTGGTCTTTGGCGGGAATGGCTACTCAGAAGAATGGCATAAAATGGCGGTGGAAGAACGAGGATTAGTGAACTTACCGACCACAGCCGATGCGCTGCCCGTTTTGAAAGCAGAAACCATTGAGGATTTATTCAAGAAAACCGGTGTCCTGACGCCTGTTGAGTTGGAAAGCCGCTTTGAAGTCTATGCTGAACAGTACATTCTCTCCATTGAAGTGGAAGCCAAATTGATGGTTAACATGGCAAAAACCATGATTTATCCCGCTGCCATGGAATATTTATCCCAATTATCCAGCACACTCAATAATCTTGCCCACATCAGCATCACCCTAGAAAAGGATCATATCCAGAAAATTGCCAATTTGACCAATTCTCTAGTCTTGGAAATGACTCGCCTCAGTGATGCTTTAGCACAGAACACTGCTGCCAGCACAGAGGACAAGATGCGCTATTGTGCTGATACGTTGTTGCCAATCATGAGTGAATTACGTGAGAAGGCTGATGCGTTGGAAGGTGAAGTGGCAGATACTTTTTGGCCCCTCCCCACTTATCAGGAAATGTTGTTTATTAAGTAAGTGATTAAAGTTGCTTTTAATTGGTAGTCTGGAGCAAGGCTTTCAGAATGCCGAAAGAATAGCCTACGGTCAACTGATGAGTGCGATTAGTAGCGCGATCGCGCTTCATCAGGAAGCAATAGGATTAATTTATTCTCCCGTGATCACATTCATTGCATGGGAGATTTTTAGGGTCAATTTTTATGGGGTTCTCGCTGCGATGGGAAGCTCTAGCTAGCATGGAAGCTTCTTCCTGATGCCAACCCCGAGTCTTTTCCCTCAGCGAGCCTTGATTCGGGGGGCAAATCCCTACTGCATTTTTAATTCAAATCTTGATGCCCAAATTGGTATTTGCTAGGGCGCGATCGCGCCTTTCGCTCTTACCTTTTTTATGTAATCAAATGAGAGTAGTCACTCATCAAAGAGAGTAAGCACTCATTAAAAGTGAATCCGTTGAGCTAACAGTTGTTCTTCTAAGGCAGCAATGCGATTATAAGCTGCTGTTAACTGGGTATTGAGACGACGAATTTGGATTTCTGGCGATACTTCTTCTCCGTCGGAAGCCGTTGTTCGAGAAGTATTCACGTCATCATCGAGTAAAACGTCCTTGTGTCCCATCATGGCACTAAAACCGCGATGATGAGAGTCAATTTTTTCCTCAGAAGATTCAGGCACAGCAGCATAATCGGAGTAGTTGCTTGCGCTTTGAGGCATTTGCAAACTCTCGTCTAAACGGTTAGTGAGATGTTCAATGACCGCATAGAGCCGATCTATTTTTTGTTCGAGAGTGATAATATGATTTTCCAGTCGATCCATGAACGATACCAATGGGATTTGTTCTACGATTACAGGCATTAATCGACCTGCTATTTGACCATGTTATTCCCTTGATCAAGATATGTCTGAATATTACGGATTCATTTAATTTTTCAGCTTTATGTTAAATCGTCGTAAATTTTTATTAATGGCTCTATTGTCCACCATTTCCCCAATTTTGGAATCTTGTAGTGTGGGAAACAATTCCTTGACAATTCGAGTGTTAAAAGACTCCATTCCACCCCAACTTTTAGGTAACTTTCAAAAGCAATTTCAACTCAACCGTCAGTTAGATATTAAACCAGTATCGCAGTTACAAAGTCTCTATCAACTTCTAGAAAAGTTAGCGCAAGAAGAAAGCAAAAAAACAGCAAATTTGGTGACATTAGGTGATATTTGGCTGCAAAAAGCGATTAATGAAAATTTAATTCAGCCGTTAAATATCGCCTCAGTCAAGAATTGGGAAAGGTTGCCGTCTTCTTGGCAACAGTTAGTGCGACGAGATACACAAGGTAATTTTGATCAAAACGGGAAAATTTGGGCAGCCCCCTATCGCTGGGGAAGTACAGTGATTGCTTATCGCAAAGATAAGTTTCGTGAAGCTGGATATGATCCACCGAGGGATTGGCAAGATTTGTGGCGGGAAGAATTGCGCGATCGCGTTTCTTTGCTCGATCAACCGAGAGAAGTGATTGGTTTAACGCTAAAAAAACTGGGACAATCTTACAACACCAGCGATTTAGACAAAGTTCCCAACTTAAAGACAGAATTAGCTGCCTTACATCAACAAGTGAAATTTTATAGTTCTCAAGCCTATCTGCAGCCCTTGATTTTAGAGGATACCTGGTTAGCAGTGGGTTGGTCGAGCGATATTTTACAGTTGCAAACTCGTTATCCTGATATTGAAACGGTGATTCCAACTTCCGGAACAGCACTTTGGGCAGATGTGTGGGTACAACCTTCCGGTCAGGAAAGTCTGTCTGCCTCAATGTCGCAATGGATCAACTTTTGTTGGGAAATAGAAGCGGCAAGTCAAATTGGATTATTTACCAATGCTTCTTCGCCCATTTTACTCAATACCCAGCGTGAGAATTTACCCAAGACATTACAAAAAGATGCTTTACGCATTCCCCAACCAACAGTGTTAGCAAAAAGTGAATTTTTATTGCCCCTATCAGTCCAAACAGAAGAACAATATCAAAAGATTTGGCAAGAAATGCGAACTAGCAATCCCTAACTCATTTTTTTAACGCGAAGTATAATGAGGATTGCAATATCAAGTGACAGCAGGCACCGTTGGTCAATCGTCAGTCACATTAAGTCAATGGTCGAAAATTCTGCATATGATTGGATTGAAAAATCGCTCTCGACAATTGAGAAAGCCGGGTGGTATCGCACCGTCAAAAATGTAGAAAGTTCTCCGGGTCCTGTGATTGAACTGGAAGGAAAATCATTACTGAATTTTGCTAGTAATGACTATCTCGGATTAGCAGGAGATGAACGTTTAATTGCAGCAGCCACTGCAGCGCTTCAGCGTTATGGAACTGGCAGTACCGGTTCGCGGTTACTCAGTGGCAATCGTCCCCTACATGATGAGTTAGAAAGCGCGATCGCGCAACTGAAACAAACGGAAGATGCTCTAGTCTTTAGTTCCGGGTATCTAGCCAACTTAGGCACGATTACTGCCCTTGTCGGTTTGCGAGATTTGATTCTAGCGGATCAATATAATCACTCCAGTCTGAAAAAGGGTGCCGTTTTGACTGGGGGAAAAGTCATTGACTATCAGCATTGCGATTTAGAAGATTTAGAACAGCAACTCCGTACTTACCGTGCTTCTTATCGGCGTTGCCTGATCCTTACCGATACTGTCTTTAGTATGGATGGGGATATTTGTCCGCTACCAAAATTATTGGATATCGCTGCGAAATATCAAGCAATGGTATTAGTAGATGAAGCCCATGCCACCGGAGTGATGGGAGAAAATGGCGGTGGATGTGTCAATTATTTCCATTGCAGCGGTCGCGCCCTCATTCAAATGGGAACTCTCAGTAAGGCTTTGGGGAGTCTTGGCGGTTATGTTGCTGGTTCGAGGCGTTTAATTGAGTTTCTGCGCAATCGGGCTCCGAGTTGGATTTATACCACGGGTTTGTCCCCTGCTGATACCGCTGCAGCTCTGGCTGCGATTAAAATTGTCCGTGAAGAACCGTTGCGTCGTCAGCAACTCTGGCATCATATCCAGTATTTAAAGAACGCCCTTGCTGATTTACCGCTACTTCCGTCACAATCGCCGATTCTTTGTCTTCGCCTCGATAATCCCCAAGAAGCGGTTCATCTGTCAGAACATTTACAACAAAAAGGGATTTTTGCACCAGCTATTCGCCCGCCAACGGTCCCCTTTAGTCGCCTTCGGATTTCGTTGATGGCAACTCATGAACCCGAGCATCTCCAGTATTTAGTTGAGCAATTGAAGGCTGTGCTTTGAATTTGATGGAAGATTGCGATATTCAACGAAATATCCCCCCAAGTTAAACTTGGAGGGAACATAACTCATTAGAATCTCAAAACAACCTTAAGAGAAGTCATCTAATTCCTCAGGATAAACAGATAACGTTTCTATCTGTTCACCTCGTCGCACTTCAAAACTCAATCTTTCTCCAACGTTGCTATTTTCTACCATACGCTGTAGTTCCTCAGCACTGGTAATCCGATTCCCTTCAATCGCGGTAATGACATCACCCCGTCGCAAACCGGCACGCGCTGCTGGTGTATCCGCTTGCACCTGCATCACGAGTACCCCTTCCATTTCTGGAATCATGACACCGGCATTGGGGTCGCGATTGATTTCTTGTGCTAACTCTGGGGTTAAGCTAATCATACGAATTCCGATGTAAGGGTGAGAGACGCCTTGCCCTTCCACTAGTTTCGGATAGATTGCCTTTGCCTTATTCACAGGAATCGCAAAACCAATCCCATTCGCATCGGCACGAATGGCAGTGTTAATTCCAATCACTTCCCCCCGGTCATTGAGCAAGGGACCTCCAGAATTACCTGGATTAATGGCGGCATCGGTTTGTAAGAAATCGAGGCGTTTGTCCGGAATGCCGACTTTGGCGCTGGGACGGTTCAGCGTACTGATAATCCCCAGGGTCACGGTGTTATCCAAACCGAGAGGATTACCTACCGCGATCGCCCAATCGCCAACTCTCATCTGATCAGAATCGCCAAGGGGCGCTGTCGGTAAATCTCTACCTTCAATTTTAATCACTGCCAAATCAGTGACTGAATCTGCACCTAAGACTCTGCCATCAAAGGTGCGGCCATCTTTCAAGTTCACACTGACTTGATCGGCTTTGTTGACCACATGAGCGTTGGTGAGAACAATACCATTGCTATCGACAATAAATCCAGATCCTTGACCCCGTAGCCGTCTTTCTCGCGATCCATTGGGGAAAAAGTCATCTCCAAAGAAACGCCGGAAAAAGGGATCATCGGCAAAGGGATTGGTTTGCGTTACGGTTCGTTCCGTATCAATCCGAACAACTGCACCGCCAACCTTCTCGACTGCCATGCTGACAAATCGATTCGTAATCTGTTGTGGACTCGGGCTTTGGGCGATCAACTCATTTTTGGGAACTGTCTCGGCTTGGGAGGGGAGGACTTGATAGCCGCCTCCGCCAATCAAAACGCCGAAAACGAGGACGATCAGATAGGTTAAAAATTTACGTAAGTTGGTTGACATTGCGATAAATTCCTTACTCAATCAAAAAATAAATGGTTTGATTTAATCTAGTTCTCCTTGAAACAATTGGTTTAATAATCCGGCAATGAAGGAGAGAATGATCGAACCAAAGAGGGCAGGGAAAAAACCATCAACGGTAAAGCCAGGAGTTAAGTAGCCAACAATTCCAAACGCGATCGCGTTTAGAACCAGTAAGAATAAGCCTAAAGTCAGAATGGTTAAGGGCAGGGTGAAGATAAATAAAATCGGTTTGACAATCGCATTCACGAACCCTAACACCGCTGCACCAATGATTGAAGCCGAGACACTATCTACGACTAAACCCGGAACAATTTTGGCAGTAATTAGGAGCGCGATCGCGGTTGCAATCCAAGTAATTAGAAATTGTGGCATAACGTTTTCTCTATGGAGTACCATGCAATCTTAATTTTAGCCCTTCTGTTGGCGATGCTTCGCCTAACGGAGGAAAGATAACCCTGTGCATAACCCACAGATTTCACGCTTCTCCAGACGAGTCATCCAATTGCAACGAGTCAACTCAAAGCATTACGATGATGCGTAAGTATTGTTCAATCCACACTTGAATCCGTTCCATTTCACTTATCATTGTCACAGAATAAAAGCAAGGAGACGTTTAAGAATTAAGCGAGCTCACTTCATCTAATCTTAACGAACAGGTGCTGATTAATATGAATGATGCTTACTCCAAAAAAATCGTGATTGTCGGAGGCGGTCCTGCCGGCTTCGGGACAGCTTTAATGTTAGCTCAAAGAGGCTGGAAAGACATTACTGTCATTGAAAAAAGACCCGCTGCAGATTATTATGAACCGGATAAATCTTTTAGTTATCAAATTGATGGGCGCGGACAAAAATTAACCGATTTATTAAACATAACCTCTAAACTTGCTAACTTGAGTGTCCCGAACACTGACTTTTATTTTACCCTAATCAAAAAAGACGGCACTCGCAAAACCAGTAAGCTACCGATTGCTGATCCAGAGCGCAAAACGGCTTATTGGCTACCGAGAGCATCTTTTGTGCAGTTACTGTACCAAGAAATTCAAGAACAGTGGCAAGAATCAATTGAGGTTTTGTTTCAAACGGAATGTTTAGCCATCAAACAACATGAAACTTATTTGGAAGTTGTGACTCAGTCTCAAAATTTAGAGCAAGCAACCTTGATCCCGACGCTGCTAGTCGGTTGTGATGGTTTAAATTCAATTGTGCGTCAAACCCTTGATCAAATCGATGATCAATCTCATGCCTTTGCAATGCAAAAATTTCCTTCTCCGAGTGCTGGTTTAAAATATAAAGTGCTGATGTTCCCGCCGCAATTTCCTTTATCTGAACAAGAGGGTGATGTTGCAGAATCAACGATGGCTTATGGGATTCGATCTGCCTTTAAAAACCGGAAAAAATCATTTTCTTTAGGATTATTACCTTTAAAAGATTCTAATCAACCCCGAACTGCCAATATTATTCGATATCCTGATCATTATATTTGGCAGCTAGAAACTGAAGAAGAATTGGAAAATTTTTTAAAGGAAGCCTTTCCGCA
>CAZBPR010000082.1:0-13790 GCA_964493825.1 uncultured Dactylococcopsis sp.
CAACTTGGGTCATGTGATTTTATACAATATTCTCAATGCTCAACCGCGACAACTGTGCGATCGCGCTTATCTTCCTGCACCGGATCTCGCCTCCAAACTGCGGGAAACAAACACTCCCTTATTTGCTCTGGAAAATCGTCGGTCAGTTAGTGACTTCGATATTTTAGGGTTTAGTCTCAGTTATGAACTGGGGGCAACCAATATCCTCGAAATGCTTGATCTTGCTGGGATTCCCCTCACTTGGCAAGAACGAGACAAGGGCGATTATCCCCTCATTTTCGCCGGTGGACAAACAGCAACCTCGAACCCTGAACCTTATGCGGACTTTTTTGATTTTATTGCCCTCGGGGATGGCGAAGAACTCCTCCCAGAAGTGGGGCTGATTATTGAAGAAGGGAAAAAAGAAGGACTGAGTAAAAACGAATTACTCCTCGATTTAGCGCAAGTGCCTGGAGTTTATGTGCCACGGTTCTACGCAATGCAACCAGATGGAACGGTACACCCCACACGCGAGGATGTTCCAGAGAAAATTATCCGGCGGGTGGCGCGACCGATGCCGGCTTATTCCATTGGTTTAGTCCCTTATGTGGAAACGGTTCATGATCGCCTCAGTGTCGAAATTAGACGGGGTTGTACTCGGGGCTGTCGCTTCTGTCAACCGGGAATGCTGACTCGTCCCGCCCATGATGTGGAACCGGAACAGGTGGTGGAAACCATTGAGAAAGGTATCCGCGAAACGGGCTACAATGAGTTTTCCTTGCTATCTCTCAGTTGTTCCGACTATCTTTCCCTCCCAGCAGTGGGAATGGAAGTGAAAAACCGTCTTCAAGATGAAAATATTTCCCTCTCGCTTCCCAGTCAACGGGTGGATCGTTTTGATGAAAATATCGCCAATATCATCGGTGGAAACCGCAAAAGTGGTTTGACGTTCGCACCAGAAGCGGGAACGCAACGGATGCGGGATGTCATCAATAAAGGGTTAACCAATGAAGAACTCTTGCGCGGAGTCAAAACGGCCTTTGAACAAGGTTGGGATAAGGTCAAGCTCTACTTTATGATTGGTTTACCCGGTGAAACCGATGCCGATGTCATTGGTATTGCGGAAACCATCCGTTGGCTGCGTCAAGAATGCCGGCTGAAAGGACGCAAACGACTTGATTTTAATGTCACCATCTCCAACTTTACCCCGAAACCGCACACGCCGTTCCAGTGGCATTCTGTATCAACTTCTGAGTTTATCCGCAAACAAGACTTACTGCGAGACGAGTTTCGACGGATGAAAGGGGTGAAAGTGAACTTTACCGACGTTCGTATCTCGGCAATGGAAGATTTTGTTGGACGCGGCGATCGCCGCTTGGTTCCTGTGGTGCGTCGTGCTTGGGAACTGGGCGCTGGTATGGATGCGTGGTGGGAAAGTTTAGAAAAAGCCTACAATGCTTGGGAAACTGCCATTGCTGATGCCGGTTTAGACTGGAAATATCGCCAAGTGGAGAATGGCGAATGGGATTGGGAAACTATGGCGAGTGGCACGCAAAATGACCGCTTAGATGCGCCTCTGCCTTGGGATCACATGGATACGGGGATTGATAAAAACTGGCTGAAAGAGGACTTAAAACGCGCCTTAGAAGCTGCAACGGTTCCCGATTGTTCCTATGCCGGTTGTTCCCATTGTGGGGTCTGCGGGATCGATTTTGGTCATAATATTGTCGTGGAACCGCCAGAAATCCCCACCTTTGAAGGACATTTCCAACCGGATCAAACCCGAGAACAACGGGTTCGGGTACGCTTTAGCAAGGAAGGGGAAATGCGCCTCGTCAGTCATTTAGATTTGGTGCGTCTCTTTGATCGCGCTGTGCGACGGGCCAAACTTCCCATTTCTTTCACAGGGGGCTATCATCCTGGACCTCGGATTAGTATTGCTAACGCCCTTTCTCTAGGGATGAGTAGTAGTGGCGAAATCGTGGATTTTGACCTCAAAGAAAACTATGATTTAGACGCATTTGAGAAACAACTTTCCGAACAACTTCCCAATGGCATTCATATCGAGTCGGTAGAATCGGTCAGCCTGAAAAATTCGGCAACCAGCTTGTTAGAAAAAGCGGAATATTTCGTAACGGTAGAAGCACAAACGCCTGTTTCGGAAGCGCAATGGCAAGCGGCGTTACAAGCAATGTTTAACCGCGAGGAAATCTTGTGGGAGAAAACGACCAAATCGGGGAAAAAGAAAACCTTAAATCTGCGCGATCGCGCCTTTGATTTCTCCTTTGTCGAACAACTGGATGAACGCACGGCAAAACTGCGGTATCTGGGCAGTTGTCGCAATGATGGCACATTACTTAATCCCGAACACTTTGTCTATATGTTGGAACAAGTCATGGAGATGGACTTACAGTTAAATCATGCTCATCGTCAACAGTTAATTTTGCAAGTGTAATGTTTGAACTGGGTAGGGGGTCAGTCAAATGTACCCTACTCCAATTATTCATTTAAGCTAAGCCGTGCCCCGAGTCGGATAATCTTTACTTAAAACAAATTCAATGGCACGGCAACATAATAAAGCGTATGATTGAGGTTAACCCAGAACAATTCTAGTTCAGCAAATATTTAAGGATAAGTTGAGAGTAACAATTATCTTCAGGTGAACTAAAGATAAGATTAGTTTTTTTCTGAGATTGACCGCTCCTCCTTTAGGATTAAGTGATTGATTAGCGTGTTTAGAAGTCAATGAGTTACGTCTTGCGGTAGAAATTTCCCAGTTGCTGAGAATTTTATGGTTAGGGAGGGAGGAAACTTATGTTACTGAATTTTTATGCTAAGAGTGACTAAACTAATTCAGTTCAAATCAGAGAGTCCCTCTTCTTTATAGAGAGGACGCTTACTTGTAATCAGCAATAGCGTGTTCGATTTAGCCAAGCGACTGTCTTTGTGGCATCATGCTCTTTTCTAAACACGCCGGTATTAATTAATCGTCTATGAGACAAAACGCTCAAAAACTTAAGAACTTGCAGAAACGATTTAAAAAAGTACCCTTAGGCTTTGTCCAACTCTGGAATATGAGTTTCGGCTTCTTCGGAATTCAATTTGGTTGGACATTGCAAATGGCAAATACTAGTGCCATTTATGAATATTTAGGCGCTAATCCTGAACAAATCCCAATTTTGTGGCTTGCGGCACCAATGAGTGGGTTAATTGCCCAACCCATTATTGGTTACATGAGTGACCGCACCTGGACGAGACTGGGGCGCAGACGACCGTATTTCTTATTTGGCGCCATTCTCAGCTCGATCGCGCTCATTCTCATGCCCAACTCCTCTAGCTTATGGATGGCAGCAGGCGCTTTATGGATGCTCGATACGTCCGTTAACATTAGTATGGAGCCGTTTCGTGCCTTTGTTTCAGACTTAGTTCCTAAAAATCAACGAACCCTTGGTTTTGGGATGCAAGCCTTTTTTATTGGCTTGGGGGCTGTAGTGGCATCGCTTTGTCCGTGGATTCTTAATCATTGGTTTAACTTTAATCAAATCACTACTCCGGCCGGTGAAATTCCTCTGACCGTTAAAGTCTCCTATTATGTTGGTGCTGTGGTCTTTTTAGGGACTGTGTTGTGGACGGTTCTCACCACAAAAGAATACCCCCCGCAAGATTTGGAAAGCCTAAAACAACGCCAAAATGATACCGGTGGCGCGATCGGGATGGTGAAAGGGATTGCGCAGAAAGTACATACTATGCCGGATGTGATGAAACAACTGGCTTGGGTGCAGTTTTTTACCTGGCTCGGTATTTTCTGTGTTTTCCTTTACTTCCCGCCAGCAGTGGGACACGAAATTTTTGGCGCAACCAAAGAAAGCTCACCTCTTTATCAAGAAGGGGTAGAATGGGCTGGAATTTGTATTGCTCTCTATAATGTTGTCTGCTTTGTCTATTCGATATTTCTGGCTCGGATCGCTGCGGCAACCAGTCGCAAAGCCACCCATTCTTTTAGCTTATTGTGTGGCGGGGTAGGCTTGATTTCTCTACTCTTCGTCAGTAATCAATATTTGCTCTTACTCCCGATGGCGTGTTTTGGTTTAGCGTGGGCGAGTGCCCTAACCATGCCCTATTCCATGCTATCTGATGTGTTACCCATGAAAGATACCGGAATTTACATGGGGATTTTTAATGCCTTTATTGTCATTCCTCAAATCATAGCTGCCCTTGGACTCGGGTGGGTCATGGAAAACCTTTTAGGAAATAATCGAATTTTCGCCCTAGTCGTCGGTGGTATTTCAATGGCCCTTGCTGCGGTACTGGTGCAGTGGGTAAAAGATGTTGCGAAAGAACAACAAACGTCTGGCAAAACTCCCAAGCCTCAATTAGCAACAGAAGGTTCAGAGAGTGGTAGTTAATTTCAGTTTTGTAGTCAATTTTACTGCCATTTGTGTCACGTTTCTGGAAAATAATAAAATGTCAGAAATCAATCACAATCAAAGATTGCTTCTAGGGTTCCGATTGCGCTTCTAGCGCAGTGACTGGTCCGAGAGAAGCACGCACTCAAAAAAGAGATAGCGACACGGCGGGACAAAAGCCCGGGAGGTCTCAACAACAGTGGTTACTGTTAAGAGGTCTCCTTTTTTTTGTATTTTTTAGGAGAGAAAATTGATCAATGAGTGAGCAAAATCAATCTAGCGAAGCTAATCAGGCGTTAGATAAAGAAAGTCAGCTACCGTTAACCGGATGGCAGCAAGAAGTCTCGCAAGGCTTAGATTATGGATTAGAAGCAGCAGACAGTATTCGCGATCGCAGCATTTCTACCTTTTCGCGCGGTGAACTGCCTCACTATGCCGGCATTAATACCTTTCTCAAAGCCCCCTATGTGGAAGATGTCAAACAAGTGGGAAACTATGATGTTGCCATTGTCGGCGTTCCCCATGATTCTGGAACGACCTACCGTCCGGGGACGCGATTTGGTCCCCAAGGCATCCGCAAAATTTCCGCCCTTTATACCCCCTACAACTTTGAACTAGGGGTTGATTTAAGAGAACAAATTACCCTCTGTGATGTCGGCGATATCTTCACCATTCCCGGGAATAACGAAAAGTCCTTTGACCAGATTTCTAAAGGGATTGCCCACATTTTCCAATCCGGTGCCTTACCGATCATTCTCGGAGGCGATCATTCCATTGGCTTTCCGACGGTGCGTGGCGTTTGTCGTCATTTAGGAGATCAAAAAGTCGGAATTATTCACTTTGATCGCCATGTCGATACTCAAGAAAGTGACCTGGATGAACGAATGCACACTTGCCCTTGGTTCCACGCCACCAATATTAAAAATGCCCCTGCCAAAAACCTGGTTCAACTGGGAATTGGCGGTTGGCAAGTCCCCCGTCAAGGTGTAAAAGTTTGTCGAGAACGCCAAACCAATATTCTCACCGTTACTGATATTACAGAAATGGGTTTAGATGCTGCGGTAGAGTTTGCCCTGGAACGCGCCCTCGATGGTACCGATTGTGTTTATATCAGCTTTGATATTGATTGCATCGATGCCGGTTTTGTCCCGGGAACCGGTTGGCCCGAACCCGGTGGACTCTTACCGCGAGAAGCCCTTTATTTATTAGGAAAAATTGTGCAGCAAGCCCCCGTTTGTGGACTAGAAGTCGTCGAAGTTTCACCCCCTTATGATGTCAGCGATATGACCGCTTTGATGGCAACCCGAGTCATCTGCGATACGATGGCGCATCTTGTACTGTCAGAACAATTGCCGCGTCAAGCAAAGCCCAGTTATATCCATGAAAAAGCCCAAACCACTGCCGACTCTTGGCAGTAAACCATAAGGAGACTTGTGAATGCACGAAACGGATATGACAAAAGCCCTTCTACAAACGGTTCATGACTGGTGGCAAAACCAACCGATTCCCCCAAAGATTCAGAAAATTTATCTCCTCGTTGGTGAGTTTACTTGTGTCGAACCGATCAGTCTGCAATTTGCCTTTGAGGTACAAACTCAAAACACTTTTTTAGCTGGAGTGGAACTCGTCATCCAAAATAGTCCCCTCATTGCCTATTGCCATCCTTGTCAACAAGAATATTTTCCGAAATTGGGTCAAGAATATGCTTGTCCGAGTTGTCATTCGCCAATGGAAGACATTCGTTCCGGTAGAGAACTGAAAATTGATCATATCGAGTACACCACAGAAGAATCTGTCGCTGTTCAATAATATCTTGCCAGTGAGAAAGCTATGCACCAAACCTTTGACGCTGCTTTAGGAGTCAATCTCCTCCACGCCAACCAAACTGAAGCTGACCATAACCGAGAACATTTTGATGCCTGGGGTATCATTTGTCTCAATGTTATGAGTAGTCCCGGCGCTGGAAAAACCGTTTTGTTAGAAAAAACCCTTTCTGTTTTGTCCTCCCAACTCAAGCTGGCTGTCATTGAAGGGGATATGACAACTGAATTGGATGCCGAACGACTCCGCCAATACGGGGTTCCGATTATTGCCATTAATACCGGACGGTCTTGTCATCTCGATGCAAAAATGGTTGCCGGTGGCTTGCATCAACTCCAGGAACAATATCATCCCCCCGAATTTGATTTGATTTTTGTAGAAAATGTGGGGAATTTAGTTTGTCCGGCGGAATTTGAAGTGGGAGAACACGGAAAAGTTGCTTTACTGAGTGTGACAGAAGGAGAAGATAAACCGCTGAAATATCCAGTGATGTTTCAAGAAGCAGACTGTCTTTTAGTTACCAAAATGGACTTAGCCCCTCATTTAGAAATTGACCTGAAACGAATTGAAGCCAATGTCCGACAAATGAACCCCAATGTCACAATTATTCCTGTTTCTGCGAAAACTGGAGAAGGGCTAAATCTTTGGTTGGATTGGGTGCAACAACAAGTTGCCCAAAAAGTTGTCGTTAGTCATTAAAAAGGAAGCGGAATGAAGTTACCAAAATTACTGACACAGTTTGGTTTATTTTGTTTAAGTTTAGTTTTAGTCGTTAGTTGCAATACAGGCAATAATCCACCAGGTACAGAGGATAGCAGTGGGGGGGAAGCCAGTAGTGAACCGGTTGTCCTCGGTTATAGTAATTGGGCGGGTTGGTGGCCCTGGGCGATCGCGCAAGAAGAAGGATTATTTGAAAAAAATGGGGCGAATGTTCGCTTGCAATGGTTTGATGGCTATCTGGCTTCCATGGAAGCCCTAGCAGCCGGACAACTCGATGCCAACTGTCAAACTTTAAACGATACGGTTTCTTTTGTTGGCGATGCAGTCAATGGTGAAGTGGTTGTACTCGTGAATGATAATTCCGCCGGGAATGACAAAATTATTGCTGCCGAAGAAATTCAATCAATCCCCGAATTAGAAGGAAAAGACGTTGCGGTTGAAGCGGGAGTAGTGGATGATTTTCTCCTTACTTTGGCGTTAGAAGAAGAAGGAATGTCCCGTAGTGATGTCAATATTGTTGACTTAGAAACCGGTGCTGCGGCAGCTGCCTTTGCTGCGGGAAAAGTAGATGCGGTCGGTGCCTTTCCCCCGTTTTGGCTAACGGCCCTAAAGCGAGAAGGGAGTCATGAGTTAATTAGTTCAGCTGCCTTTCCCGGTGCCATTCCCGATTTACTCGTCACCAGTCAAAAATTAATTGATGAACGCCCGGATCAGGTGCAAGCCCTAGTGAATACCTGGTTTGATGTGCTGGCATTTATGGCAGACAATCCCGAACGATCCGATGAAATTATGGCACAACGGGCCGATGTCACTACCGAAGACTTACAACTGTTCAAAGAAGGAACCCAAATGTTCACTTTAGAAGATAACTTAGAAGCCTTTAGTGATGGGAATTCAATGACACATATGCCCTATGCAGCCCAAGAAATGGCTGATTTTATGGTGAATGTGGGCTTTATTCCTGAAAAACCGGATTTAAGTACTCTTTTTGATGACAGCTTTGTCAAAACCTATGCTGAACAACAGTAAGGATTGTCATGTCTAATTCACTCGGAAAAAAGAATCACGCCCAAGGACTACCGCCAACAACGTTTTGGCGCATCGCAGAAGATATTCCCCAACCGTTACAGTGGGGCTTGATGATCGTTTCCATCATCATTCCACTGTCCTTATGGTGGTTACTCGCCACGTTTGGGGGAGTGGAAGATGTTTTTCTGCCTAGCCCTTTGCAAGTCACAGAAGCATTCGGTCGCTTGTGGGAAAAAGGTTATTTGGTTAAAGATACGGTCGCCAGCTTCTTGCGAGTGGTTGGCGGTTTTGTCTTAGCCGGTGTCATTGCTATTCCCATTGGCATTGGAATGGGGGCGTTTGCCAGTATTCGGTCATTATTTGAACCGATTATTGGCATTTTACGCTATATGCCAGCACCCGCATTTATCCCTTTACTGATTCTGTATCTCGGCATTGGGGAAGAACCCAAAATTTTACTTATTTTTATCGGCACCATCTTCTTCAATGTGCTGATGATTATGGATGCTGTGAAGTTTGTCCCCAAGGAGTTAATTGAAACTACGTACACCTTAGGAGGGCTACGCAGGCAAATTCTCTTACAAGTGATTACGCCCTATGTCATTCCGAACATTATTGATGCGTTTCGGATTAATATTGCCACCTCTTGGAATTTAGTCATTGTTGCGGAGTTAGTTGCCGCTGAACAAGGGTTAGGAAAACGCATCCTATTAGCCCAAAAATTTCTCAATACTGATGAGATTTTTGCCTGTTTAATTGTTCTGGGTTTAATTGGCTTTCTGATTGATTTATCATTTCGGGGGTTGTTGCGAGTGTCCTGTAAATGGGCACTCTAATTATTTTTTATTATGATGAGTTGAGGATTAATCATGCACTTAGAAGTAACCCATCTCTATAAAGAATTTCCCGCCAAAAAAGGCTATTTTCTAGCGCTTGAAGACATTAATTTGCACGTTGAAACGGGAGAATTTGTTTGTGCCGTTGGCGCTTCCGGTTCGGGAAAATCGACACTATTAAGGTTAATTGCTGGGCTCGATTATCCCACTTCCGGAGAAATTACGGTTGATCGGACACCGATTATTGGTCCGGGGCGCGATCGCGGTATGGTATTTCAACGCTACACTCTTTATCCTTGGCTCAATGTCGCCAAAAATGTTGAGTTTGGACTAAAGTTACAAGGCATTCCCCGTTCCGAACGTCAAGAACGGACTGCTTACTATCTCAATGTGGTGGGCTTAACTCAATTTAAAAATGCCCTGCCCAAAGCGCTGTCTGGCGGCATGAAACAACGAGTCGCGATCGCGCGCGCCTTAGCTTGTGAACCGAAAATTCTGCTGATGGATGAACCGTTTGGGGCATTAGATGTGCAAACCAAAGAAACCATGCAACAGTTTTTACTCGATCTCTGGCAACGTACTGGCACCACCATTTTAATGATTACCCATGATGTGGAAGAAGCGGTTTTTTTAGCGCAAAGAATCTATGTTTTAACGGCGCGTCCCGGTACAATTCAAAAAGAAATCCAGATTAATTTACCGCGTAATGAATATGGATCGCGCTCTTATCATGTGAAAGCATTGTCTGAGTTTCAAAACTATCGCGAAAAAATAACACAACTCCTGAGAAATCATAGTGTTGAACAAGAAGTGATGGTCGGATGAAGCACGGTTTAAGATCGAATTCGCAAACGTTTTTTCCAGCAAATTTATACACAGATCCAGAGTTAATCCCCTTAGAAAAAAGAAATATTTTCCGTAAAACTTGGCTTTATCTTGGCGATATTGAGCAATTATTTAATGAGAATAATCTCTTTGTCACTGAAATTGCCGATGCGAGTATTCTACTGATTAAAAAAGCTCCGACAACTGTTAAAGCTTACTATAACGTCTGTCCCCATCGGGCTGCTCTTTTATGCCCCGAACCCGGAAAGCAATCTAAAGAAAAGCTCGTTTGTCCTTATCATGCTTGGGTGTATGATTTAGACGGTCATTTAAGGGGAACTCCACAAAAAGATCGGTTCCCGGAAGACTTCTCTTTCGCCCATTATCCCTTAAAGTCAATTCGTTGCGAGCAGTGGGAAGGATTTATTTTCATTTGCTTCGATGAAGCAGCACCCCCATTGCCAGAATTTTTAGGGGAGATTCCAAACACGATTCAAGGGTATCGACACCCCGAAACCCAACAACTGGTTCAGCAAACTTATGAAGTCGCTTGCAACTGGAAAGTTTATCATGACAATACGCTGTGTGATTATCATGTTCCCATTGTCCATCGCGAGACCTTAAATAAAATCCAAGGATCGGTTCGCTACTATGAACATTATTTCGATCCGTATGTGAATTTACTCTACACCCCGATAACCGAACAATGGCGTAGTGAGCATCCCATTCTAGAGACAATTCCCTCCCAGAAAGCCCGTGATGGCTTCTTCACTTATGGTATTTTTCCCAACCTACATTTCTTAGCCTTGCCCGATGGGGTTTTAGCTTGGATTCGCATTGATCCCTTGAGGGTTGATACCTGTCAGGTACACTTAGAAATTTATGGGATTCCCAACGTTAGTCCTCCAGCAGAAGAGTTGTCTCAAGCATTCACAACCTTTATGAAAGAGGATATGGCAGTGACAGAATTGGTGCAAAAAGGGTACGCCAGTGGCGGTTATAAACCGGGAATTGCCAATCAACTCGAAAACCGAATTTTGCATCAACAAGCCTTAATCCAAAGATTTTTGTTTGGCGATTAATGCAAGAGTTGCAATTGACAAAATAGGAATGTTAATTGCCGTTGGCGGGGTTGATCTGCTAAAATCCTCTCCAATGTAGAGAAAAGAAGCCATTAAGTCCCAATCATGAATCAGAATTGTTCCTCTACGGCGATAACTGACAGCTGTTTCCATTTTCTTTAAACAAACGGGTGTGATTCTTCCAGATTCCTCAAATCATGAGATATTAATTGTAGAATTGAAGAAAAAATCTACACGCTTTTCTCGATATGTTTCCCCATCCTGAACATTCCCCTAGCCCAGCGACTGGCATTCTTTATCGACAGGGTGATGTTCTCCTTAAAAAGATGACTCACTTACCCACTGGTTTGCAGAAACATTCTGGAGTCACACTTGCATTAGGAGAAATAACCGGTCACGCTCACCGCATTCAAGAAACCGATCGCGCTCAACTTTGGAAACAAGGTAATCAGCTATTTTTAGAAGTGAAAGCACCTGCGACTCTGATTCATGAAGAACACAGCGCGATCGCGCTTACAGAAGGCATTTATCAAGTTTGGCGACAGCGCGAATATCGTCCTGAGGCTTATGTGGAGGTGGAAGATTAATGTTAAAAATGATCTCAGGGGGGCGGATTCCCAAGCAGCAACAACAATCGCGTTTTCCCCAACCCAAAGAACCGCTGACCCCAAAACAAGCCCGAAAACGGATTCTGAACCATCAAGGCTTTGACGGAATGCGTATTTTAGGACATTTAGATTTAAGTGGTGCATCCCATCTTTATGATTTACCGAATAACCTGAGTTGTGAAAGTCTTGATCTAAGCGATTGCGTGAATCTCTCTCGGCTTCCAGAGGGGTTGCACGTTACTTATTGGATTGAAGTGGCTGGGAGTGGTTTGACTCATTTAGAATCGGGTCACGGCTTTATTTTACGCTGGCGGGGCGTTCCCATCAGCGATCGCGCACTGGTTAATCCTGATTCCATCACGGGTCAAGAAATTCTCAATACAGACAATGTTGAGTTACGACGGGTGTTAATTGAACGGTTGGGATATGAAAAGTTTTTACAGCAAGTGGGCGGAATTATTCGCGATCGCGATCAAGATGCAGGAGGGGAACGTCAACTGATTGCAGTTCCATTTGAAGACGACGAACCGTTAATGGTGTTAAAAGTGATTTGTCCTTCTACCGGACATCTTCACCTCTTGCGCGTTCCCCCTGATATGGAAACTTGTTATCAAGCAGCAGCTTGGGTTGCAGGATTTAACAATCCCGATCTTTATCAACCCGCGATCGAAACTTAAGTAGCAACAGTGGGTTGCACAAAGCGTTTAATCTCACCGCAAGCAATGTAAGATTTCCCATCAGGGGCAGTCTTGACTTCATCCACCACATAAAGCATTCCCTCTTCTCGAATCGAACGGGGAAACCGCATATTCCAATCGGGTTCGTAGCCATCAGAAACCACGCGGGCGCGGAGTTTTTTGCCGTCTTTGACACATTGCACCAAAATTCCCTCCCCAACTGTGTCTGTCGTTGGCAGATCGTTAATACTGGCAGGACCTTTAGCGGGTTTTCTCGAACTAATTGGTTGGTTGCGAGTCGGTCTTGAAAAGGGATCAGGTTCTCCCGGCTTACTTAATCGGGAAATTTCGCCTTCTAATCGGTAAAAACTGCCATCTTTAGATAATTCTAAACCTTCTACCACATATCGCGCTCCCTCAGCCCGAATCGCTCTCGGAAACTGCACATTTTTGCTCTGATCATATCCTTCTGACGACACTTTAATCCGCAGCTTACCTTTTTCCCGAACACAGTAGAGTTCGACGCCAGAACCCACCTCAGAAGCCACCGCAAGCTCGCTCACTTCTTCCCCAGGGGCAACCCCACGCGCAACTAAATCGCTACGGTTACGAACCATTGTCTGGTAGCTTTGATCACGCAATTCTTTTCGTCCAGCATTCCCTAACTGTTTGTTCGCAATACGGCTCGCGAAATACTCCAGTTGCTCGATTTCTTCAGCAATTTCAAAATTCTCATTTAATCCCTTATCCTGAAGGGTTTTGATCATTTCTCGTAACGTTTGTTCCCCTTGTTCATGTTGACCGCGTTCGGCGAGATCAAGGGCAACTTCTTTCGCTTTCGCAATACTGAGCCGACTTAATTCTAAGATAATCTCACTAGAAGCACTTTGGGCTGCTTCTTCCACTGTTCCCACTGACGCAACAATATCTGTGCTTCCTGAAACCGCTTGAATAGCATTATTTTCTACTACATCAGCCTGGTAGTGGAGTTTCATGACAGGTAACTCTCCCCCTTTCGCTGCTGGTAGGGCTAACCTTAATCCCAGTAACTTATCTTCTCCCTCATAGAGTTCTCCCAGTGCAATTTCCGTTTGACCTTGATCCGTTGGGGTGACTTCCGCCAAACTAAGTGTATCGAGTAATTGTATGCCATCCAACAACTCTAGAGTTGCGACTAAGTTTTGACCGACAACCGCCCGCAACGTATCTAACTCAATACTAAAAACTTCTTCTGCTTCATCAACACTTTGAATAAAATAGAAATTCCCACTGGTAGCCCTTGCCATGCCAATCAATAGATCTTCATTGAACCCCTGGGCAAATCCTAAGGTCGTTGTAACGATTCCTTCCTCTGCTTTTTGTTGTGCCGTATTCGTAAGAACAGTGGGGTCAGTGATGCCCATATTAGCCAGACCATCCGTTAACAAAAGCACCCGATTAATTTTTTGCGGATCAAGTCCCTGTTTCACATATTCACACCCTTGCAACCATCCTCCAGATAAATTTGTAATTCCCCCAGCCCTCACCTGAGTAATTGCTTTTTTAAGCGCTGTTTTGTCGGTTACTTGTTGCGGAGGGATAATCGTATCAACGCGATCGTCATAAACGACGACTGAGAGAATATCATCTGGAGTCAGTTGATCCACCACCGCTTCTGCTGCTTTTAAGGCATGGTATAAGGGAGAGCCAGCCATTGAACCTGAGCGATCAATCACTAGAGAAAGATTCAGATTCCGTCGGGGAGAGTCGGGTAAGTCGGGACGAAATCGAATGAGAAGACTTGTATTTAATGCAGATTCTGCTGGTA
>CAZBPR010000083.1:0-13526 GCA_964493825.1 uncultured Dactylococcopsis sp.
CAAGATATCTGGGATGGCGTGCAATACTTACGCCAAAATCATCGCGTTCGCAATGCCATGGTGCAATTAATTATTTTGTTCTGTGTGTTTGCCGCGTTAGCCGTATTAGCAGTGCGCTTAGCCGAAACCCTACCTAACTTAGAATCAGATCAATTCGGCTTTATTTTAGCAGCAGCCGGCGTGGGCATGGCAGTTGGTGCGGCATTCCTCGGTAATTGGGGACAAGCCCTCTCCAGAGCGCAATTAGGCTTATGGGGATCATTTGGTATGGCAAGCGCTTTAGCTGGCTTGGCCTTCTTTACCGGCGATGTTACGGCGGCGTTTATTGTCACCACACTCTTGGGCTTTTTCGCTTCTTTAGTCGGGATTCCCATGCAAACGACCATTCAAGAAGAAACGCCGGAAAACAAACGGGGAAAAGTTTTTGGCTTGCAGAATAATGCTGTTAATATTGCTTTGAGTTTACCCTTAGCGCTGGCGAGTGTCGCCGAAACCATCTTCGGTTTAGAAACGGTTTTATTGAGTTTAGCCGGAATCGCGATCGCAGGGGGACTCTTAACTTGGTATATTTCTCAGGAGAAGACCAGTAACAATTAACAACTGGTTATTGGTCGAGGCGTTTTCTCAAACGTCTCCCTCTCTTGGCAAGTGGTCACTGATCAACATTGGCTGGATAAGCTTGCAGCCCAATTCTTGATTACTGTCCACTGCTCATTATTCATTGTTGAGTTTTTAGTTGCATGCACATCGCCTGGTTGGGAAAAAAATCACCATTTTGTGGGAATGTCACCTACAGTCGCAATATTACTAATGCCTTACTAGAACGTGGGTACGAAGTTAGTTTTTTCCATTTTGCCCAAGAGGAAAAGACAGCGGATAATTGGCCCCACTGTCAGGAAGTCCTTTTACCTTTTATTTATAAATCTCAGGTGTATACTATTCCCACTTTAGGCTCAACGAATATGCTGCGGCGATCCCTGCAAGATTTGAAACCCGATCTCGTCCATGCTTCTCTTACGCTGTCTCCCCTCGACTTCCGCCTCCCAGAAATTTGCAAAGAACTGAATATTCCCCTTGTGGCGACGTTTCACCCCCCTTTTGATAGCAAACTGCGCAATCTCAAATCTAGTACCCAATTCCTCACTTATCAACTCTACGCGCCTTTTTTGGCTCATTATGATGGCGTAATTATTTTTTCTCGCATTCAACGGGATTTATTAATGCGCTTAGGGGTTCCCGAAGAAAAATTAGCTGTAATTCCCAATGGTGTCGATGAAAACAAGTATTCCCCGGGAGAATCAGATTTTAAGGCTCATTTTGGGGCAGAACGTTTATTTGTCTATCAAGGGCGCGTTTCTGCCGAAAAAAATGTTGAATCTTTGCTCCGGGCTTGGAAATACTGTCGTTTGGGCAATGAGTCCAAACTGGTAATTGTGGGGGATGGACCGCTAGTGAGTTCTTTGAAACCATTTTATAATAAACGCCACGGAGTCATCTGGCTCGGCTTTGTGGCGGATGAAGAAAAACGCATTGAAATTTTGAGAGCAGCGGATGTGTTTATTCTGCCCTCTCTGGTCGAAGGATTATCATTATCGTTATTGGAGGGGATGGCGTGCGGCATTGCTTGTGTTGCCACTGATGCGGGGGCTGATGGCGAGGTTTTAGAAGAAGGGGCTGGTGTGGTTTTAAGTACGAATCGGGTGACCACGCAACTGAAAACGTTATTGCCGTTGCTACAAGATCACCCCGAGTTAACAAAAGTATTAGGGGAGAAAGCGCGATCGAGAGTGCTAGACCGTTACACGCTCAACTGCAACATTACGGAGTTAGAATCGCTGTATCAGCAAGCGGTGCGGGCTAAATCGATGCAGATGATGTAAGCCTTCAGAACTGCAGATAATGCATTAATTGTGAGGTTAACTGCGCGTTTAAACCTAGGCGCTGATGAAAATCCGCTACATTACGATAACTACCATGATTGAGGCGATTAACAACCACTTTTTCGGCAAGCGCTTCATCAAAGAAAGGGAGCGTTGCTAACTCCTCCGTCGTTGCCGTATTAATGTTAACCCGGGTTGGGGCAAGGAGACTTTCTGGATCAGCAAAGGTAAAACTCAGGATTGGTGCCAAAGGTTGCAGCCGTCGCACAGGAAGATTTAAAGCGGCTGCAATATCTTCAATGGCGTAAAATTGCACGCCACTGGCGGTTAGTGCAGTGAGGATTTGCGCTTGACGAATGGAAAATCCAGGTAGACGTAACCAATCATCCACCGTTGCTGAATTGACTTCAATTTTAATGTTTAATTGTGCCGCGATCGCGATTTCTTCCAGAGACTGGAAGCGATAGTACGGATCATTTTTAATTTTGGCGCGCAACCAGAAAAAACGCGGATTCAAAGACACCATAAATTATTGCTTCATTCGCTCTAGCAATTGACGACGTTGTTGTTCAAATTCATATTCTGAGAGTAACCCTTCTTCCCGTAGTTGATCCAATCGTTGAATCGCATTGGCCGTTTCTCCCACTAAATGAGGGTGGAAATTTTGCTGACTTTGACTGCTGAAGGAGGAGGGAGTACCGTAATTAAACCGTCGCTGAAAATTCTCTTCTGACTGCATAAAGTACCAGATTCCTTCCAGTAAACTGGCGACTTGTGCCAGTCCAAAGTAAGATAAAACTCCCATCTCAGTCAGGGGTGGTGTTAACGTAATCGATAATAATAAATACGCTAGCCCCCACCAAGGTTGTCTCAGATAAAATTTATGCAGTCCGGAGATTGGCGTAACCGCACTCACCATTGCCAAAATCACTGCAACCTTTTGACTTTTCTCTTGGGCTAAGAACATCGACAAGCCTATGCGATCCTTCCTTAATGCTGTTGATTACTCAGAGACTTGAGTCTAATCCAGTCTCAATCCCATTTTGATAGCAAGCACCAGCTCTCTCCTGGGAACTGTCTCTTGTCAGACCAAGACCTCGCCTATTATCTTACATTACCCCTCATCCTGGAGGATGATTGCACTCTCTATGGCGATGAATTGCAAGATGAGTTTTCAAACCGTTTTTCCCAATTTTGATAATTGGCTTTGGCTTCTCGGGCGATGGGAGAAAACGAGAGCATTTGAAAAACTGCCCAATTGACGACTGAGAGGGGAAAATTTAACGGTCTGGCAATGTCGAGAAAGAGCACAACCCGATAACCCTGACTATTGTTCCAAGCTTCATGAGGAAAGGTATCATCAAAAATTAAGCTCTTTCCTTCTTCCCAATGAGCCACTTGATTGCCAATGCGGATGCCACAAGCGGTTTTGGGTTCTGGCACTCTTAATCCGAGATGATAACGAATTAATCCCTTATGTTTGCCGCGATGTTCGGGAATATGTTTCCCTGGGCTTAAAATCGAAAAGAACGCTACCTTCAAGCCGGGAATGTCCTTAATGAGGTCCCAGGTTTGTGGGCAGCGATCGCAGTTTTTCTGAGCAACAAAATCAAAGGCGCAAAAGTAGTAAGTTTTCCAACCATCATCTTGGCTGATCCGTTGTTGACGAGGCATAATATCTTGGAAATTCGGTAATTCTCCGACCCGTGCTAAAACCTCGTCTAATTCTTGACGGATGACTTGCCAATTCGCTTCCAAATTTTTTGCCCAAGGGAATTGTTCAGTGGTAAAAAATATGGTATCTCCGACTTGAGAATATTCGGGAACTAGGCTTTCCAGTTTTTGAATCGCGGGGGTGTTAACCAGGGTTTTGACCCAATCTTTTGCCATAGTTTATGACTCCTTATAGTTGGCTATTGCTTTATGATCGCCGGGCAAGAAAACTTCTTCCTGAACGGGTAAATCGGCTAAAAATTGACGGTCTTCGCTGAGGTGAGGCAATTTCAGATGATGTTCAGGGATGCCCTTTTGAATTAACCGTTGCCGCAGTTGGGTAAAACTGCCCGGTGCTAACACGCGTAAGCGCGGTGATGGCACTTGATCCGGACGCTTCACTGCATAGGAAGTATGAATTGCTTGCAAGCAGTGATCAAATTGTTTAAGCAAGGCTTGGGGATTACTCAAGGTCGAACCCGGGGACAATTCAATATTGACTAAGTAAGGCGCTGGTGTTTCGTCTTCAGCAAGGGTGATACAGAAATTTTCGAGGCTGACCTGAAAATCTTGCTGGAGTTGTTGCATAACTTGTATGACATGAAATTCCGTTGTTTTTTCCGTGGTAGAAGAAAGGACGCCACCGCGTCGATAACGAAATACAATTAAGGGAGCTTTACCATAAAATCCCACGACTTCAACAATATCACCAATGTCATAGCGATATAAGCCGTTATAATTACTGACAACAATACGATACCGTTTTCCTACTTGCACTTCTTCTGCCAAGTTGGTGTTGGGTTGAGACTTTTCCCACTCCTCAGCGGGAATAAACTCAAAAAAGCCGGTTTGAACCGCGAGAATTGTACTGTTGTCATTAAAATGATGATAAACGCCAAAAACCGCTTCAGCTGAAGCGTAAATCCCCCCAAAGACAGGAGTATTGCCGAAATATTGAGGGAACTGCTGCAAATAAAAATCGGAAGTTCCGCCGCAAGCCGTCACAATACAGGACAGTTCTGGCCACGCGAGAATGGGCGTTAAGCGTCCCTGTTGATGAAGAATTTGGCGCAGTTGCTGAGCCCGTTGGGGGGCGGGAGAGAGCTTTTTCTCTAATTGAGTGCGGAGATGGGGTTCTAGGTTTAACCAAGACGCGATCGCGCCTCGTTCTAAATCTGTAATGAGCGCTTCGGCATAGTTTTCAAGATAGTGACACAACTGCAGGGCTAAAACAGGAAAATTAGCGCCAATCAGCCGTAGATGAGGATTTCTCAGAGCAAACAAGAGGCAAACATAATGACGCGCTAAGCTATCACGAGCTGCTAAGGCTTGATAAGGATGAGCAAACGCCTGATGGGAAAGCGCATTTCTTGATCGCAAATCCCCCACACTGACCGGACCATAGGGAATACCGCTTGGCGTATATCCAATTAACTCGATGGAACTGGTGAGCAACATTTTCCCGAAACGTTTTCCTTGTTGCTGTGCCGTTTGGAAAGCAAAGCTGATACTCGTTAAATTAGCTTGACTTCTCACCTGTTGCGCTTTTTGGGTGACGGGAATGAGTTTGTGTTTGCCTGTCGTCCCACTGGTTGTATTCATATAGGTAACAGTATCGGCAGTGAGCACGTTCGATTCACCTTGAGCAATGTGTTCCATGTAGGGGTGATAATTGCTGTAGTTGAGAACAGGAACCCGTTGTCGAAATTCGTCAACAGTTTTGATCGTTGCAAAGTCATATTGACGACCAAAGACAGTATTTTGATGATCGTTTAATAAGTCGAGAAGAAACTGTTTTTGTACCGCTGCAGTCTGCTGCGTTTTTTGCCTAAATTGACGAATCATGAATTGAGCAAACAGGGCAATTGGTATGTCCAAAATTGGGTACATAGACCTTTTAATCCATTGCTGAGGAATAAGAGTAAACTAACTGTAAAATTGCTAGCGCGATCGCGACTGTTGTCGCCACAAAGAAAACATTTTCAGGTCCGCTTTCCCAAATGGGACCCAGTAAAATCGGGGATAAGAATTGTCCCAGAGAGGCCATCCCTGCCCCAAGGGCGAGCAAGGTGGAGCGGACGGCAGACGATGCTAAATCAGCCAGAGTATCGTAGACATTGGGCATGACTAAACCAAATCCTAAGCCAAAGCCAAAAGCAGTGATTAAGGCTTCTTGAGCCGTATTGAGAAAAGGAATCACAGCAAGCGTCACTGCCATCATGATCAAACCTAAACTGGCTGCTTTGTTTTTGCCAAACCGCTTTGCCACTCGCGTTGCCCCAAGCGCAGCAATGATTGCTGCTCCAATTGCGCGAGTGGCTAAAATCATACCATTGAGAATAGAATCGGCACCAATTGTGCTTTGGAAATAGAGGGGGGCATAAACAATAACGGTATAAAAAACGGCTGATGAACCAAAAAGAGTGAGGAGTACCATCCCGATACGGAAATTGGATAAAGATTGAGGAAGAGATTGCAGTGAAACGGGTTGCTGGGCATGGGTAGGAGGAAGACTGGATGCTTTTAGAATGAATTGTGCAGCGATCGCGACGGGTAACGCCATGCCGTAAAGACAGAAAATTAATCGCCAATGGAAAGACCCTAACCATCCTGCCACTAAAGGCACAACAATACTCGTCATGGCAATAATACTCGTGGTATAGCCCATTAAGCGCGATCGCGTTTCCCCTTCAAATAAGTGACTCACAAAGCCGAGACTCGCAGCAGCAATTCCTCCATTGGCAACTCCGACTAATCCCCGCAAAATCAGAAGCGACACTAAATTTTGGGAGAAAGCACCCGCGACACCAAACACGGCAAATCCCACTAAGGAAGGCAGTAAAACTGTCAATTTTCCAGCGCGATCAGCAATCAATCCCAATAAAGGGCTGGCAATAGCCACGGTCAGGCGCGGCATGCTCACGAGGGTTCCTGCCCAACGGGGATTGAGGTTGAGTTGTTCAACAATGTCCGGAAATACCGGCGCGATCGCGCCCCCAGTAAGAGTGCCGAGGCAAGCAGCAGCCAAAAGCACGCTTAACATGGGCATTTGCTCTGGGGCAATACCACGGTCAAACTGAAAGCGAAGTCGTTTGGGAAATACCATTAGGTTTTAAGACGAGGAATAGTTAGGATGATGCAGCTAATAAGTCAGATCCGCGCCTCATCATATCAGATCGACAGGCTCCATCTTCACTCCAGGTGGCTGCCCATTGCACTGTCACTCTGGCTTCAACGAAGGAGTAAGCATACCTGCCCTTTCACATTTCAGTTTCCACTAACTTTGGGAGAGCAGAACAGATTTTGCTGCCCATCAAAACTACCTGCCACTTTCTAAACAAAGTCAACTTGCCAACTTTGTTTAGAAAGCGCTTCCACCATTTTCAGATAAAAAAAAATGCCAGGACGCAGATTTGAACTGCGGACACGGGGATTTTCAGTCCCCTGCTCTACCAACTGAGCTATCCCGGCAAGCGCCTTTTTTTAGCGCTTTATTACTATAACAAATCGTTTTGGTAGTGACAAGTCCCGAGAGAAAATTTATTTCGGGCTCATTTCGCGTTACATTAGATGAGAAAATCGAAACGTTCGGTATGCTTTCGCGCGATTTATGAGCCAATCCTCGGCAAATGTAATGACTAATGACCGTCCCTCGGAACCACCCAAGCCGTGGTTGTGGGATCATCTCCCCAATTACCCAATTTCTGTGCGGGGATGTTCTCCTCGGACGGCCCAAGAGATTGATTTGTTGTTGCTCGCCCTCGAAGCTTTGGAACTCGCTAGCTCGGAACGGATGCTAGCAACGGCTAAGGATTTAAATTTAACTGATCTGATTCCGAATCGGGTAGTTTTGTGGCGGTTGCGGTGTACCAATCCTTGGCGACGCTCTTATATGCGACGCTATTTAGAGTTAGAGCAAGCGAAAGCGCTGACGATTATTGCTGCTTCGCGATCGCGCCAACTGACGTTTTTAATTCGCCAACTGCTACTGGTGGAGCAACAACTCCGCGTCCAAGAACTTCCCCTACGGCAAAATCTCCGCCTTGGATGGTATTTAGGACGATTTCAAGCTCATTTCCGCGGACGAATGAATCCTCGTCGGGCCAGAATTGCAGAATATTTAGCGTCTCCTGATCAATTGGATGAGGTTGCCATTTCCTTACTGAAAAAACTGTTATTCGCGACAGGAACTGCTGGCGCACAGCGTTTATGGTGTAGTTTATTTGATGGAGAAATAAGATGACGATTCGCCGTCAATACAGTTTACCGAACTGTTCTTTAATCCTTGATGGCTGGACAGGAGACGTAAATTTTAACGAAGACGGAAATGGACGCCCCTTGATGTCAATTTTGGTCAATGCCGAATGCCGCTTCCTTGCCGAAGAACATCAGTCATCTGTCTTACAAGGCGATCGCGATTTTCTGGAAAGTTTAGTCCGAGTAGTCAATAATTACGCGCAATCGGTTCTGAGTGGACTCACTCCGGAACCGACTCAAGATTGGGTCGGAGAATCGGTTCAAATCAAGCCTCTTCCCGAAAAAAATCGACACCAGTTGCAATTGACGCGTACCGAAGATGGCAAGCCAGAAGAGGTGATCAAAATTGATTTAACGACAGTGGAATTATTTGACTTGGTGGAAGCCATCGATCAACTCTTAAATGATGGCAGTACTCTTCCCGAACTCACCTTAAGTCTTCATCCCCACTCTCGTAAAATTCGCAGTCGCAACGAACCGTTAGCGAAAAAAGCGCAACCGGCAATGACGGGAGTGGCGAGTTTAGCCGTCGCCGCGATCGCGCTCTTTTTTGTTCCCATTCCAGAAATACGCGAACCCGAACCCGTAGAAGGCAATGGATCCCGGCGTGAAGAAACCCTCCCCAGTGAAAGGGGGCGTGCCGTCCCTTCCGGGATTAAAGAAACCCTCGCCGATCTTCCGAGAATTACCAATTCAGACGAGTTAGCGGCTTTAGGAAGTAATCTGCAAACGACAATTCGTCAAAACTTACAACAAGAGGTTAGGGAAGAATCCTTACGGTATCGGGTGTGGGTTACACCAACCGGTGATGTTCTGGGTTACGAACAACTCGCAGGACCAAATCTTAACATTACCGAAACCCCCGTTCTCCCCAATTTGCTTTCTTTACCCGTTGAGGGCAATACTCCACAACCAAGTGCTGTTGGGGAATTAGAAGTCACTTTCAACGCCAATGGAATCGTGGCAGTCGAACCGGAGTAATTGTCGTACAAAATGCCAATTGCCAACTCTGGCATAAGGTTCTAATGCCGAGAGAACGGTTTTCCCATAACTACGGTGATTGACCCGACTATCGAGTAAGGCAACAACCCCTTGTTGTTCGCGCAAAGGAACCACCGCTCGCTGTAGTTCTCTCAATGCCGTGGGTAAGAGATAGAGGCGAAACCAATCTTGGCGTTTCTGTTTATAATAAGCAGTTTGTCCGGCAACAATCGGGTTTTCCAGAGAAGGAAGCGGAATGGTTGTCATAATCAGCAACTGTGGCGTCGCTAACTGTTGTTGGTAGTCTCGCCAAAATTCCCAGCTGCAAACCAAAATCCCATTTTCTCGCAGTTGCGTACTTTCTAACCGGACGCGAGACCCAAATTCACCTGCTAATGCCGTTGCCGTTTGTCGTTTCAAGGGGACATCACTGACTAGAATAACCACTAAATTGCTATGGAAATCGCCCTCAGTGATCAGGTGACGGATTTTTTCTAAGAGGGCGGGTTGAAATTCCCTGGTATTTGGCATTGGCATCCCATCGGGTATATATAAATTAATTGCATCCTGATGGCGATCGCGCGCAAACCTTAAGCAAGTCATCTCTGGTAAACCCAACTTCTGACGATACACAGGGGCATCTTTTTCCCAATCGAGAAAGCCGCCAATGAAAACCGTTGGCTGTTGTGTCCAAAGTGGGGTTAACTCTTCAGAAACAGAACCGGGACAACACGCAATTGTAAATTCTCCTCGTTCCCGATACATATCTGCCCAAAGGAGTTGATTACTTTGTTGGGCTTGCTGGAAAAACTGGCAGAAGGGATGATTAGGTGCAGTCTCCTTTAAAACCACAAATAGCTTTTTCAGAATTTCTTGTTCCGGTTCATTCAGCAATAAACACTCATAAGGATTTTGCGGGCGATTAAAGAGCATTTTGGTCAGTTCCACTCTCACATCACGAATGAGGTCTGCGTGCTGCGGATAATGGTTGAGTAATTCATTCCAATGGCGAGTGGAAATCCTCAAGGTGAGTTGCTCTCGTGCCCAATCTTCTAAATCATCCGCTTCGTCAAAAATGGTGGGAATGCCCTCAGGAAGGAATCCTTTTTCAAAGAGACGATCCGCAAACCAGTCTTGAGGAGAAACCAGAATTAACCCGGAATGATGGCTCAGTGTTTCTGGAGAAAGGCTGGCTAAGTTTTCGCAAACCTGAACCGGTGTGTTTGTATCCAGCCATTCTTTCAGTTGTGGAATTGCCCGATCTAAAAGCTGCTTTTGTTTGGTCTTCGGGGCAACGACAATAACAGGACGGGCAAACAATAGAGCAGGAGTCAAATAGCTAAAGCAGTAGCCTGAGGCAGTTCCCGTTTGCATCAGGGCAGACCGTTGAAGGCGCAACGCTCTTGCCACAAGACGCGCCATTGTTAGATGATGGGGCCAATTGAGGTCGGGTTGATTGCGAAGAAAGCTACGGAGATAGGTATGGACTTCTGCTTCGATAACTGTCACGAGAACACTTCAATTTAAATAGAGTCACTCCCATCATTATAAAAAAGCATTATGAAGGTCGGAATTATTGGTTTAGGTTTAATTGGCGGTTCGTTAGGCTTAGGGCTGCGATCGCGCGGTCATTATATCCTCGGAATTTCCCGTCATCAGGAAACTTGCACCCTTGCTTGTGACAAAGGAATTGCCGATGAGGCGAGTGTTGATTTCTCCCTTATCCAAGATGCAGAGGTGGTATTTATTTGTACCCCGATTGGCGCGATTTTACCGACAGTGGAAAAATTACAACCCATTCTTTCCCCCAACACGATTTTGACAGATGTGGGATCAGTGAAAAGTGCAGTTGTGAATGCAGTCACACCCTTATGGTCAAATTTTATTGGTGGACACCCCATGGCAGGAACGGCAGAACAAGGGATTACAGCAGCCAAGCCGGACTTATTCCCAGGGACACGGTATGTGTTAACCCCCACCGAACACACGCCCTCACAAGCGCAAAAAACGGTCACTGAGTTAGTTCAGTCTTTAGAGACCGAGGTTATTATTTGTCCCCCAGAAGCCCATGATCAAGCTGTCGCTTGGATTTCTCATTTACCGGTATTTGTCAGTAGCAGTTTAATTGCTGCTTCTCTGCAAGAAACCGATCCCGAAGTGGCACAGTTAGCACAAAAACTCGCAAGTTCTGGCTTCCGGGATACCAGTCGCGTCGGGGGCGGGAACCCAGAATTAGGGGTGATGATGGCGAAATACAACAAAGAAGCGGTGCTGCGATCACTGCAAGTGTATCAAGAACAATTAGAGACAATCAAGCAAGTGATTGAAGCCGAAAATTGGGATGTTTTAGAGATGATGTTAGGGCAAACTAAGGGAGCGCGATCGCGTTATAATATGACTCGTTGACTTAGTCTTAATTGTCCTATGTATTAAAATAAATATAGAGGAAATTACTTAAAGTTATGAAGGCGCACTTATCTAATCAGTGCAATAATATTTTCTTCTTTGCAAATTCTATTTTGTTTAATAAATAGCACTTTGCCCTTTAGCGTAAAATTGATTGATTTCTGTTCGACTCTAAACTGGACTATTACTTATTCCTTTTGAGGTAAATTTAGCTAATTCTATAACACTACCTTAAATCTTTGATTTGCATTCTATAACTATATTTAATTAAGGCGATCATACTTCAGATTATTTATTATATTTGCTAGCCTTGCACAAACAATCAATAAACGTGATTAAAAAAATTATTGATTTTTGGGATACAACGAAAAACTTGTTATAGTTTATAAGAATAAGGCTAGTTAATAATAAATCACTAGAATGGTAACAACAAATGATATTGAGACAGCTATAAAAAAAATAAACGATAAGTGGAATAATCTTTCAGCGAGAGAGGGATTATTTGGAAACATCTTAAAAACTGTTGATCTCAACAATATACGTGGAATGGTTAATATGAATATCCAATTCACATGGCCTGTAACTGTGATTGGTGGTACAAATGGAAGTGGAAAAACAACAATTTTGCAAATTTGCTCCACTGCTTATTCAAAAAATAAAGGAGGCAGATATCATACGTTAGGAAGTTGGATTAGAGCTGGCTTATCTGAAGAAACTCCTGCTATAAAAAATCCAGCTACAGTGAAATTTGATTTCTGGGATCAAACACCTAATTTAGATATTTACTATTCCGAGAAAAGACGTAGGTGGGAATACCCTAGAAGAAGGAAAGCTGAACGATATGTTGAATTTATAGGAACTGCTAATTTTACTCCTAGAATTGAGAAAAAAGATCGAGTTCATAGTTTTAGATCAAAGCTAGAAATCAAAGACTCTACAACTATTAAGCCTGAAATTCTTCAAAGCATTTCTCGGGTGCTTGGCATTACTTATGAAGAAGGTAAAGAATATTCTGTTGGAACTTCTACAGGTAAATGGACTGAAATCTTACCATCTATTCAGCGTGGAAATACTATTTATTCAGAACCCCATATGGGAGCAGGAGAACAAAAAATTGTCCGTCTTATTCAATTCTTAGAAAAACTCCCAAAAAAGTCTCTTATCTTACTTGAGGAACCTGAACTTACTCTACACCCAGATGCGCAAAGAGGACTAGCATGGTACTTAATGAAATTGAGTATTCGTCAAGGTCATCAGATTATTATTGCGACTCATTCTACTGAAATTTTTGAGGCTTTTCCTGAACAAGCAAGAATTCTTCTGATCCGAGATCAAAATGGTGTCCAATGTTTACCTAAAGTGCCCTACTTAAGAGCAGCTCGTGAGTTATCTAGTTCAGTGAAAACTAATAAATATATTATCTTAGTTGAGGATGAAGTAGCGCAATCATTTTTAACTGAGATTATTAGAAGACATAACCGCTCTTTATTAGAGCAAAGTTGCATTGTTCCTATCGGTAATACAGATGATATTTATCGTATGGTCAGCTCATTGAGACAACAAGAAGTTCGCGCCGTGGGAGTTCGAGATCCAGATATAGGTCAGGATATAGCTACAGGACTTTTTTCATTGCCAGGTGATGAAGCTCCTGAATCTCTTTTACTAAATAATGATAATATTACTAGAGCTGAAAGTTATATTGATGGTATTCAGGATGCTTTTGAGAAAGCAAGAGTGCAAGGAAATAATCTGAAAGGCAGTAAATATTCTAAGAAAATTTTTGAAGCCTTACCCCATGAAATAGGAATAGAAAAGGAGCGTCTAGCTGATCGACTAACTTTAGCTTGGTTACGTAAAAATGATCAGGCAGCTAAAACTCTTGTTAAAGAAATAACAAGCTGTTTAGAAATAGATTAATTGGATTACTAGTTTCTGATAATGATTCAACGTACAACTAAATTTTGTTAGCGTTGCAAGTGTATTGAAAATAATGAGAGATGATGTTAGCGCAAACTAAGGGCGCGCGATCGCGCTACGATATGACTCATTGACTTGGTTTTAATTTTCATCTGTATCAAAAGCATAAAATGCTGCTGGACTCATAACCTTGGGGGAATTGAATTCTAAAGTTAAAATATCTTTATCACCAGTAATCAAGTAGTCACATTGAGAGTAAATAGCAGCTATCACAATCGGCAAATCTGCTTGATCTCTCAAAAAAGTTAGGTCGTCACGGGAAGCGGGTTCGATATTATCAATATCAACAAGTTCGTAGGATAACTCAATCAA
>CAZBPR010000084.1:0-1155 GCA_964493825.1 uncultured Dactylococcopsis sp.
AGCGTAACCCGGATGGCTATGAACTCACCGTTGCCACGAACCATCTCGGACACTTTCTGCTCTGTAACTTAATGCTAGAAGATTTGAAACAATCCGGTTCTCCCGATCCCCGACTGGTGATTCTGGGGACGGTAACTGCTAACCGTAAAGAACTGGGTGGCAAAATTCCGATTCCGGCACCGCCTGATTTAGGTGATCTCAAAGGATTGGAAGAGGGATTCAAGCCGCCGATTGCGATGATTAATGGCAAAAAATTCAAACCGGGGAAAGCTTATAAAGACAGCAAACTATGTAATGTGCTGACGATGAAGGAACTACACCGACGCTACCATGATGCAACAGGCATCACCTTTAGTTCCCTTTATCCCGGTTGTGTTGCCGAAAGTCCCCTCTTCCGGAATCATTATTCGCTCTTCCAAAAAATCTTCCCCTGGTTCCAAAAGAATATCACTGGCGGTTATATTTCTGAAGAAGAAGCGGGCAAGCGGGTGGCTGCAGTCGTCAAAGATCCAGAATATAAACAATCTGGTGCCTATTGGAGTTGGGGCAATCGTCAGAAAAAAGATGGCAAATCTTTTGTCCAAGAAATGTCTCCTGAAGCTAAAGACGAAGCGAAAGCCAAGCGGTTATGGGAATTAAGCGCCAAATTAGTGGGGCTGGAATCGTGAAAATACTGAGCGATCAATCCACTTAAAATTGAAGTGAGTCGCAAAATTATCTCCCCCCAATCACGAATTATCTCCAACAAAAATCAACATCAATGCCAAAATAATTAATTAAGACACTTTGAACTCACAAATGTGCAATTAATTATGGTCAAACAACCGCAATTTCGTGCGAGTACCCCTCCTCCGCCCCCGCCCCCGCGTGCCCCTCAAAATCGGCAGCAAGAGATTTCCACTCAGGCTTATGAAAATGTGGAAGTGACTGAACAAATGCAGTCTCATCAACAGGGAACCCTGTCTCCTCCTTCCTTATCGGCCAAGGCAAGGTTCCCAGCTACCCCCAAACCGTCTCCCTCATCAGGACACCCAACACTGGCTCAAATTGTTACACAAGCCAATGAAAAAGGGTTTTCTGATATTCACTTGGGAGTCGGGGAAATTCCTCGCTTCCGTAACCGAGGGGAAATGGATTATTCTGATTATCCGGAAA
>CAZBPR010000084.1:1165-4335 GCA_964493825.1 uncultured Dactylococcopsis sp.
GGGCAACCCAATATGACTTTGCCCGGGTGCGGATCAATGTGTTTGATACTTTGAATGGTCCGGGCATGGTGCTGCGGCTGATTCCATTGAAAATTTTGACGTTGGAAGAGTTGAAATTGCCGGCAGTGTTTAAAGATATTTGCCATTATCATAAAGGAATGATTTTGGTGACTGGACCCACTGGCTCGGGGAAATCAACAACGTTGGCAGCAATGGTGGATTATATTAATCAAGAGATGCCCAAGCATATTATTACGATTGAGGATCCCATTGAATTTGTCCACCGCAGCCGTAAAGCTTTGATTCGTCAACGGGAAGTGGGAATGCACACCTTGCAGTTTGATCGGGCATTGAAAGCTTCCTTGCGCGAAGATCCCGATGTCATTCTGATTGGGGAGATGCGCGATCGCGAAACGGTCAACACGGCTCTCAAAGCAGCGCAAACGGGTCACATTGTCATGGGAACCTTGCACACCAACAGTGCGGTGAAAACCCTAGAACGGATTCTGAGTCTTTATAATCCAGAAGAACAACCGGCTATGCGAGTGGCTATTGCAGAATCGCTGGTGTCAGTCATCTCCCAAGGGTTATGTCGCACTACGGATGGCAAGCGGGCTGCTTTCCATGACATTCTGATTAATACAGAAACCGTCAAAGAATATATCCGGGATGGCAAATATGACGAAATCACGGAATTAATGCTTGATGGAGAATATGATGGCATGATCACCATGAATAAATCTCTCTATCAACTGTATCAAGAAGGACGAATTAGCGAAGAAACCGCTCTGGAGTGGTCACCTTCTCCCAATGAAATGGCGCAAATGCTCCGCGGACGAGTTTAAGCAATCAATAATGACTGAGGATCAATCCTATAAAGGAATTGCTTTGTTTACACCAGGGGGAGATCTCATTTATGGTTTTGATGCCGATAAAAGCAAACGCTGGCATCTTGACCTTTGTGAAGGATTACAGGAGTTACTGAATCTTCCTGAATCTCCCCATTTTCTTGTGCCGGGTTATACTGCAACCCTGGATCAGTGGTTTGATCCGACACGGAACCGAACCCAAGTTTCTTGTGAAGTTTACCCCTTAGTCCAACGCTATCAACCCCTCCTGAATGCGATTTTTGGGATTCAACAGCGGTGGACGGTATTACCTTGGCAAGAAGGATATGGTGACCCAAGAATTATTGAAACCTATCGCGAACAATTTCCCCAACTCTGGGAACATCATGATTTGGTGGTGAATCTAGAGTCACTACGATTGAGTAAGGTTCCCTGGCAAAGCCAGTCCCGATCAGCTGAATCGGCAGTGAATGCCCCAACCAGCTACATTTTACGCTTATTTGTATCCGGACAGTCTCACGGGACAACCGAAGCCTTGACAACGTTGCATCGCTTGTTAGAACAAAAACTCAGCAATTCTTACACCTTAAAGGTAGTAGATATTATGAAGCATCCAGAACAGGCGGAGTTGAATCAAGTCTCTGCGACTCCCACCTTGGTACGCTTGTATCCCGAACCCGTGCGCCGGATTGTTGGCGAGTGGGACAACGTTGATCGCATTTTACAGCTGATTGCAACGCCATAAAAAAGTGACAAAACGTTTTCTAGATTGATTTGGGAGAAAGGGGAGACAAAGGGACAAGGAGAGAGGGTGGACCAATGACTAATGACTAATGACCAAGCGCTATATCAAATCTGCTTCTGTGAGCATGGTTTGGAATTCTGCTTCTGTTAGTTGCGGAATATTGAGTTCTTCTGCTTTCTTTTGTTTTGACCCGCCTTTTTCGCCGACTAAAACGTAATCCGTTTTAGAACTGACAGAGGAACTGACTTTTCCGCCACCGCGTTCAATGAGTGTTTGGGCTTCACTACGAGTCAAGCTACTCAGTTTGCCCGTCAGCACAAACTTTTTCCCAGCAAAGATTTGGGCAGTGGTATCGGAAGCAGATGTTTCTGGAACCTCTGAGTGGAGATTCAATCCAGCATTTTGTAATTGTTGGACAAGGGCTTGATTGGCTTCGATTCTAAACCATTGATGAACCGATCGCGCAATTTCATCGCCAATGCCTTCTACAGCTTTTAAGTCTTCCACACTAGCTGCTGCTAATTGTTCCACAGTTGGGAAATACACTGCTAAAGTTTCGGCGTTGACTTTCCCCACGTAACGGATGCCTAAGCCGTATAACACGCGAGACCAAGGTTGAGTTTTCGACTGCGCGATCGCGCTAACAATCGTACTCGCCAGTTGTTTGCCCACCCGTTCCAACTCAGTTAGTTGCTCAACCGTTAGGTGATATAAGTCCGCGACCGATTTAACTAAGTCCTGACTGACCAGATTTTCGACCAGCTTCTCCCCCAATCCATTAATATCCATCGCATCCCGAGAAGCCCAATGGACCAGACTCCCACGTAAAATTGCTGGACAAGAGACATTCACACAGCGCGTGACCGCTTCTCCTTCTGGGCGCACCAAGGGCGACCCACATTCTGGGCAGTGTGTGGGCATGATAAAGGGTGCTGCCTCTTCCGGACGTAACTCAGGCAACACGCGGACAATTTCCGGGATAATATCCCCCGCTTTGCGCACCACTACCGTATCGCCAATGCGGACATCTAACTCGTTGATAAAATCGGTATTGTGTAGAGTTGCCCGTTGTACGGTGGTTCCCGCCAGAGAAACTGGTTCTAAATGGGCAAGGGGAGTAACCGCGCCGGTACGCCCGACATTAACAGTAATGGTTTTTAACTGGGTGGGGGCTTCTTGGGCAGGAAATTTTAGCGCGATCGCCCAACGCGGAAACTTTTGCGTGAATCCCAGTTTCTGCTGGAGTCGATAAGAATTAATCTTGACCACGACCCCATCGGTTTCGTAGGGAAGTTGGTCTCGTTTCTCTTCCGATTCTTGGAAAAATGCCCCCACTTCCTGTAGAGAGTGACAAACCGTCCGCTTGGGATTGACTTTAAATCCCATCTCTTCTAAAAGGTCTAAAGATTCGGCTTGGGTCGTCGGTTGAATGGGGGAATTTTCATCAACTATATACAACGTGTAAGCAAAAAAATCGAGCTGACGCTGGGCGACCACTTTCGGATCGAGTTGTCTTAATGTCCCTGAGGTTGCATTCCGCGGATTAGCAAAGAGGGCTTCTCCTTTTTCGGCACGGG
>CAZBPR010000084.1:4345-13394 GCA_964493825.1 uncultured Dactylococcopsis sp.
GGGCTTGATTAATTTTTTCAAAGGTTTTCCGGGGGAGAAATGCTTCTCCTCTCACTTCCACTCGCGCCGGTGACTGCTCTAAATTTAAACGTAAGGGAACCGTGCGAATGGTGCGGACATTATTCGTAATCTCTTCTCCCGTTTCTCCATCCCCCCGCGTCACTGCACGGATCAAAATTCCATCTTCATAAGTTAAAGCCAGGGCATTCCCATCAATTTTTAACTCACAAACATAATCGACTGCCGTTTCGTCAGGAACTTGATTCTGCCAACGGGCAACCCATTGTGCCAATTCTCCCAAATCAAAGGCATTTTCCAAACTATACAGCGGAATATTATGCTTGACTGATTCAAACCTTTCAGCAACACCACCTCCCACGCGCTGGGTTGGACTATCCGGTGTCACTAACTCTGGATATTTCTCTTCTAAGGCTTGCAACTCGCGATAAAGCCGATCATACACTTCATCTTGCATAATCGGATTATCTTGCAAATAATAGGCATAGTTAGCCCGTTGCAATTGGCGGCGAAGTTGATTCACCCATGCTTCTGTCTTATTCACGGCTTTTCACTGGTGATTGGTTCTTCAAGAATTCACAAAATAGCCAAAACTTTTCAATCCGAATCTATCCTACCGTAACATTAAGGATACTACACTCCTTGAATACGTTAATTTTTTAAATGAGGAATTTCCTCAATATTTTGATTGAGAAACAGTTGAAAAATAGTAGCTTTTCCAATCCTTTTCTCTAAAAAACGAATGACAAATCACTAATGTCTTTAAGCAGTGAACAAATTAAAGAAAAAGCAACTTCTCTCGGTTTTCATAAAGTGGGAATTGCTACTGCCAAGAATCAAGAACAAATCCAAGCACAAACCCGCCTCAAAAACTGGTTAGCAGCTGGCTATCACGCTGATATGAAATGGATGGATAATCCGAAACGGTTTGATTTACAAAAGTGCTTGCCCGGAGTCCAGTCAGTCATTGCTGTTGCGCTCAATTACTATACGCCTTACGCTCAACCAGAAAATCCAGAACAGGGGAAAATATCCCGTTATGCTTGGGGGCGAGATTATCATAAAGTAATGCAGAAAAAGCTAAAAGCCCTCGCCCGTTGGCTACAAGAACAAGCACCCGAGCAGCGATCGCGCTATTATTCGGATACGGGACCGGTACAGGACAAATTTTGGGCACAGCAAGCGGGATTAGGCTGGATTGCGAAAAATAGTAACGTGATTACTCGGGAGTATGGTAGCTGGGTCTTTTTAGGGGAAGTGTTAACGACTTTACCTTTAACCCCAGATTCTCCTCACACTGAGCATTGTGGCAGTTGTACGCGTTGTTTAGAGGCTTGTCCCACCAATGCGTTTCCTCAGCCGTTTGTTGTGGATGCGAATCGTTGCATTGCTTACCACACCATTGAAAATCGTGATGAAACGTTACCGGAAGAGATCGATCTCAACGGCTGGGTAGCCGGCTGTGATATTTGCCAAGAGGTTTGTCCGTGGAACCAAAGATTTGCTAAAGAAACAGACTGTGCAGACTTCCAACCGCGATCAGAACATTTAGCACCCAATTTAGTTGAATTAGCCCAATTGCCAGCAGAATCTTGGGATCAAAAAACGCGGGGATCAGCCCTACGACGGATTAAAGCGGACATGTGGCGTCGGAATGCTCGTGCTAATCTGGAAGAACATGGGACTCAAACCCCCTCCGAAACCTGTTAAGCATGAATACTCAAATTATTATTTTTGATTTTGATGGCACGATCGCAGATACAAAAGAGGCTGTAATTCAGATTACTAACCGTTTAGCCCCACAATTTGGCTTTGCGCCATTTACTCCAGTTGAAATTGCTCAATACCAACATTTAACCACCCGAGAAATCATTCAACAATCACGTGTTTCTTGGTGGAAAATTCCCTTTTTAATTCAGCGTGTTAAGCAAGAACTAAAACAGGAACTAAAAACAATTCAACCCATTTCAGGAATAGAAGCGGCTCTCGAACAGTTAAAAGCGCATCAATTTCAGTTGGGAATTATCACCTCTAATTCTGAAGAGAATGCTATTCAATTTCTTCGGCAAAATGGGCTTTTACATTACTTTAATTTCATTGAAAGTAGTTTTCACTTATTAGGAAAACATAAAATCATTCAACGCTTACTCCGCCAAAAAAAGCTTTCTCCAGAAAGAGTAATTTATATCGGTGATGAAACTCGTGATATTGAAGCAGCACGGAAAAGTGGAGTCAAAATTATTGCGGTGAGTTGGGGATTCAATTCCGTTACTGCTTTAACAAAAGGTCAACCGGATGCGTTAATTCATCATCCCAACGAACTTTTATGTTTCATGACGGCTTACTCTTATCAATCACCTTTTCAATCAGAGATAACGCCTTCTTAACCCGCGGAAAATTATACGGTTGAGTAAAAAAACTGTCCGTACAAAGGCTTGAATCAATGGTTCAGCAAACTTCGACATACCCGGAAGATACGCCTTCCCCGCAATCGCGATCGCGCAAACTACGATTTTTAATTCCCCTCGCGTTAGTCTTAGCGGGTGTGGGAGTGGGAGTAAGATACTATTTCTTTTCCTCAACTGAAGACACAGCAATTGAACTCAGTGGACGGATTGAAGGGTATGAAACGGATATCGGAACAACGGTTTCGGGTCGAGTGGAAGTCATTACGGTTCGAGAAGGCGATCGCGTGACAATGAATCAGATCATTGCCAAACTCGATGATGATGAACTGCAAGCACGATATAAAGCAACCCAGGCGAGACTTAAAAGCACCCAACAAGAAGTCCAACAAGCGCGATCACAGATTGAAGTTATTCAAAGCAACATCCGAGAAACCCGTTTAAGTCGTCAACAAGCCCAAGATAACGCCCAAGGGAGAATTGAAGAAGCCCAAGGAAACCTAGATGCAGTGATCGCGCAACTGGATCAAGCCCAAGCCAATCAAACAGAAGCCCAATCCCAACTCCAACTCGCCAAAGCCGATCGCGATCGGTTTCAAACCTTATGGGAACAAGGGGTGGTTCCAAAGCAACGCTATGATCAAGCGCAAACGGAATGGGAAAGCCGACAAGCGACCCTCGCAGCCCGTCAATCCGCGGTGAATGCAGCGCAACGTCAAGTTAATGTGGCGCGAGGAACCTTAAGACAAGCCCAAACCAGCACCCTTAACCCCGAAATTTTCACGGAACGCTTACAAGGATTGCAACAACAACTGGATCAAGCGCGATCGCGCCTCGCAGCCACCCAAGCCAATGTCGCCAACGCTGAGGCAAACTTAGAAGGAACCCAAGCCCAGTTAGATGATCTCAATATTACCAGTCCTATTGCGGGGGTCATCTTAGATCGCATTGCTGAACCTGGAGAAGTGTTGAGTGCCGGGAAAATTATTGTTACTGTTCTCGATTTAGATGAGGTCTATCTGCGGGGATATGTTCCCGAAGGTCAAATTGGTGATATTAGAGTCGGTCAAGACGCAAACGTCTATCTGGATTCCGATCCCAATACGCCTTTAGAAGCCATTGTCAGTTCCATTGACAGCGAAGCCTCGTTTACTCCTGAGAATATTTATTTTAAGCGCGATCGCGTGCAACAAGTCTTTGGTTTGAAACTCAGCATTGATAATCCCCAAGGTTTTGCTAAACCGGGAATGCCAGCCGATGCCGAAATTATACTCGATTCCGAATCAAGGGACTAATCATGTCTGAAAACGATTGCTATAAATAAATTGAACCACAGAGTCACAGAGAACACAGAGAATTGAAAGACTTGGACAGTAACTTAAAATCTGAGAGAGAGGGTCAAGGAATCACGCCTACTTCCCCGGTTATCCGTGTTGAGGTTTTACAAAAACAGTACGGAACCTTTCTTGCGGTGAAAGGAATCAACTTTACTGTGGGGAAAGGAGAGATTTTTGGTTTAATTGGACCCGATGGCGCGGGAAAAACCACGACATTTAACATTCTCGCGGGTGTGATGGAACCAACGTGTGGAATCGTGGAAGTGTTAGGAAATTTCCCTAGAGAAGTGCGGTTACAAACCGGCTATCTCACCCAAAAGTTTTCTCTCTATCCTGATTTAAGCATTGCAGAAAATATTGCTTATAATGCCCGAGTGCGGAGAGTTCCCGAAAGCCAATTTCAATCTCGCGCCCAAGAATTACTACAACGCGTTGAGTTAGAACCCTTTCAAAATCGTCTCGCGGGACAACTCTCAGGGGGAATGAAACAAAAACTCGCCCTCTGTTGTGCGTTGGTTTCCAATCCCGAAGTTTTATTATTGGATGAACCGACAACGGGAGTCGATCCCGTATCTCGTCGAGAATTTTGGGATTTACTCGCCTCTGTCGCAGCAGAAGGGGTGACGATTGTCGCAGCAACTCCCTATTTAGATGAGGCGGAACGCTGTCATCGCATCGCGTTAATCTATGATGGGGAAATTCAACAAATGGGAACGGTATCCCAGTTGCGAGAGAGTTTAGGTTTAGTGCGTTTAGAAGTGCGGTGTAATGATGTCTTTGAAGCAGAAACCGTCTTACGAGAAACCATATCCCAGAAAGAAAATACTCTCGCTGATGTCCAATCTTTCGGCGATCGCGTTGATATTTTAACCCACGATAGCAAGGCAGGAACCGAAGAAACTCAAGCCATCCTCGAAGAAAATCAGATTACCGTTAATCACATTGAAACCAACGAACCCACCTTAGAAAACGTTTTTGTCAGTAACCTCCGCGCTTCCCAATCTGATCCGCCGTTTATTCCCTTTCCTCGACATCGCAATGGAAAAATAGAGGTTGATATCGCCATTGGTGCATATAACTTGCAAAAAACCTTTGGTGACTTCCAAGCCGTGAAAGGAATTGACCTAGAAGTCAAATATGGCGAGATTTATGGCTTACTCGGTGCAAATGGCGCCGGAAAAACCACCATGATTAAAATGTTGTGTGGCTTACTTCCCGCCAGTGGTGGCGACATGATTCTCGCTGGACAACGAGACAATATTTATAGTAGCCAAACGCGATCGCGCATTGGCTACATGAGTCAGAAATTCACTCTCTACGACGACCTGACCATCCTCCAAAACCTACGCTTCTACTGTGGGGTTTATGGCGTACCCGCAAAACTTCGTTCCGAGAAAATTGACTGGGTACTGAAAACTTGCGGTTTAGACGGTCAAGAAAACACCCTCACCGGAAAACTCCCCGGTGGATGGAAACAACGAGTCGCCTTTGGTGCGTCAGTGATGCACGAACCTGAAATTTTATTTCTGGATGAACCGACTTCTGGTGTTGATCCGCTAGCCAGACGACAATTTTGGCGCTTAATCCGCGATTTCGCCCAACAGGGAACCGCCATTTTAGTAACAACGCACTATCTCGAAGAAGCAGAAAACTGTAATCGCATGGGCTTCATGGTTGCGGGGGAAGTGGTCACGCAAGGATCACCGACTCAAATTAAAGCCGAACAACCGGGTCAATTAGTGGAAATTAAAACCAATAATGTCGAAGCAACTGCTAACACTTTGAAAGAAGATTTTGCAAGTTGGCGCGTTGCTATTTTCGGCGATCGCGTTCACCTGGTTTTAGACAATGTAGAGGAAAATTGGTCGCAAGTGGAACAGCGTTTAGAGGAAGCAAATTTAAAGATTTACAGTCACCGCTTAATTCCGTTTTCCTTAGAGGATGCGTTTATTGGAATTGTACAACGGGAAACTAAGAGTGGAAGTGAATCTTAAAATATTCGCACCTGTAAATAAATCATAGAGTGTTATCAATTTTTAATCAGAATGCCTTACCTTGTGTAATATTTAGATAAAATCTATATAGAAAAGGAATTTTATAAATTTTTTCAAGTTTGGCTGTTCGTTCCTCGAAAAAACCTACTTCTGCCAAATTATTTGCAATCTCCAGTGCTTTTTCGCTTTCTAGTTTCCAATTTTCCATTAAAGTATCGAGATTATGTTCTGCTTTATTATTTTCTAAAGCCATTATATATTCCTGGAGATTTGGATATTCGGTAAAAATAGTTTGTTCTGTTTTAACTTTTGAAATTTCATATGTCGAGTTTTTAATTGAATCTTTACTAACAATATTAGAGTTCTCTATCTTATTATTTCCAATGTCCTGTTCCTTTTGTTCTTGCTTTATCATTTCAGTATAAAAATGTATTATTTCTCTAGGAGCAATATTGCTTAGACCATCTCTGACACGATTTTTGATCCAATTAAATGTATCAGACTGCTTTTCACCAGCATCTACTTGTTGTGGAAATAATTTATAGTAAAATTTTACTTGTTTGTCATAATCACTTTTAATTTCTTCAGAATTACATTTATAAAAATCAACGATCTCTTTGTTATTAAGTGCTCGCGAAACTATAAGACTCATTAAATCACGATCAGACCAACTAATTGTAGTTGACCTTGTTATATGGCTAGCTTCTCTAAACCCAGATTTCGTTATTCTACGCCATATATCATCTCTTAAAAATATTTTTAAGCAAATACTATCATATTCTTCAATATCTCTATATGTTTTAAATAAAGCTCGTAATGCGTTCTGTTCTAACTCTAAGCTTTCATCAAAGGCTACATCAAGCCGATCACAAAGTAACCATGCTTTTTTATTAATTCTGGACAAATAGCTATTCAGTTTATCAAGCAGTTCATCAACCGATTTATAACCTTTTTTTTGAAGATCATACGAAGGAGTTCTAAATGTTATTTTTCCTGTGATTTTACCTTCCATAGAAGCTCCAGCTTCAACAGATTCAAAGTCTAACAAATTTTGTGCAAACTGCTTGGCACCACTTAATAATTTTTGTAAAGAATTATTTTCTCTTATAAGTCCTGCTTCAATCAGTAAAGATGCAACTTCATCTGCTTGCTGTTTACATAAATCATTATTTCTAAGCCAATTTACTATTAGTTGACAAATGTAAATCTTCCACAAAGTGATAAACTCGTTTTCACTAGTAGGTGGGTGACTAGTAATATCTGAAAATACTGTTTTTCCAGTAGGTTTTTCAATGGAAATCAATAAAGTCCCTTGTTGCTCGAATAGTTCATCCTTTTGCAACAGTAGTGTATATAATGCACTTTTACCTGAGCCTTTAGCTCCAAGTACTATATCTACCTTTCCCCTATAAAGAGCATTCCACTGTTCTGTTTGTATAAAATAACTGGATAAATCTTTTGATTCGTTTTCAGCTACTCGGTCTCCAAAAGATATACTGTCTAATTTCATCGTTAAGTTGAAACCTCACTAAACTATAATCTTTAATTTCACGTTTTAAAGGGCGTGGCGCAAATTCATCAAGCAGGATTCGCATGGGCGTTCAGCATTTCTTTGGCTAACTCTAACAGCGCGATCGCGCTTTCACGGCTGACACTAGGAAAATGATCGAGAAACACATCTAAAGAATCACCCGCTTCAAGATAATCCAGAAGTGTTTTCATCGGAACACGAGTTCCTATAAAAACAGGAGTTCCCCCTAAAATGTCAGGATCGCTATGAACAACTTGGGATGTTAATGACATGATCGCCTTCGCTAAATTACCAGTAATACTTACATTAATTTTAGCTTTTTAGAGCCAAGCCACATTAACAACCATGATCAAGCAAGAAGAAATGAGGAAAAGCATGAATCTTTGTAAAAGCGCGATTATTTGGCATAAAGCATAGAGTGTAATGCTTGCCTATTTACAGACTATAATCTATCATTGTGTACACATGATACACAGTTTAAAAAAGTAGAATCATGAGTGAAATTCAATCTGTTGGGATTCGGGAATTCCGAGCCAATCTTCATAAATACACAGTTGGTCAACAGCAACCCATTGCGATTACTTCTAACGGGCGACCAATTGGCTATTTTATTCCTGTACAGCCATCTCTTGAACAAGATAAGATTGAAGCCCTCAGAAAAGCCCAAACACAACTCGCGACAATGTTAGAAGAAAGTGGTGTAACAGAAGATGAAATTGTTGCAGAGTTCAATCATTTAAAGAAAAATAATCACCATCCAAATGATGAGGTTAATTATACCCACCCTAAATCTGTAGAGGCTCAACCTGCAGAGTTCAATACTTTGAGAAAAGAGAATCAGGATCAACTGTGACACCATTTAAATCTTTGGTTCTGGATGCAAATATCCTGATTCGTGCTGTTCTAGGAAAAAAGATTAATTCACTAATCCTTCAATATAATAATCAAGTTGCTTTTTATACGCCTGATCTGTGTTTTCAAGATGCTGAAAAATATCTTCCGATTATCTTAGAAAAGCGTCATAATATTGATACAGATTTGGCGATGGATATTTTGACACAAATCAGTCAGATTGTGTCTCTTCTTGACGAGGATCTCTATAGTCAATTTGAGGTAGCAGCAAAAAAGCGAATTGCAAGTAAAGATGAAGATGATTGGCCAGTTATTGCAGCAGCTTTGTTTTTAAACTGCCCAATTTGGACAGAAGATAAAGACTTTTTTGGTACTGGAGTTGCGACTTGGGAAACATACACTGTAGAAATTTACTTATCAGAACAATAAATTAGGAGTAAAAATGAATTCTCGTGAAAGCACGATCGCGCCACAAGTACAACATTTATTTCTGATGATTACAGAGAATGACATTGGTGACGCTTTCAACAACGATTCCGTTTAGGAGAGGGATAGATTCTGTAAAGCAAATTGAGCGCGCGATCGCGCGGTTAAATCCGATTCTGCTTCTTGTTGTTGCTGTAAATATTCCTGAATCTCTGCTGTAAAAACTTGTTTCGCCAGTGACTCTAACCCTACAATTGCAGCATACCGCACAATCCATTCCTCATCCGTTGCAACTGTCTTCAGCGTTTCAAAAACTTTTCTCTGCGCCGTTTCTCTGGCTTCTGGCGGTAAAACATCCCAGCGTAACTGCCCCAAACCTTTCGCAGCCCCCCGACGCACACTGAGGGAAAAATCGCTGGTTGCTGCATCCAATAAAATCTCTAATGCTTCTGGGTTTGCAATCCGCGATAACGCTCGAATTGCCCA
>CAZBPR010000085.1:0-13343 GCA_964493825.1 uncultured Dactylococcopsis sp.
GTCAGTTCTGTACAATATCGGAATCAGAGGAATGGATGACCCAAGCCGCGCACCTACTGATACGAACCTTCCGTGAACTGGAAAACTATGCCTGGTCCGACGATGAAAGTGCGCGCAAGGAAGTAATCGAATGTATACAAGACCCAAACGTCTGTATCGGCCTTTGCGAGGGCAACACATTACTCGGCTGGATTGGGCTACGTCCGATGTACAAGACGACCTGGGAAATGCATCCCCTGGTGGTTGATCCTCAGCATCAAAGGCAAGGGATTGGTAGAACTCTACTAGAAGAAATAGAGAGAATCGCCAAGGAAAAAGGAATCATCGGAATAGTGCTTGGGACAGACGATGAACAATTTAGGACTTCTCTCTCTCAAGTCACCATTAGCAGGGACAACATCTGGGAAGAGATCAAAAAGATCGCGAATCTCAGGAATCATCCTTATGAATTCTATGAGAAATGTGGATACATGATCGTAGGAATCGTCCCAAACGCAAATGGTAAAAATAGACCTGACATCTGGATGTGGAAGGCACTGGAATGAAAAAGCATTGGTTAGCCCAATGCTTTAAGTGGATTCGGCAACCAAGGGCGTGTTGGCAAACCTTGGATTGATCCAGGTTGAGAAACTTACAAACTGTCGGGTCAACTCAAAGAATTGTGGAAAAGTTCAAGGATTGGAAGGAGTGAAGTTGAGATTTCGCGATCGCGTTAATTCCGAAAATACAATCTCAACGATTATGACTAAACTAGCAGGACTTAAACAATCGTGAGGCAAAAACGACAGTAGGGAAATCGTCCCCTTAAACAGAGCAAGCTGAATGAGTTACGAATGATGAATTAAGCGAGACTGTTTAATGATATTCAGCTTGAATAACTGCTACAAGGTTAATCGTTAAAAGTTGTTTCTAATTGTTGAGAAGCCGTTTTGATCTTTTCTAAACTCCCTGGATTAACCAGTCCATAATAGTCAAAGACATAAACTTGATTCTGCTGAGTTGCTTTTAGATTTTTCCAAAAGGCTTCTTTTTTGAGTTGTTCTAAAATTCCTTCTCGACTGGGATCAACAATAATGAGGGTATCAGGATTAGATTCAAGAATCTTCTCTGGGGAGAGAGTCACATAACCGCCAACCGGTGAACTTCCTTGCAATTGGGCAGCCAAATTCGTGACAGGAAACTGACTGAGTAAATCGCCAGCCCAGCTATTTTTATTCGGCGCTAGAATGGGCTGGCGACTGACTAAAACTAAAGTAGAAGGATTCGTTTCAGCATTAGTGTTATTCGTGGGGAGATAGGTATCATATTCTTGGAGTAAGGGTTCCGGATCAGACCCAATCGCACTAGCAAGTGTTTTGGTTATTTCTTTTAAAGATTCCCAACTATCAATATTAGTTGCAATTGTTTTGATTCCTAATTCTTCTAATTTAGATAACGTTTGGTCGCTAAATCCTTCTGCACCAATCACTAAATCCGGTTCAAGGGCAACAATTTTTTCTAAATCGGGTGGTGTGCGTCCTTCATTCATAGTGGGGAAGTCTGTAAATCGTTCATCCTCTTTCAGTAAACGACTCCCTGGAATTCCCACTAATTTTGTTGCATCTAGACGATAGATAATATCAGCCGTTAAAGAAGTCAATGCAACAACTTTTTCAGCTTCTGTTTCAGGATTTAAGTCTGTATCTGTGGTAGTTTCTGCTTGGGAATTGGGGTTAGTGTCTGTTGTATTAACACCGCAAGCGACGAGAGAAACACTAAGCAGAAAAGTGAAGAAAAAAGTTCGATAAAGCATGGTTTGTTATTTGTTATTTGTTATTTGTTCCCCCCTTTCAAAAGGGGGTTAGGGAGGGATTCCTTTAAAACCGAAAACGAACGCTAGCAGCCACATTAAAACCAGGTTGTGCAAAACGTTCTAAATCTTCATCATCTTCAGGGGTTCCTTGCACATCTGACCAAACAAAGTATTTCTCGTTGAATAAATTAAACAACCCTAAATTAATCGACAAGCGATCGGAAACATTATAATATCCAATTAAATCCACGATCGTGTAGCCATCAGGTGCAAATAAATCATCACCATCAATGCGTGTTTTTTTACCAACAATCGTGGCAATTAATTCGGTTCCCCAGCGATTTTCTGGAGCACGATAACGTAAACCAACCACTGCTTCAAGAGGATTAATGCTATTCAAAGGAACAGATTCATCTCCTGATGTATTGTTTCCTTCCGCCCAAGCAATACTGGTAATTAAACTCAAGCCGTTCCTTTGACTTCCTGTTATAAAATACTCGAATTCTGCTTCCAAGCCATAAATTTCTGCTTGGTCAATGTTTTGACTTTGGAACTGCGAAAAACCATCACTCGGTCGTGTTCCAACTCTAACTGTATCAATGAAATTATCATAATCATTGTAAAAACCAGCCAAGGTAAAATTAAGACTAGGATAAGCGCCCCGGATTCCAACTTCAAAACTATCACTAGTTTCCGGTTCTAAATCTCCATTGGGTAAAACGGTATATTCAAAGGCAAAGTTCGTAAAACCAATATTGGCATCATCGTAGGGAGGACTGCGAAAGCCTCGCGCATATTGACCATAAATTGCCAGTTCTGGGGTCGCTTTATAAACAATTCCTAATTTGGGAGAAAACGCCGATTCGTTGACATCTTCCACTTCAAAATTATTCACATTAATTCGGGCAAAATCATCATCTTCATTAGCATTTAAAGAATAGTAATCCCAACGGAGACCCGGAATGATTGAAAACTGACCGATTTCGATTTCATCTTGAATATAAAGGGCTAAACGAAAAGTATCGGTATCAGGAAAAGTCTTGTTGGGAAATTCTTCGCCAGCGACAAACTTGGTAATACTACCATCAGTTAAATCAATAATGCTGCTATCACGAGGACGAGAAGTTTGGGTATTATAAATTTCTGCGCCATACACTAAGCGATGATCGGAATTTCCGATCGCGAAGTTACTTTCTAGTTGTAAATCACCCCCAAACACCTCCTGTTTAAATTCATTATTATCAATCCGTTCAATGGGAGTATTAATGGGAGGAACCGTTGGTTGCTGAATCCCGATTGAGGTTTTTTCTTCTTCGATTCTGGAATTTTGGAAATAGAGATTCACATTGGCTTTTTGTAACCAACTTGCATTGTCGTTATCATAAGCATAAGTTAAGCTAACGCGATCGCGCTTTCTGGTATCTTCTGCTTCTACTTCTTCTCGTTGGAAAAATACAGGGGGTCCGCTAAAATCAAGAGGAGTTCTCCCCACCTCATTAATTAATGTTGTATCTGTGTCGCTATTAAGCACTTCTCCTGTTAATTTGAGGCTGTTACTTTCATTCAAATTGTAAACCAGTTTGGTGAGAATATTAAATTCATCAATATCTTGGGGATTATTTTCAATTTCACCAAAGTTTTTAAACTCAGAATTATTCGCTACCGTAATTGCAGAAGAGGCTTCTATGGTTCCTGTTTCATCTGCTACAGCCAGAACTCCTGTCGTCGTATTTCCTTCATTGGTACTGCCATAATTGCTGCTAAAGCTCGTGTAAATTGAGTCTCCAAAGATATTTAAATAATCTTCCGGATCTTTAGTAATAAAAGAAACCACCCCCCCAATCGCGTCACTCCCATATAACGCAGAAGCCGGTCCTTTTACAATTTCCACTCGTTCAATAGTTTCTAAGTTAAAAAAGTCTCTTCCGCGTCCTACATAATTATCCGCCGTGCGAATCCCGTCAATTTGAATTAAAACCCGATTCCCATTAATTCCACGAATATTAAAGCCTTGATTGCCAAAACGATTAGGATTTCTTCCTACCGAAACACCGGGTTCATAACGCACTAAATCTCGGATACTTCGCATCACTTGCTGTTCAATTACTTCTGATTCAATAATGACAATCGAGGCGGTAGAGTCAAGCACAAAACGTGGGGTTTTTGTTGCTGTAATCGTAATCTCTAAATCCACATCATCAATGTTGACATCTTCCTCGAAATTATAGTCTGATTCTTGTTCACATTCTCCCGTCTCAGGGTTTCTTTCTTCCTCATCTTCACACGCTTCTTCGGTGGTATTTTGAGCAATAAAATGGGAAATAAAGGGATGATTATGTAAGGGACTTGCTTCTGTTACGCTTGTTAACAGGAAAAAGAAAAAAACAGTAGAAGCCCCCCAAATTCTCAATTTTTCGGGGCTGAGTCTATTTTGTTTTTGGAAAAGCGTTAAGAGACTAAGGATTTGATTGTGCTTCATAATTTTTTCTGAATTACGGTTGATAAATGGTTTTCTTCACTGACTGTAAGGGGATAAATTTGTTGTCCGACTGGGGTATTTATAATGGCAACTTCTACCCCAAATACGGCTCTTAAATTTTCGCGGGTTAATACAGTATTGACTTCACCGACAGCATAAAGTTTGCCTTGTTTCAGTAACGCCAACCGGTCACTGTAGCGACTAGCAAGATTAATTTCATGTAACACGGTGATAATGGTTAAGCCTTGCTGATTGAGATTTTTTAATAGCTCCAAAAGTTGCAATTGGTAATGCAAATCTAAATAAGTGGTTGGCTCATCTAAGAGTAAGATTTTGGGATTTTGGGCTAAGGCTAAAGCCAGAAATGCTCGTTGTCTTTCTCCCCCCGAAAGGCTTTCCACAGGGCGATCGCGCATAGAGTCTAAAGCTGTTTCCGCGATTGCTTTTTCTACCTGTTTTTTATCTTCTGTTTGTAAATCCCATTGATACCAAGACTGATGGGGGGTTCTCCCTAAACTGACGAATTGTTCAACCGTTAATCCTCTGGGAATCGCTTGCTGTTGGGGTAAAATCGCCAGCGATCGCGCGACTCGTAAAGGGGGTAATTTATGCACGGATTTCCCATCTAATAAAACCGTTCCGGCAAGAGGTGTGAGAATGCGAGATAAGAGTTTAATTAAAGTAGATTTTCCCGATCCATTGGCTCCAATTAAACTCAACCATTCTCCAGAATGCAGTTCTAAATTGATATTGTCTAAAATGAGTTGGGAACCATAGCCACCGCAAAGCCTAATAACTTTTAACGGCATCAAATTATCCTCCAAAAGAACAACGATACAGGAACCACTCGGATATTATTGCTATTTTCTCTCAACAAATAGACCCAAGCGGCAATCATAAAAAATACGACGGTAGCCTGCTTTTTGATAGACAGTTTTCCGGCGCGATTTCAAAACGAACGACGATACAGCAGCCAAACAAATAAAGGCGACCCAATTAGCGCGGTGACAGCCCCCACCGGTAACTCCACCGCACCCATGCGAGAAAGCAAATCGGCTAACGATAGCACCACCGCCCCTGCCACCGCAGAAAGAGGAATTAACAGGCGATAATCGTTGTTTCCCAGCAGAAATCTCACCCCGTGGGGAACTAATAAACCAATAAACCCAATTAATCCCGCAATACTCACCGCACTCGCAGCGAGCAAGGTTGCTGTGCCCCCAATTAATAAGCGCGATCGCGCCAAGGAAATTCCTAACCCCACTGCCAACTCATCTCCCAGATTCAAAACATTGAGAGAACGAGATAGTAAACAAGCTATGATTAATGCCACCAAAATGTAAGGAGCAGATAGCGTTAATTCTGACCAACCTCGTCCATTGAGGCTGCCTACAATCCAATTCAGCGCCTTTTGAATACGTCCATCCTCCGATAAGAGTAGTAATGTAGTTTGAATGGCGCCAAAGAGCGAAGACACTGCAACACCGCCTAAAATTAGACGCTCTACTCGAATATCATTACCGCTTCGTGCCAAAAGATAGACAAGGCTAGTGGTAAAGATGGCACCGACCCAAGCCGCGATCGGGATGAGAAAAAGGAACTGATTTAATGTAATTAATAACACAACGACTAACCCTGCTCCTGCGGAAATTCCCAACAGAAAAGGGGTTGCCAGAGCATTCCGCAGCATTCCCTGTAATAATGCGCCTGAGGTTCCTAAGGCTGCACCGACGGTAAACGCTGCTAAAACACGGGGTAATCGCAATTGCCAAATAATAATTTGATGGGTTTGATCCCCTTGCTGTAACAGGGCTTGCCACACTTCACGATAGGATAGAGAGACAGAACCAATAGACAGGGACAATGCCAAAGTTAGCAACAACCCTAAACTAATCAACACTATTATTATTTGAGAACGATTAACTATCAGTAAGGAATTCCCTAGAACTCCTTTGGTAAGGGAATATTTCATGGCATTCCTGGCTCATGAAGACGAACAAGAGGGATTTTTTATTGCAATTAAAACTCAATAAAGTAAAGTATAGCTTTATTGATAACTATTGTCAATCAGCGCCGAGAGTATCCTGAAATCTAAGAATTAGTGATTCCCTAGCAGGAATTGAGCAAATTATTGGGTTAAATTTTTAACAATAATATGACTGCGATCAAAACGCTCAATGACCCCTTTGAAAATATTCCTCATGAGCGTGAAAACTCCTATATTAATGATTTTCTGTGGCATTGGCTTGGGGTGGATCAATCCAATTTGCCAATAGTGCGATTGGAATCATTGGCAGCATCGGCAACAGACAAATCAGCCATTGGTTCCAGGTCAGGGGTGCGGTTTCAAACAGGATGTTCATCACACTCCACTGACTAAACAGCACTTGCAAAATGATGGCACCGGCAATTCCCAAAAGCAGAATTGGGGCATTTGCAATCCCATTCGTCTGACCGCGCAAATATTGACCAATGTTTGTCCCTAACTGACTGATACTGATCAAATAAACAATGCGGGCTGCAACTAGGGCTTGAATCGCCATGGTTCGTGCCACCGCAATATCCCCTGTGGAGGTCCGCGCCCATTCAAACAATCCGAAAATCAGAATCCAATTAAAAACAGATACTACCAGAATGCGACGGAATAGTTTTGGGGTGAGGAGGGGTTCATTGGGGTTACGGGGGGGTTGTTGCATTAACCCCCGAGATTTGGGTTCAAAGGCAAGGGGAACCGTCATCGTAATGGAGTTGATCATATTCAGCCAGAGGACTTGCAGAGATAAAATCGGCAACGCCCGCGCCAGCAAGGCACTAATCAAAATTGTCATCGATTCCCCGCCATTCACCGGCAGGAGAAACGCGATCGCCTTACGCAAATTCTGGTAAACCGTGCGTCCTTCTTCCACCGCAGCTTCGATGGAGGCAAAATTATCATCCGTCAACAGCATCGCAGCGGATTCACGGGCAACTTCCGTCCCGCCTTTGCCCATCGCAATACCAATATCCGCCTGCTTGAGCGCCGGGGCATCGTTGACCCCATCCCCCGTCATGGCAACGATATTGCCTTTGGACTGGAGGGCTTCCACCAGTTGCAGCTTTTGGGCTGGGGCAACCCTAGCAAAGACAGACCCCTCAATGGCAGCATTGTGAATCTCCGATTCACTCATTTGGGCTAACTGTTGCCCGGTAAAGGCAACAACCCCAGCAGGCGTTTGAATTCCCATCCGTTGGGCAATTGCCTGGGCTGTGGCAATGTGATCGCCGGTGATCATCTTGACTTGAATCCCTGCTGACTGACAAGCATGAACCGCTGCGATCGCCTCGGGACGGGGCGGATCAATCATGCCCTGTAGTCCCAGAAAAACCAAATCGGAGGCGATGTCTTCATGGTCGATCGCGTGCTGATGGGTTGCTGCCGTTTTTTGGGCAAAGGCAAGCACCCGTAATCCTTGCCCTGCCATGGCATCGACTTCCTGTTTAATCTGAACAGCATCAAGCGCGATTGACTGTCCCTGAGCATTAAGCATCTGGGTGCACCGAGACAGGATCGCCTCCACCGAACCCTTCACGTAAATCATTCGCGGTTGAGCATCATGCAACGTTGCCATGTACTGATACTCAGACTCAAAGGGAATGGCATCCATGCGCGGGGTTGCACTCGTGAGTTTAGCTTGACTCAACTCTGCTTTTTCCCCGACCGCAATCAAGGCACCTTCGGTTGGGTCGCCTACCACTGCCCAATCTGTCCCCGTTTTTTTGAGCTGGGAGTCGTTGCAGAGAATACCGGCGATTAAACATTGAGCTAACGCCGGTGGCAGATCAACTGCATCCATCACGATTTCATTGCCGTTGCTAACGTGGGTAAGATCGCCTTTAGGACTGTAGCCCCCACCACTGACGCGATAGTGTTGCTCCCCTGCGTAAATCGCCTGAACGGTCATCTGATTTTCCGTCAACGTCCCCGTTTTATCCGAACAAACCACCGTCGCACTGCCCAACGCCTCTACTGCCGGCAATTTGCGAATGATGGCATGGCGTTTCGCCATCCGGTTCACCCCGATCGCGAGAGTAATCGTCACCACCGCCGGTAAGCCTTCGGGAATCGCACTGACCGCTAGGGCAACCGCTGCCTCAAACATATTAATCCAGGATCCTCCCTGCCCCAACCCCACCACAAAGGTGAAAGCTGCCAGAATCAAAATCACATAGAGCAGGGTACGACTAAATTTCTCAAACTTCCGAGTTAGCGGTGTGCTGAGGCTGACGCGCTTTTCCATGGATCGCGAAATTTGCCCCATCTCAGTAGCGTTGGCAGTGGCGACAACGATGCCCTGTCCCTGTCCGAAGGTGACAAAACTGCCTGCATAAGCCATGTTGCACCGTTCAGCCAGGGGGGTATCGGCAGGCAGCACCTGGACAGATTTTTCAACAGGAACCGATTCCCCCGTCAGGGCGGATTCATCCACCTGTAAGTTGCGTCCCTGTAGCAACCGCAAATCTGCCGGCACTTTATCCCCCGATGTCAACATCACTAAATCCCCCGGCACTAGATCCCGCGAGGGAATCCGCAGGGGTTGTCCTTCCCGCAAAACCGTGGTTTCAGTGGTGACAGCGTTTGCTAAAGCCGCGATCGCGCCTTCTGCCTTTGCTTCTTGCACATAGCCAATAATCGCATTGATCAAGGTCACGCCCCAGATTACCCCGGCATTCGTCCACGACCCTAAAAATGCCTTCACCGCCCCAGCCAGGAGCAAAATATAAAGGAGAGGCTGATTAAATTGCAGGAGGAACCTAAGCCACGCCGGTTTTCCAGGCTGAAACTGCAATTCATTCCAGCCATACTCTTCATAGCGACGAGCGACTTCCTCAGGGGTTAACCCCTCTTTGGCACGGCTGCCCAAACGTTCTATGACTTCATGGTCAGCGCTGGCATGGTAAGAAGATGAATCCAATTGAACACTCATCAGATTTTCTTAAATTATTTTCCATCATAAACAGCATCCCAGAGAAATAAGCCAAGCAAGTTGCTCTCTTGACCAATCGCGACTGATCTGAACAACTAAGGAGGGGACAAGCCTTATGCTGCAACGCTACAAGGGCTAGACTCAATTGCTGCTACGATCTAAGCAGAGATTGAAGAGTTTGAGATCACAACCATGAGTTTAGTTATTTCGGACGACCTACTAAAAGCGAGTGGCTTTTCAGAAAACGAGCTATTTCTAGAAATTGTGCTGATGCTATTTCGCCAAGACAAAATTAGTTTGGGAAAAGCTAGTGAATTGATGGGGATGCATCGGATGCAGTTTCAAAAGTTGCTGGCTGATCGAGGGATTTGCATCCATTATGATGTTGCTGAGTTTCAGGAAGATCTCAAGGCTCTACGAGAAACGGACTAGTCGTGATCAGTGTAAGTAACACCTCACCCATTTCAAATTTGGCGAAGGTTGGGCAACTAAGCTTAATCCAACAAATCTATGGGAGGATTCTGATTCCATGTGCGGTGAATGAGGAATGACTGGATGAAAGGGCTGGTGAAACTGTGATAACAGCAGTTCAATCAGCAACTTGGATGGAAATTCAGTCAGTACAGAATCGAGAGTTGGTTGATGAGTTAGGAACTCGCCTCAATATTGGAGAGGCTGAAGCGATCGCGCTTGCAGTGGAAGTCAAAGCAATCCGATTGCTAATTGATCAAAGGCTGGGAAGACAAGCTGCGAAAGATTTGGGCTTAAAGATCACTGGAGTCTTAGGAATTCTATTATTAGCAAAACGCCAAAAACTAATTACCGCTGTTAAACCCATAATGAATGATTTAGTCATTCAAGCCAATTTCCGAATGAGTAGCCAACTATATGCAGATGTCTTAAATGCTGCAGGTGAATCATGAGCGAGATCAAGAAATGACCAAATAATGAAGAAGTGAAGCATGGACGCAGCAATCGCTGTATACCTTTTTTATGTGACCGGACTACCATTCATTCTTCACCAGTATGCAGCATGGTCTAATGCCTTCACGCAGGAACAGGAGCCAGGTATTGGCTCTATTGAATCATGGGTGAGGGATTGCCCCAGCCATCCCTCCGGGTGGGAAAGCGCAAGCGGTGCCTGGATCAGATCCTGCGAAAGGGGATGGAACCCTACTTTAGAGTAGAAGGCAGGGTCTCCATATGTCGTCACGACCCTGACACCGTTTTGCTTCAATTCCCAAAGGCCATGAGTAATCAAGGCTTGTCCGATTCCCTTTCCTTGATCTTCAGTACGAACGGCAACAGGAGCTAGGATGAATACATCTATATTACTCTCGAAGGTCAGCCGACTGAAGAAGATCGCGCCAACCATCTGTTCCCCATCAACAGCAATAAATCCATACAGATCTCGACTGTTGGTCGTGGCAATCAATTCCTTTGCCAGGTTGCCGATCAGTTTCCCTTCTTGCTCACCTTCAGACTGGGAGAACACCGAAGCAAAAAGGCTTTCTATAGCTGATGAATCGCTTGGTTTGTAGGCTCGGAATTCCATTATTGATCCTTGGGTAGTTATTAGGGGGGTGAATTCTGCGAATGCTCATATAACACCAGCAAGGAGGAACTTGCCTTTGTTAAGTACATTACCGCTTCTTATGCTTCATCACCGATTTGACCATTTTCCCAAACTTCTTATCTCTACTCATCGGACATAGAGTAACCCTTGTTTTCATCTTATAATGAAAAAATGCAAAAGCTCACCATTACCCGACCTGACGATTGGCATCTGCATCTCCGCGACGGTGCAACACTGAAAGCGGTTCTGCCCTACACGGTGCGCCAGTTTGCCCGCGCGATCGTCATGCCGAACCTGAAGCCCCCGATCCGCTCAGTTGCGGATGCAACCGCCTATCGCGATCGCGTCCTCGCTGCCATTCCAGAGGGCAAACCGTTTGAGCCATTGATGACGCTCTACCTCACCGACAACACCAGCCCCGAAGAGATTTTCCGGGCGAAGGAATCCCAGTTTATCAAAGCAGTTAAATACTACCCAGCCGGGGCAACGACCAATTCCGACTCCGGTGTGACCGATATTCGCAAGTGCGATCGCGTTTTTGAAGCGATGCAGCAGGTAGATATGCCATTATTACTGCACGGGGAAGTAACCGATCTCGATGTTGATACGTTTGATCGCGAGAAGGTGTTTATCGAGCGACATTTAATTCCCCTCAAGCAACGATTTCCCAACCTGCGGGTGGTGCTTGAGCATATCACCACCTCTGATGCGGTGCAGTATGTATTATCTGCCAGCGCGATCGCGGCAACGATTACGCCCCAACATTTGTTATTTAACCGTAATGCCCTGTTCAAAGGCGGTCTGCGTCCCCATTTTTATTGCCTACCTATTTTGAAACGGGAAGAGCATCGTCAGGCTTTGTTGCAAGCAGCAACATCGGGGAATCCGAAGTTTTTTCTCGGTACCGATAGTGCCCCTCATACCCGCACCAGCAAAGAAAGTTCCTGTGGCTGCGCCGGATGCTTTTCGGCGTTGCACGCCCTTGAGTTGTATGCCGAAGCATTTGAAAGTATGCAAGCGCTGGATAAACTGGAAGCGTTCGCTAGTTTCTATGGTCCCGATTTTTATCAACTGCCGCGCAATACCGAGCGAGTTACCTTATCCAAAACGACTTGGCGCGTTCCTGATGAAGTTCCATTGATGGAATCGGGACTTGTTCCTTTAGGGGCAGGGCAGCAAATGATCTGGCAAATGGTATGACATTCGCATCTTGGGTCAACCGTTAATGTTGCCTTTGAGCTAATGGATTCGGCATACCTTTAGCCGAGTTTGGAGGGAATCAATCAAAAAATCAGGTTAATTAAGAGGAGAGCATTTGGCTTAAGAAATTTCAACAATTTTAGAAGAAGAATTTTATTAAGTTGGCATTTTTGTTCTTAATGTGTCATACCTAGTGCAGCCTGGCAGAAATAAGCCGTCAGTTATTCATGATCGTTAAAGCCCTTAAATTTCCCAACGAAGGGCTTGGCAAAATGTTGATTAAAGTAATCAATAAAATTGAGAATCTTTTGGGATAGCTCTTCAGTTGAACGGAAACTACTTCTTTTGAGTAAACGCCTGACTAAGATAGAAAACCAACACTCAATTTGATTAAGCCAAGAGGTATGTTTCGGAACATAAACAAAGCGAATTCGATGAGATTCATCAGATAAAAAAGCCTCACGGCTCTCCATAGATTGTAATGCCAATAGAACCCGGTTCATAGGTTTGCAACACCAGGTTTGTCAGTTAATTACGATCCAGCCATAGATCGCAAGTATTACGATGCCTATACCGATGAGATTGCTTTTGTGTTCAGCTAGCCAATTTTGTGATAGGTATCTCATATAGTTAAAAGTAGAACGACGTTCTTGAGCCAGTTCTGCTATTAATTCCGATACTCTGCGATCAACCTCTTCGAGTGAGATTTGATCTTGCTGATAAGCCGATTCTAGTTCATCTAGTTTGCGCCAATATTCTTGAGTTGCCTTAAAAAGATTTGGAAACATAAATCAGTAATTCCGACTAGATTTGCAAAGAAGAAAGTAAGCATTTCTCTGGAAATGATTACCTTGTCAAAGATTTTCTAACTTGCTTTACTTTTAAAAGTGTAACAAATTGTAAATTTTAATGACGATAGCTTAACAATAGGGAATCAGTCGTAATGACCGAACCAGGGAGATAAAGCGATAGAGATGATATGATGCTGCCCCCACACTTGGGTGTCACTTCTAAATAACCTTGTAGAACGCTTGAGGAATGATCCCCTAAAATTTCTGGGATCACTCATAGGGGAATCCCAAAGAATGGGTTGAGACTCCCTCCATGTCCAGTCGCTTGCAGATACTTCTGAGGAGAGAAGTTGCACGGTCAGGATGAAAGAAGATTGTTCTAACAAAGGGCTTAACAAAACTTGACATTTTGTTACAAAGGGGTTAATTTTGTTTCAAGGCTTTAATCAAACAAGCCAAGCAATTATATATCTTATTCCATCTCAAACGGACTCATATCCAAAAATGACAACGACCTTACAGCAACAACAAAGCCAGAATC